>MHYD01000001.1:0-5107 GCA_001824645.1 Planctomycetes bacterium RBG_13_46_10
GGGCCTATTGCGGCAGCTATGGTAGGTAAAACAATAGGGCGCACTATGGAAGAACAGCAAATACCGGTATATATTGAGCGATTCGGAAATTCGAAAGATGAGATTTTCGTAACATCAGGCACATTGCGTAAAGAACTGGGAAACAAGGAATTCGAAAGCCTCCCGACAGGCGCCATAGGGCTTTATACCTATTACGAACGTCTTGCCCAAGGTTTACGGCAATTAATGGCGGGCAGCCGGAAATTTGCCGTGGAATATATGAGTAGAGATGATATAGCAGCCTTAACACATGAAGCAGCGGAAGTCAGCGGAATTCAGTACGTAATGAACGTAGATCAAGGAAAGGTTGAAAGAATTCTTGATAGTTAAAGCTGTGTAGATGTGTGCATTGGTACTCCAATTGCTGTTAAAACCGTGAGCGTCTTGGGCCAGCCATTTATAACAAATAGAACTTGGTAAAAACCGACTGGAGTCTGCTCAGCCTTTAAGTGCGTAACAAAGTATTGTTGTTTTAGTCGTTAACTCAGAAAATGTTCACAAAAACTTCCCTTTCTCATGAACAGTTGAACATCAATTTTCTTCAACAATTTCCTGTCTCCGTTTTGTCTCCAACGATATGAAATTTGAAGAGTTGGGAAGACACCAAACGTTAAATTCCCGCCGAAAAACACACTTTTTAAAAAATTTTTTTAGCAAAAATAGGATTATATATCCGATTTTTAAGCAAGAATTTGATGTCTAATACATAGAAATTGGCATCTATGGAGGCAGAACGGATATATAAATTTATCGGAAAATAATGGCAAACTATGACATGCCAGCAAGCGTAGGACAGGTGCAATTTAACCCCTACATAAATGAGTATGCATTTTTGCGCCCAACGGGATTGCCCAGATTAGTTACATCAGTTCTTCTCGGGCCACATTTGTTTGTAGAGTTCTGAAGTTAGCATTCTTTACTCTTAGGCTTTGCCTAAGGAGATGACGTGATCAACAAAAAACGGAGCAAAGCGAGGATTGCCAACGTGCCAGCAATAAGCCAGGTAGGAATCCGCCAAAATTTCCCTAAGAAACCGACTAAATCGGTACCTTTGACAGCATCAAGAAGTAAGACTGACCCAATGGTAATTATTATAAAAACAGCCAGCCACCATAAAGGATGATAAGTAAAAGCCAAGTCCAAGTCACCACACATCGCGCAAGCAAGAGCCCTGGTCAAACCGCAGAAGGGACAGGGTTTGCCAGTCAACCTGCGAAAGATACATATGCTAATATTACTTTCGGATAGAAACGGCCGAGTTGCCCATGCTATCGGGAAAATGGCGTATAAGAGTACCGCTAAAATCAACCTTTTTAGTCTCTGAGAAGCAGTTATCATAGGCCCTCGCTTAAATCAACCTTCTGAAGCGGTAAGCGCGAAAAATTCTCTTGCGCCCATGCAGCAGCGTTGGCATTAAGAGGACTTTTGACATTGTAGCTTTGGTAACACAGCATTTCAGCAATACGGATAACTAATTGAGACAAGGATTGTGCAGCGCTCCAGTGGTCACCTATACAAATCTTTTGAGGATTAATATTCGGATGAAAAACAGGTGTAAGCATTCGACAGAAAGGCGGCCGGCGTGGATAATCAAGTGGTAAAAATATTTCAGCTCGGTGAACATTACCAGTACTAAATGAATCTTCTTCGGTGGGGACCAACCCGGCAACGTAAATCTCAAACATATATTTATCTGGGGGATTGCCCTGCGTATTAATAAGTTTGATATACGGATGATTTTTAAAAGCGTTTGTTATAAGGTTTTATCGTATAACCTTTGATACACCCTTGACTCTATTTTGTCTCCATAGAAGTTGATTTTCTTCGGATTGGTTACAAACAGGCGTGTTTTTTGGGGAAAAATATTTTCTCTCAAATGAACAAGCATTCTGATGGAACAATATTCAGCTTACCATACTTGTGTTTGACGAGGTAATATCTGGAAACCCTTACCTGTCCAAGACATAAAAAAGGTTTGCTCTCCACGTTGGATCATTCCACCACCCTGATCGATTTCCACGTAGACTGTCACCTGCTTTACACCCACTTGCGTAACGTCATTGGACGAAAGATATTTAAAGGGGGGTGGAAATGGATGCTTGTAGTGCCAGAAGCCGGCCGGGTGTGCGAACTCAGGTCTCTCATCGGTATAAAAAAACTCGCCACTTATTAATGTTGCCCTGTCTATCTGAGAATCGCTTAGATCATAATACATGGCAAGTTTGGCCCAATCTTTATTTCTCAGCATTACACTAATTTCTTCAACAGCAGATTCGGGACTTGCAAAATACATAGGTTCATAACTTGAGCTGTGCTGATTATTACATCCGACCAACCATAAACATATAACAATAATTGTCGCTGTTTTCGATAATATCATCTCTGATCTCCTTTCGATTTTTTATCAGCAAAAGTGAGACAAAAGGCTCTTTAAGTTAAGAGAGTATATCGGTTCCTGATTTAAATAGTTTACAGCTAAATTCTTTTCGTTCAAGTATTAATATTTCTTCATTTCACCCGATTTCGCGTTGAGCTATGCACCTTATGTGTGTTATAATCATACTATCGGTTGAAATCATATTTATTATCAATTGGCCTGGGAGAAGAATTATGTGAGAGTTAACAAGGCTTGAACAATTTGCAATTGCAGAAATCAATACCAGAATAGAGCAGGAATGAAAGAAAGCTATCAAATAGCCTGCAAAACGGGTAGACTAAGACATAAATGTCATTTCATACACAATGTCACCAATTCATTTTTCGGGTACATTAGTCGTTGGGCCTGCACATTTATTCTATTCCTGGCCCTGCTCACGATGTGGCCGGCCGGTCAAGCACATGCTCAAAAACCCGTCAGCGGCGACGGCATGAAACAATCCGGAAAAAAGCTTCGCTTTGATAAGGATGAGTATTTTGCGGGTGAGACGATTACGGTTCTCTACCCCGATACAATAGACCCCGAAACGGCTGATGATAAGAATCCAAAATTTTTGTATAGTGTAATCACAAAAACTTCACTCTCTTCTGGTTATAAATCTCTACCTGACAATCCATCCACTGAAGAAGATCAGCGGAAATTTGACGAATTATCGAAGGGAAATAATCGTTATCGCTATGATGATGGCATGTCGAGCCATGACGTTATTGGCGGCATCTCGCAGTATAGAAATGTTCCGGCGTGCGATGTAACCTTTCAATTGAAGCATAAGGAGCTAGGCCCCGTCGGCAAAATCTATCACTTTCGTATCCGCCCTTATGTTCTTATGGTTCCTTCCGCATTGAACGTGATCGCAGGTGAGACCTGCGGCGATCCGGTCACTATCATCGTGACGCCTCCGGCAGTCAATGAGTTTACTTTGTTTAAAATGAAAGAGAAGCCAAAGTGGACCCTGACCCTGTTTCAGCTTGGTTCACCGTTTCTTGGCGGACGCGAGGTTCCGGACCGGGAGCTAAAAGATTGGGATATCAAGGAGGGTGTTACACAAAAAATTGTGTGGGATAATAACAAAGGCCTTAAGCTTCCTACTCGTTATGAACTTAGATTGGAATGGGGTACGTATGTTATTGCCCGCAAGCAATTCACCCAGAGGCCCAAAGCGGAACCTCTAACCCTTGCACTCAAAGACACAACTGTACCCAAACCTGGTGATAAGTTTGCTTTTCGTTATTACGGGAAAGACCGAGATTATGTTGGGGTTGAACTTTACCGACTCGGGCCGGACGGTCGACTCAGTCAAGTCTTGTATCATAGCCCGATACTTGAAAAGACAGGGGAAACGTATGCGAACTTCATGGTGATCGAACCAGGCACTTATGTGGCGCGTCTTAAAAAAGGGCTTGATTGGCAGCTTACCTTGGATAGTTTGCGGATCGACATACCGCCAAAGCGAGATCCTTGTCATCCCCAAATGCTCAGTACTAATTACCAGTCAACGTTCTTTGACGGTGATGATATCCCAGTCTTTGTTCATGCCAAGGACCTTTTCAAAAATCTGAAAGCCATGGGTAGAGTTGATATCGATAGGATTGATGATCTGTCAGTCGGTCTGTACCCGGAAAACCCCGCCATTGCTAAGGAAGTAAAGCAGCTGGACCCGTCTGAGATGGCCCGTTTCAACGCCATTCTTGAGGAAATTAAGGAGGTTCAGCAACGTCTCAGTGAAGCAACTGCGAAGGGTGACAAGAAAGCTGCCACGAAATATGGCAAAAAGATGACGGAGTTATACGAGAAAACGAAGGGAGCGTCATCCGGCAATGCTCCGCCAGCGGCAAGTGAGCCCCTTGAGTCCTGGGAGGTGGAACTCGGTAAGGATGAGACCTTGCTGATCAAAGGCGAGTATCCTCCGGGTGAGTATATTATTAAGCTGCAGGGTATTGTACGCAAGCGTCTGAACACATTCTTCCAAAAACCTTTTGCAATCATTCCTCGGTATGAAAAGAGTCCTATCGACCTGGGTGGCCGGGATCGTTTTGAAGTCGGTGAAATTATCGAGGTCTCACTGTCCTCGCTTCCAGAACAATTTAAATATGAACTCCAGGTTGCCGGTGAAGGCGGCTTTGTGCCCGGTTGTGTCTATGTTACGCCACCGGTTCCTAAACGTATGCGACTTGAAAATAAACGAACGGTCAATTTTCGTGCGCCGAATATTCCCGGCATTTATTACCTGCGTCTTTGTTCGATGAGTCATGGAACCAGGGTTCTAAGCGAGGTGCGTTTCGAAGTCTTCGCCAGTGCAGACCCGGAAAACATCATTACCCTGGACAAGGGTATCTACGAACCGGAAGAAAATATGCAAGTGACGATCCACCCCGAGGCCGCTATATATTACTCGCATAGAGATCCTCGTGCGGGGTATCGCTGGCGGATCGTGTCGATGGGACATGTAGCTAGCGGTGGAGCTGTAAAACAGCCATCATTTGTTGACTGGTACTATCAATATGAGAGTATCTTTGAAAAAAGTGCGACCGTAAAAGCTCCAGAAGAGCCGGGCGTTTATGCAATTGCTCTATACGCACCTTACATAGATGATTTTGGACCACCAATGACGATGAAGTATTTTGTTGTCGC
>MHYD01000001.1:5155-5359 GCA_001824645.1 Planctomycetes bacterium RBG_13_46_10
TCCATCGTCTCTGCCTGGTCCGGATTACCCTTTTCCGCCATGGGGTAAATATTTTGAACATGGATATTGCAAGGAGTTTGATCTTGAAGAGAAACCGGAGGAGATGGAACTTCGTTTTGTGTATTGGTCCGAAGGCAAGTATCTGCCCATCGAAGGCGACCTGAAATTTGGCCAATTCTTCTATATCGAAGGTAAACTGAAGGA
>MHYD01000001.1:5393-8802 GCA_001824645.1 Planctomycetes bacterium RBG_13_46_10
TCACCGTGGCCCAGGAATCGGAGAAGATACCTGATGATCTGTCTGTTCACGGCAAATGGTATGTCACCTATATGGACCAGCACCTTGGTATAGTCAGCGGCCAGGCACGAATCGACGAATACACAGGCAAGGCAACTGTGGTCCTGGTCAATCCCAGAACTGAAGAAGAATTCGTTATCATTTCGACGAAATATCAAAGGACCGGAAAGAAAATCACAATCGACTTCGAAGGCATGCAGCCATTTCTTTACCGTGATGATGGGACGGACTATCCGAATCGGCACCTGATCATACCGCAATCAACCCGCAAGGTTGAAGTGCGTTATGGTGCCAATCGAGCTGCAAAGACATTAGCCCCACGCAAAGAATCAGACCTCGATAAGATTACTCTGGAACTGACCGTTTCGGATTTCAACACGCTTAACGGGACCTGGAGCTATCAGGCCGATCCATTTACTAAGCGGGAGCGTGACGGTGGCGGTCGTGTTGGGAATTTCGAGTTACTTGAGGACGGCATTGCACGGCAATCTGGAAAGGAAACCTGGATCAAACCAGAACCCTATATCCTGGATACGTTCGTCCTTCAGGACCAGACAGGCTACATAGGCGGTTTTTCCGATCTTCCAACATTTCCATACGTTATGCCGAAAAATACAGGTCGCAAGAAGACAAACTCTCGAACCCTGGTAATATTCGGAGAGAACCTTCCGCAAAGTTCCAGACGGCCTGCTGTTTTCACATCTGATTCAGAAAATGTTACCTATACAGGTACTCGCTATGGCAAGAATATGACGAGTATATATGATGCCGAGGTACTTGCCAGTGCAAAGGAAAAACTGTTGAGTCTACATCCGAAGCTGGACTTTGCTGTCGATACCCTCGATTATATTGTCGTTATCGCAACACTGAAGGAAGACATACTGCCTGGTGATTATTCCTTCACCATGAATGGGGCCGAGGGAGCCTGGCGGCTTAAATTCGGAGACAACGGCGCCAGCATAAACATTGCAAGGATGATCCGTCCAACCAGCGCAGGGGCAAATGGTCTGGACAGTGAGATCGCCTACGATGTCTTTATGCCGGAGACTGTACACGTCGAAGTCCGCACAAATGTAGAATTAGATGTTGATAAGATAAACGTGATGGTGGGGAAAAACGGCGAGGTTTGGAAATTTGACGAAAACGGTCCTATCATCCCGGCGCATCGTGTGCCGGAACAACCCCGTATCTACCGTTCAAGAGATATCTTACTAAGTAAAACAGAGCACATCTCACAAAATAAAAATGCATCGACCGGGGAAACTATCGGTAACATTGGCGATGCGGTGATAAAAGGTAAAAAGCAGCCGTATCATATGACTGTTGCCAACGGTGATCTGCTTACCGCATCCATTGCCCAACCGGGCTTGATATCACTCGAACCTCAGCCGGCCCGAGCTGTAGTTCGAGTCACACCCGGTCAAAAAGAGGTGGACGCATTATACAAAGACGCCCTCGTCAAGGCTGTCGACTGCATCAATTTCAATATAAAGATAAAAGAAATACCCTTAGCCATAGACCCAACCAGTTCCGATTTCGAAGACATGGAAGAGATCAAGATCGAAGACTGGGACAAGTTGCCACACCTGAAAATTATGGAACTTTCAAGAAAAAGACTCTTCTGGTGGGACGAACTGAAGACAACTATCGAGCTGGGTGATTACGCGGCAATGATCCTTCTGCGTGAAACATTCATAAGCCTGATGCAGAGCAAGATAAACGAGTTTAAAAAAATCGAGACCAAGGCAGATATTCTTGCCTTTCGGCATGCATTTGAACCTCATGTTCGAGAACTGGACCACGTTATGGGATGGATGAAAGTGTCCGGTCCTGACGGTACGCCCATTTTCTTTGCCGATACCTATCGAACATCCAACAGAAGCAACAGCTATGGCAGCGGTTCAGACACAATGCCGCTCTGGGTGCAAAAGGCAACTAAGGAGGCGATAGCTCAGTACGTCGAGGTCATGGGAAACTCACTTAAAACTGTTGAAGACATTAACCCCTGCCGTGATATTAAAGAACTCATTTTGATGACGGGAAGAAGCTTTAATGCCGTGGCCCAACATCTCAAACCCCGCCTAATGACATTGGAGGAGACAGGCAATAACTCCAAAGAACTGTCGTGGATACCAGATTATTGGGCGCGGACGCGCATCTGGAAAGTCGCTTATCTTGCCGACAGGGTGAAGGCTCATGACGATCTTGCCGATACGGATACCAATTTTATATATGGTGCAGCTGCCATCGTTGCCTTGCCTGTAGGGGTATGGGGTGGGGCTGTTGGATATGCTGCAGGAATTCTTATCGAAGTTGCTGATATAGCTAATGCCGTCGCCGATTCGGTCGAAAAATATCTAGAAAGCCAGGCCGAAATCGAATTCGCACGCGGAACCGTTGAGGTCCTCGGATACCAACGCCTGGACATTGCCGAAGCCGAGGAGTTCGATATGACCCGTCTGGCGGTTACCGTAGGCTTCACTGCTCTGACTGAGACGCTCGGCGAGCTTGGTGGCCGCATCTTTGGGGAAATGACAAATTTCGTCGGCCGTAACGTTCAGCGGGTCATGAACATTGTACGAATCCGTCGGGGGAATAAACTGCTTGCCAAATATGATTACGATATAGATGCAGTGCCCGATGGCTTAAGCGAAAAAAATTACCTGGATATGCTTGCCTACATCGCCCATACCAAACGGCTGGGTGCTGCCAGCAGGGTGATGAGTGACAGGCAGGCAAAGGTTTTAAAACGGTTGAATGAGCTGGAATCAAAATCAAAAACCTCTACCGAAACAATAGCTAAACGCGACCAGGCAAATACTGAAATTGATGATATGCTCCCCGACGAAATAAAGCACCTCTATTATCGCAAGGACATCCTGCACTTGATGCAGGACGCCGGTGAAACCGTAGTTGCAGCATTGAAAAAAGACCCCGCCAAAGCCTCGCGCATTCTAAACCATACCCCGCAGGTCACGAAGGAAAATTTTGATCAGGCCTTTAACAGCAGATTATATTCCGAACCTGAGATAAAGGGTAAGGATCCCTATGATATTACAGCCGAGACCCACGAAGCCGGTGAGTTGCTGGAACAGAATGGTTGGGCTATCAAATACGAAGAAGGGTCACTTTGGGACACAATCGCTGTTAAGGCGCCTGATGGATCCGAGGATAAATTTTTCCTGCGTGCTTTCGACCCCGAAACGGGGACGTTGAAAATGATTGCAGCATTTCGTGAATACGTTCCGTCACATATTGACATTGGTCTGCCTGATGCGCCAAGTGCCAAGGGTTGGCCGACCTTTCTGTTTGCGCAGCTACGTTATATGAAGAGGGCCGGGATCGGTTATGCCGGCCAGGACGGTACTCC
>MHYD01000001.1:8841-9534 GCA_001824645.1 Planctomycetes bacterium RBG_13_46_10
CACCATCGCACAAGTGGCTTGGCATATGAAGACCCGTTATCCAGGCCGGAGCATCGAAGATGTTAGTGAAGAGGGCCTTCTCAACGATTTTCTCAAAGATACCCGCTCGGTCCAATACGCTGAATCGGTCATTAGCATGGCGGGATATCGTGTTAAGAAAGCTCGCCTTGAACTCTCTGACAAGGTGGATACTTTTAGGGATGTAGATGGTTTTAAGGCTGGCTCGGACGGCGAGACATGGGAGCAATTTCTAAAACGGCACGATCTTACATTGGAATCAAAAACACCTCCAACTTTTAGCATTGTTATCGATGTCGAACCAGCCCCGGGAGCTCTCCGCAAGATGGGCATTAATGATAATACTCCACCCGTGCCACCGAAAAGACCCGGCCCATCAACAAGCGATGAGTTTGATCCCATGGAGACAAAAGTCTTCCCCGAATTCGATCCTCCTTCTGATATGCCGGCCAAAGTTGTTGAGGCACGCAAACAGGCAGATGAATTGTATCAAAAAGCCCGGGAGACCTACCGGAGTATAATCAATGGTGAACATAAGACATCCGAAAATCCAGATATTAGTGAGGTCGAAGCTGCTCGACTAAATGAAATGGTCAGGACACGCAATATTCAGAATGGAATTGAAGCGTCAGTCAAAGAAGCACGCAAGGTTGGCGTGCCCGAGGCCGAGATCGA
>MHYD01000001.1:9541-11652 GCA_001824645.1 Planctomycetes bacterium RBG_13_46_10
CTCGACAAAAACTTAAAGCTCATGGAGACTACTCCTAGGAAATCACGCGAAACAGCCTATATAGACTTGCAAAGAGCCATAGAGTTAAGAGAAGGGCATAACATCGTAGGCATTAGGGAATCGGAGAATCTGCAGGAAATGCTAACTCATGCCTGGCTCGGAAAAATGTCCAGGAAGGACTTAAACCTTCTTGCTGAAGGGATTGCCGAGGCGAAATGGAATGGAAAGGATTACTTTGAGGAACTTTCAAAAACCGGAACTTTCAATGTGCATACACAGCTTAAGGGTAAAGAACTTTTGCAATCCGACTTCGAATTTTTGACCAATGAAGCTGGTATCAATCGGTTGCGGGACATGGCACGGAAACATGGACTGCTGGGCGAACAGGAAGCAAACATCCGGCCTAAGGCAGAGGTTTTTGATGTCGACGAAAGCCTCAATAATATGCGAAGACAAAACCAGCAGGACTTTGAGGATAATGTTCCGGGAGCCAGGGAACACCAAGGACGTTTGGATAGCCTTGATAAGCGTTTGCGTACTCTTACCGACAAGGAGAAGCTAATGGTAAACAAGGCCGCTGAGGGTATGCAGAGGCTCGGCGTGCCTGAATTTAAGTCCATGAACTACGCCTCGGAAAATATTCGTAAAGTACTCGACAAAGACATCACACCCACCAACGCCACGGCGCAGCTTGTTGCCGAGGGCATCTTTATACACGGTACTTGTCGTGTGTCCGTGAAGGCTTTTGTTGATATCGTCAGACTAAACTCTCTGGCTGATGGCCAAAAAGTGAGCGATCAAGCAGCTCAAAGGCTCGGTTATGCACCCTTACCGTCAGAGATACGTCCCGGTTGGCTCTATCCTCCAATCGAGTAATCCAAGTTCCTTTATGAGGAAGATAAAAATGAGAACTCAAAAAAACCGAAACACTGTAATGCTTCTTGGTATCCTTATGCTCGCTTCGTGTTCAACAAACCACATTGGTGAACAGGCCACCATACAAAACGAGAAACATCTGAGTCGTTCCTATGTTTCCTGAATTGAAAATACTGTTTCAGGATGCCTTTGAACAGGCTAAAGACGGAGCGGTCTATTGTATCGAGCAATATAGATACAAAAAAGTCAAAGACACAAAAAAAGAACCGATTTGCAATCTGCGAACACACTTGACCCGGATAATCAAACGTGCCGGTCTTGAACCGTGGCTGAAACTTTTCCAGAATTGTCGCAGCACAAGGGAAACGGAGCTTTTCAAGATGACCGGCGGCAACGTCAAAGCGGTATGCCAGTGGATTGGAAACACCCCGGCGGTTGCAATGACTCACTATGCACAAGTTACCGAAGCCGACCTGAAAGAAGCGGCCAAGATGACCATCCTGAATGAGGCCGAAAGTTCGGTTTGTAAAGAGGTGCATAATCCGGTGCAGAATACTGCGGAACCGACTTGCACCGAGTCGCACGTGACACAAGACGCACCTGTCCTAAGTCCCTGTCCCTGCGAGAGTAAACGAGAATTTGCGACAGCTTGCGAAAGTGTGCAAAATGCTGACCAGTGGGCGATACAGGACTCGAACCTGTGACCCCGTGCGTGTAAAGCACGTGCTCTAGCCAACTGAGCTAATCGCCCGCGTTTGAATTATGAAAATACAGGTTTTTAGTGCTTGCGTCAATGTTTTTGAAGTTTTATATTTATGTAAACGAACGAGACTCTTAAGAAATAAGGGTGTTTTTTTCACAATAAAGGCATTTTTATGACGATACTTGAAGCTATCCGTAAGAGATATTCCTGCAGGGCATATGTGGATAAGCCCATAGAGCAGGAAAAGCTCTCACAAATCTTTGAGGCGGCAAGACTTGCACCATCGGCAAAAAATCTGCAGGATTGGCGATTCGTGGTGGTCAAAGATAAAGAGAAAAAACAGCAGGTGGCTGCGAGCACTAATCATCCTGAAGTCTTTGGAAAAGCGGGAGTTATGATAGCTGCATGCAGCAACAGCAAAGAAGTTATGAGATGCGGGCAGGCGGTGTCGCCTATAGATGTGGCAATTGCACTGGAACATATCTCCTTGCAGGCAGCGGAGTTAGGATTGGCAACATGCTGGATTGGTTCG
>MHYD01000001.1:11675-11784 GCA_001824645.1 Planctomycetes bacterium RBG_13_46_10
AGTATTGGGAATACCACAAGATGTTGCTATAATTGAACTTATGGCGCTTGGCTATCCGGCGGACAAGGCGAAAAAGCCAAGCAGAGAGCCGATAGACAATATTGTCTGC
>MHYD01000001.1:11991-12133 GCA_001824645.1 Planctomycetes bacterium RBG_13_46_10
AAATCGCAAAAAACAAGGCAAAAAAGTCAAAAATAAGAGAAATAACGCAAAACGGCGCCTTGAAACGACAGGAAAATGGGTGAAAAATAGAAAAAATCAGGCAATTTTTTAGCCACGAAGTCACCAAGGCGCGAAGGCCTTT
>MHYD01000002.1:0-1049 GCA_001824645.1 Planctomycetes bacterium RBG_13_46_10
TCATGGCGATAATATCGCCTGGCATTTCCATCCAGTCATCCTGGTCAACGGTTATAAGTGCGCCATCAGCGATGTATGCATCGCCAACCACTATACCATCGGCATCGCCTACGCTGTCGTTGGCTGTTCCATCCTCGAATGTGTATGAGTGAACAGGACCAGCCGGTTTAGCGGGAGCTTCCGGCAAAATACTGAAGTCGTCAAAGGCCGCGTATCCAACTTGGTCTGAGTATGTAGCGTTGAATAATCCTACCTGTAATGTCGATGGCAAATCAGGACGGCTGATAACCAAGGGAGTCTGAGAACCATCATAGATGCCCGTATACGCTTCTGCAACAAGCGGAATGAAGTTCACACCGTCTGCACTAACTCTGAAGTAGAAGTCACTACCCTTTCGCTCGAGCTGGATGTATGGATATTGTGCTGCAAGGGCAAAAGTATCGACACCGGTCCAGCTACCTGCCGGCTGACCATACTCACCACGGACACCGTCAACTGTACTGCGTACATTGAAGGCTGTCCAGGTGGGGAAATAATTCATTGTAACCCAGTTTTCCACCCCTGTGTCGCTTGCAGGATTTCTGGCCATAATGCCGGCATCGTTATGATACACAGGCGCGTTGACATCGCCCGCGAAGTCTGTAACCTTAACCGTGGCGACGAAATCGCCGGTCACCTTCAAGTATAGTAGTGGTCCCGGACCCGGATCCCATACAGCATTGACGGTTTCCATATACAACGAACCAGGACGGCTGGTGCTCGCATCGAGTGCACTAATAGTCCCGTTAAGCATGCCGTCATAAGCACCAAGACCTTCGGTCAAATAGTTGTGTGGCGTATCGAAATTATCGGTAAATTCCACTTGAGGTGCTTTAGCACAGATGATTACGTCATTGAGATAGCCATTAACTACTGTTAATGCCACGTAATTAGTGGCGAATTTGGTTGTGCTTGTCCCTGTTAACGTAAGGGTGTTGGCAGGATTACTGGTTTGTGTGAAAGTAGCCGTAATAGTTGTGCCGTCATCCGTAATTACGAAATCCCAGTCA
>MHYD01000002.1:1063-7922 GCA_001824645.1 Planctomycetes bacterium RBG_13_46_10
ACCGGTAATGTTGGCGCCGTCTGAGATGCTGCTATCCCATGGCCATACACCGGCAGTTTTCTCTAATATGTCTAAAATGGGTGGCCAGCCCTCTTTTGCTGCATCTCGCCAAAAGTTAATGCGAATGCCGCTGTCAAGTACGTGTGCGGGTCCGCCACCGGTATTGCCTATATTGGCCGCTCTCATCCAAACATCCATATCGGCATTGGGTCCTAATGTAACCGAGCCGATTATGGTCAACGGTGTTTCTGCCGGGTCGAACTGGCTAACAGTGGCAAGATAGTTAAGCTCAGTAGCCGCTCGGTTAAAAAGCACATTTCCGGCCTCCTGGCTTATACTAACGTTAGGGCCGTTAATAAGCTGCCACTTGCTGGCATCCAGAACAGCACCGTTAAATTGGTCCTGTATGACAGACTCTGTTGTAATAGCTACGTCGTTGAGGTAGCCGTTCACAACCGTAATTGCCACGTAATTAGTGGCGAATTTGGTTGTGCTTGTCCCCGTTAACGTAATGGTGTTGGCAGGATTGCTGGTTTGTGTAAGTGTGGCAGTAATCGTTGTGCCATCATCCGTAATCACAAAATCCCAGTCGACGGCTGTATCATCGCCTGTAATATTGGCGCCGTCTGAGATGCTGCTATCCCATGGCCATACACCGGCAGTTTTCTCTAATATATCCAGGTTAGGTGGCCAGCCCTCTTTTACAGCATCTCGCCAAAGGTTAATGCGAATGCCGCTGTCAAGTACGTGTGCGGGTCCGCCTCCCGTATTGCCTATATTAGATGCCCGTGTCCAAACATCCATATCAGCATTGGGTCCTAATGTAACCGAGCCGATTATGGTCAACGGTGTTTCTGCCGGGTCAATTTGTTCAACGGTCACAAGATAGTTAAGCTCAGTAGCCGCTCGGTTAAAAAGCACATTTCCGGCCTCCTGGCTTATACTAACGTTGGGGCCGTTAACAAGCTGCCACTTACTGGCATCCAGAACAGCACCATTGAATTGGTCCTGTATAAGGACGCCTTGAGATACAGAGCATGTAATCAGACTCAGTACCAAAACAAATGAAATTAAATGAATTGACTTCCTAAACATAATATTCCTCCCTTAAAACAGTGTTAAAAATTAAAATCCCCCTCACCGTATTGGTCACAAACCAAAACAGCAACCTTTTGATATGACAAGCATCTGGATTTTATTTAGCCTTGGTTATGCTTGTCTGTGATATTCCATAGATAAGACAAACTTCAAAAATGCGACTCTCTTTTTAGTCCGCCGCAGGCGGAATAAGCTCCGTGCTGAAAAAGAATTTATGTTTGACCTGACTTTACCTCCTTCCCTAAAAAGCCCATTTTTTGATACGGGCTATTTGTTGAAATGTAAATATATTATCTCCGTGGAACATATGCTGCCTTGCGAAATTGCCAGCTTCGCAAGTTTTAGCTTTAATGAACGCCCTACACGAAATTATGCCCAGGAAATATATTCTCCTATTTTGTAATTTATACCTGTCAGGCGCTTTTAAGTCAATAGAAAGTCCGAAAAAATATGCAAAAAAAGAGTTCTTTGCAGACTTTACAAGGCGAAAACCGGCAATAAAGCGTCTAAATTATAGATTACTGTCTGACTTTCGTTCACTTTATGCTCTTTAGCTTACTTTAGGGACTACCGTTCGAGAATGCAATCCGTGATATAGAATCCCAAGAAATAAAATATGCTTGAAAGATATTATCTCATGGATTAAAGAGATTATTTGGAGAGTATTGCGAGCTCTGATAGAATATTCGCCGAGAATTAACAGGATTGTTGTTGATAATGTATATTGGAAGATAGCGGGGTGGACAAATGCAACGGAAACCAGTCCGTTCGATTCGTCTCGGCGAAGGCTCACCGAGACAGAGCGGGACAATCTCGGACCTGTCACGAAAAAGACCGAGGGGGCGGGTTTTGAGTAAAGGCACTCGCCGGGGCGGAGCTCAGCATAACCCGGAAGGATTTGAATTCGTGCGCCTGGTGGGAGAAGAACGGCGTGTAGGTGATAAGCTCGCAAGTGTATCTCGCCATTGGCAGGGTAAGAAAGAGCGTTTTCTTGTGATTAGTCCCCATGATGACGATGCTGTTCTGGGGGCAGGTCTGCTTATCCAGCTGGCCAAACGCGAAAAAGTGCCTGTTCATATTATGATTGTTACCGACGGCAGTATGGGCTATTGCAAAAGTAAAGAAAGAAGAACCATTACCGAAATCAGACGCAGCGAGACCTTCCAATGCTATCAGAGCCTGGGAGTGCCGAAAATTAATATCCTCTGGCTTGGTTTTCCAGATTGTCAGCTAAGTAATTTCCGTGGAAGAAGAGAAGCTCAATGCTCGATACTCGATTCTCGATACTCGCAGAACACTGATATTCGAGAATCAAGCATCAAGAATCGAGAATCAGAACTGGAGATTGAGGGTTTCATAGGTTTGCAAAATACATTTACTTATTACCTGCGAAAAATAAAGCCCACACAGTGCTTCCTGCCCACGCAAAACGACCTGCATCCTGACCATCGTATAATATACGAGGAATTTCTTATCAGCCTGTTTCACTCGGCAGGTGATATCTGGCCGGAGCTGGGAAAGCCGGTTAGCGCAGTACCATACGTCAACACATACGCAATTTATTGTGACTTCGCTGCACATCCAACGCTGCGTATGCGTACGCCGGTATCCTATTTGGACAAAAAGCTCGAGGCAATTGCTGCCTTTCGCTCACAAAGGCAGATATCAACGCTTATAAAGAATGTTCGCCACGGTGGCTCAGAGGAATATATAAGGTCTATAGATTTCAAATTATACGACCCTGCAAGTTATCGTAATAAATTTGACCTCGATACTCGATATTTGTTGCTCGATACTCGTATGAGGTAGAACATTAAATATTAAGAATCAGGAAGCGAGAAACAAAACCATGCTAAAAATAGGAATTTCAGGATTTGGATTTATGGGGCGGATGCACTACAAGTGCTGGGAAGCTCTCAAAAACGCCGAGGTTGTAGCCGTCTGCGATGTGAATCCAAACATCAAAGAGGATATTAAAAAAGCGGTCGGCAATGTCGGTGAAGCTAAAGGGGCGATTGATTTTAACCGCATACAGTTGTACACCGATTACGAGAAGATGCTTAAGGAGGCCAAACTGGATGCGGTGTCGATTACATTGCCGACTTATTTGCACGCTGATTTCTCTATAAAAGCTCTGCAAGCAGGTCTTAACGTTTTGTGCGAGAAGCCGATGGCACTGAATGTGCAAGATTGCAGGAGGATGATAGATCAAGCCAATTGTAGTAAAAAAGTGCTGCAAATCGGGCATTGCGTGCGTTTTTGGCCTGAATACGCAAAAGCCAGAGAGATAGTCGATAGCGGCATATATGGGGAAGTTATTGCAGCAACATTCCAGCGTCTGGGCTCAGCACCGGTATGGAGCATAGACAACTGGTTTATGAATGAAAAGTGCAGCGGAGGAGTTGCTTTAGACCTGCATATTCACGATACGGATTTTGTGCAGTATCTATTCGGGATTCCGCGCGCCGTTTCCAGCTTCGGGGCAAAAGGTCCCGGCGGAAAACTGCTACATATAGTCACACAGTATCTTTATGAGGGTGACAAGGTCGTAACGGCAGAAGGTAGCTGGGCAATGATGCCGAGCTTTAGCTTTGAAATGAGTTTTAATATTGCGATGGAGAAAGCAACGATTGTTTACGATTTGACGCGCCAGCCTGCGTTTAAGGTCTGTCCGGCAAACGGACGATTCTTTACGCCGCGAACGGAGAAAGGTGATGGCTGGTCTTTAGAAATAGCACACTTTGCAAAGGCAATAAGCGGACAAAAGGTCAAGCCGGTAACGACGTTAGACCAGTCGCTTAATTCGGTCAAAATCGTAGAGGCTGAGAAGGAGTCACTCAGAAAGGGACAAAAGATTCTAATTCGCTGATACTCGATTCTCGATGCTTGATTCTCGTCGAGTATCCAGTATCGAAAATCGAGGATCGTTGATCTATAGAGTGAAACAATGAAATGTAAAAACTGGCCTATTGGGGTTTGTAGCTGGTCACTGCAAAGGGATATTGCCGGTGTGGCAGAGGCGATGAACAGAATAAGTATTGAACATGTGCATTTGGCAGTGAGACCGGCGCTTCAGGGGAAAAAGAAAGATTTTTTTGATGCGGTATTAAAACAGAGCTGGACAATAAGCAGCACGATGATAGATTTCCCGCAGGAGGATTATTCGACGCTGGAAAGCATAAAAGCAACCGGTGGAATTGTGCCGGACCAGTGCTGGCAGCAGAACCACAAGTTGTTTGTGGGAGCAGTCGAGACATCGGCGAAACTTGGCGTTAATTATCTGTCGATGCACGCCGGTTTTATTGATGAAAGTAATCCTGCATACGCCGGGAAATTCTACGACCGAGTCAAGTGTTTAGCCGACGCAGCCGGTGAAGAGGATATTATGTTGCTGTTGGAAACCGGTCAGGAAACAGCGCACGATTTGCGGCATTTCTTGGAAAAATTGAATCACCCGGCTGTAGGAGTTAATTTCGACCCGGCGAATATGATACTTTATGGCAAAGGAGATCCAATTGAAGCAGTACGGCTGCTTTCGCCATGGATAAAACATATTCACATTAAGGATGCGATTCGGACAAAGCAGCCGGGTACCTGGGGCACAGAAGTCCCATGGGGCGAGGGACAGGTCTGTTGTGATAAATTTTTGAAAGCTCTTAAGGAAATTGACTTTAAGGGTGTCCTGGCAATAGAGCGCGAAGCAGGTAACGACCGCTTTACAGATATAAAGCAGACAGCAGAAAGGCTGCGGTATTTTAACGGATAAGCAATGATTCAGACAAGGAGAGCAAAATGGATTGGCAATTATATCTTCGCTTGAGCCTAATGATGTTCTTGGAATTTGCTATTTGGGGCGCATGGGCGCCGATACTGGCGTCACATTTGGTGGGGCCGCTGAAGATGAGCGGCAAGCAGACTGGCTGGATCTATGCGACATTATGGCTGGGCTGCATTATATCGCCGTTTATCGGGGGTCAAATTGCAGACCGCTGGGTCGCGACAGAGTGGTTTTTGGCGGTGGTTCACCTCGTTGGCGGTGTGTTGCTGTTGCTGGCTGCTCGGAAAACAAATTTCTGGGGCCTGTTTGGATTAATGGGGCTTTATTCGCTGCTTTATGCCCCGACGCTGGCTTTGGTAAATTCTCTTATGTTCTCACACTTGACCGATCCGAGTGCCCAGGCGGGCAAGATTCGAGTGTGGGGCACTATCGGATGGATAGTTGCCGGATTATTGTTGGCCTTATGGCGCCGATCTGGAAAACTAAAAATCCAGGGCAGCGATGCTTTGACTTTTGCCGGGGTTTTATCTCTGGCAATGGGTGTGTACTGTTTCTTTCTGCCGCATACCCCACCGCCTGCCAAGCCCGGCAATCCGCTGGCATTTGTAGATGCGTTCAAAATGCTTGCAGATACGAACTTTCTAATTTTCCTTCTTATTTCATTTGTTGTTACGACAGAGCTGCAGTTCTACTATGTGCCGACGGCTCCGTTTCTGGAAGATATCGGCGTGCAGAGCAAAAACGTCTCGGCTGTTATGACGCTGGCGCAGTTTGCCGAGATAATTGCACTGGCGGTGTTGCTGCCGCTGCTGCTGCCGAAGATCGGTTTTCGCTGGGCGCTGGTTATTGGAGTGATAGCGTGGCCTCTGCGTTACGTTATCTTTGCGATAATGAAGCCGCTATGGCTGGTTATCTCGTCTCTAACTTTCCACGGCCTTGGTTATACGTTCTTTTTCTTTGTGGGGCAAATGTACGTTGATAGAGCAGCTCCGGCTGACATCCGGGCCTCGGCTCAGGCACTGATAGCTGTGGTGACGCTTGGCCTGGGCAATTTTCTCGGCACGCAGATTACAGGCGTGATAATGGATTTCTTTAAGAAGGAAGGCAAGTTCCAGTGGCGGCCGATTTTTTTGGTACCTTGTGTGCTGACGGTCGCTTGTGCTTTGGCTTTTGTCTTATTCTTCAAAGGATAAACTAAGTCACTCGTCTCTCAGATCAGGATCACGGGTGACGAGTCACGGGGCTTGGCGGGGCGTAGTATAGGCCAAAGTCGGAAATAGTCGGACAGACACGGCAGTTTAGAATTTGTAAACGTACTTTTTGGGCGGTGACATCGGCAAAACGCAGCAGCCGCTTGTAGCCGATTGTTGTGCCGCGGGCAAGTTCCTTCCAGGCACTGCCGTCCCATGCTTCAAGTACAAATCCATCGACTCTTTGGCCAATCTTTATATACTCAGCTAACTCGGCCACGTTGAAGGTTGTAGGTTTGCCGAGGTCTAATTCGATGGAAGCAGAAGTTGTCCAATCATCCGTAGTCCAATAGGTTTGCGTGTCACCATCGACAATTTTGTCTGGGTCATAAATGCCCGTTTTGCCTTTTACGTGTGATGATGTAGTCTGCGTGCCGAGAGCAAAGTCCGTGACGAATGTAGCATCGAGAACCTTGCGGAACTCCTGGAGCCGCTTGCCGTCATTTTCGTGGATAAGGCCGCGCCGGTCCGGCGGCAGGTTGAGCAAAAGAACGCTGTTGCGGCCGACGGAATTAAAGTAGATGTCCAGCAGTTTTTCAACCGATTTGACCTTGTCGTCCTGACTGGCGTGATAAAACCAGCCCGGGCGGATTGAGACATCTGTCTCAGCCGGGTACCAGATGAGATTGCTTCCGTCGCCGAGTGCTTTTAGGCTGCCCAAATCTCTTTGGGTTTGGCTGATGAAATCGAAGAGCTTGTTATTTCGGTTGACAACACTCCATTCGCTTTCGCG
>MHYD01000002.1:7950-16704 GCA_001824645.1 Planctomycetes bacterium RBG_13_46_10
CGGATATCGGGGCCGTTGAAGATAACAGCGTTAGGCTGCAGCTCACGGACGATTGCATAATAGCCGAGCCAGTCGTATTCCATGTCCTTGGCATTTTCACCTTTGGCGCCATCGAACCACACTTCGGTAACTTCGCCGTAGTCGGTTAGTAATTCCCGCAATTGATTCTTATAGAATTTATTATATTCTTCAGTATTACCGTATGTTGGCTCATGCTGGTCCCAGGGTGATAGATACAGACCCAGTTTCAATCCTGATTCCCGGCAGGCATCGGCAAGCTCGCGAACAACGTCGCCTTTGCCGTCTCGCCAGGGACTATTCTTGACGGAATGTTCTGTGTATTTGCTGGGCCACAGGCAAAAACCGTCATGGTGCTTAGCCGTGAGGATTATCATTTTCATGCCGGCATCCTTACAGATCTTGGCCCATTGTCGCGTATCAAGTTGTGTGGGATTGAAAATGGATGGGCTTTCGGTGCCGTCGCCCCATTCCTTGTCCGTGAAGGTGTTGACCGTAAAATGGATAAAGGCGATGAGTTCCATCTGCTGCCAGGCGAGTTGCGGCGGCGAAGGCCGGACACTGGCAGCTTTTAAAATTAATTGCTTGGTGCCATCATCGGCAGCAGTAACCACGGCGCCGCTGTAAAGCCAGAATACAAATATCAGGCATCTGAGTAAGTTGGCTTGTATATGTTTTCCTTCCAACATGTATTTGTATTATAGAAATAATTTTCCAGTTTGCAAGAATTTCATGGCTATTTTTTATTAATTGCTTCTTGACACGGCAGAGCATAATATTATTGCTTTGCATTTTTGCACATTAGTTTTACAATGATTCCCATAGTAGTGCTGCTCCAAATTGGAACCATTGCTGAAACACAGGCGGAACAAATGAGAAAATTTACAGCTTTAGTATTGAAAGATGCCCGGAGAAAGCTTGTTATCGGTGATGGGCTGTACCTGAAGGGAAAAAAGAATTTCTATTGTATTGCTAAACCATAAGGAATACGGAAAACATGAGCTTAAAAAACAACAAAGTAGATACCGAAAGGATATGTAAAGCGGTTAAGGAAATACTTCTGGCAGTCGGCGAGGACATCGACCGTGAGGGACTTCGAAAGACGCCGGAGCGTGTCGCCAGGATGTACGCCGAGCTGCTGGCCGGCATGCATGAAGACCCCAAGGAGCACCTTGGCAGCGTATTCACCGAAACGTACGATGAGATTGTCCTGCTGCGTGACATACCCTTCTACAGTATTTGCGAGCACCACATGCTGCCCTTTATCGGCTCGGCTCACATTGCGTACCTGCCCAAGGGTAAAATATTGGGAGTCAGCAAGCTGGCGCGCATTGTAGATTGTTTCGCCCGCAGGCTTCAGTCGCAGGAAAGGCTTACCTATCAGATAGCCGATTTTATAATGGACAGTCTCAAGCCGCAGGGCACCGCGGTCGTGCTGGAGGCCTCACATAGCTGCATGACGATTCGCGGCATAAAAAAGCCCGGCTCGGCAATGGTGACATCGGCGCTTCGCGGCATATTCAGAAGAGACCCGAAAAGCCGAAGTGAAATACTGAGCCTGATGCACAAACAGTAATGAAAAATTCGAAATTCGAAACCAGTTCCGAGCGAAGTCGAGAGATTGTAAATTCGAAATTCACGCCTTCAGCGTGTGTTCTGGCCAGGCGAGTGCGGTTTTCAATTAATCCGTTCCTGTCACAAGACAGTATCGGTTTTAATTCGTTCTCCTCGAAGCCTGCCGGCGAGGGATTATCAATATTTTTCGAATTGTCTGTGGAGCTGGCAGGTGAGGTCGAGCCTACCACGGGTTTTGTCGTCAACGTCAGTGACATAGACATGTGTGTCAGGAAATTCATGGTGCCGGTTTTCGCTGAGCGGATACGCGCGGACTTTCATAAGGGCAAACATATCGGCCTTTCCGATTTGACGGAACTTTTAAAGACGGCGTGGAATCTATTGGCTGATAAGTTCAACAAGGCACGATTGAGTAAATTAAGTTTGAAATTAAATCCTTTCAGAGAGGTGGCCATGGATTTTACAAATACAGGCTCGGTTTATTTTAGCGAGAAGTTCGAGTTTGCAGCCATGCACAAGCTGTGGAATGATGATTTCACCGAGCAGCGGAATTTCGAGCTGTTCGGCAAATGTGCGAATCCAACCGGCCACGGACATAATTATATTGTTGAGATTACGATAAAAAAACCAATAGGGGACAACCTTTTTTCGATAGCTGATTTCGAAAAAATTGTTGATGATGAGCTTATCAAGGTTGTAGACCATAAAAACCTGAATGTCGATGTCCCTGAGTTCGGCAGGACCAATCCTACGGTTGAAAATATTGCTGCATTCGCTTGGAGTAAACTTACCGGCAAATTCAATCCTGTGATACTGCACTGCGTTACCGTCTGGGAAACCGACCGAACCTACTGCTCATACTATGGATAACCAAAATCAGGGACAGCCTATTGCGAATAAGGCAGCGGTACATATCTGAATTTTTGCCCACCCAGGGAGACATCGACCATCAAACCTGTATCCGGTATAATAAATACAGCCATGCCGGCTCTATAATCCGTCTTGGCAGCCGCACCTGCACTGAGAGCTACGCCCGTTACCTGCGCCGAAAATGTATACTCATCGAGCTTGAACATGCCCAAATCCTCTTTGTCCCTGAAGAAGATTATCTCTCTAAAATATTCTCCGCCGAACGAAAATCCGAGGGTTGCCTGTGACATGCTGCAGTAACCAATCCTTTTACCCTGCTCGAAGACTTCGCCTTGTCCATGCGCGCCGCCTACCAGAAAAGCACCTTTAAGAACCTTCGGCAGCACTGCATATCCGTAGGATTTCTCAAAGTACCTGTCAATACTCGGGTCCTTTGCTTTCATAACTGCGACCGCTTCCTGCACCTCAGCGGATAAAACAGTCTTGGCCTCCTGGCTTTTCGGCACGGTGCTGCACCCGCTGATTATTGACATGAGAACAAAAAGACACATTAGCCGAATTATTGTTGTCTTCATTTTTTTTTCTCCTTATTAATTTTTATACAATCCTTTGGAATTTCAAAAGCATAAATTCATTTCTCCATTCACGCAATAGCAATTACACATAATGCATCGGTATTTAAGCTCATATAAGGATTCTCCGCCAGAGGTAAATTGGCTTTGATTGGCTTTGTTTTTACCAATCTACAAAATCGTAGAATCACTCTATTTACTTGTCACAAAAGAGCTTATGTCAATTTTAGCCTTACAAAAATTGGCTTTGTTTTGCAAAAAAAGACCAATTTGTAGAGAACTCTCTACAATTGTCGAATAATGTGAATTTGCACAAAATTGGCAATATGGGGAAATAAGATGGTGTAGGGTGCGAAGAATCGCACCAATTTCGTATTTCAATATAATTTCAGGGTATGCCAAATTCTGTCCTTCCGACTTCGCTAAAGCTACGCCGGACATGCCGTCATCTGTCTTCTGTTTGAATTGTGATATGCTGTACGCTGTACGCTAAACGCTGTCTTTGATACTATATACTCAATACGCGATACGCTATCCGCGTAACGAGGCGATATTATAACAAAAAACTGCCAAAATTCAAGTTAAATTTCTAACCACGGATTGCGCAGATTAACACGGATGAATTAGGCAGGCACACCACAAGTTTGGTTACAAGAGTATATAAGTGTATGCGTATATACTTATAGGCCATTTTAAGAATTCACTACTTTAGAGAAGCATAGAATGCGATGAAATCACTCCGGTATAGATAATGTTCATGTAGTCTTACTGGGCTACGCTTGGCTACGCCCCAGCGAGAGACTACATGGCTTGGCAGCACCATTGAGTTCTAAAGAATTGTTGAAAGGATTATTTGAATCCGTGAATCGCTTGATTTCGCTGGTTTTTTCGAGACAGTTACTATGTCACTCATACGTAAAGCGCGTACGCGCTTTACGTATAGGCTGCTACGGTGCGCAATATGTCAACGGTTCAACCCTATTCCTTATGTAGCCAATCTAAAGAGCTATCTACATTGTTTTTCGTCTGCGAAGCCAACTTAGAAATCCCATACCGATACTGCCAAGCAAAAATGCGCTGGGAGAAGGTATTATAGAAAGCCTTTTAATCTCGGCAGAAGTAAGCGCTCTGTTATATATTCTGACTTCATCAAGGGCACCTGGAAAATATCCTGTTAAGTATATATTTCCCGGTGCTTCCCTATACCAATATGCTCCGATTGTCAGGTCCTGAAAGCACATTGTTGTTGGTTCAGGCGTTGAGTTGTATTGGCAAAACAAATCCCCGTTAATATATATGTTCAATTGCCCATCAAGTGCTCTTGTAGCGGCTAAATGTGACCATCTGCCGACTTGTGGGTAAAAATTTGTGTCATAGAAATAGTCGTGGTCGCCATTGTCCTCATAACCTACCGCAACGCCATCTCCCCAGTATGAATCTGCATTGCAAACAACCATATAAATTGAAGCCCGATCCGAAGAAACATCCTCACCACGGGTAACAATTGCTGTATGGTGGTCCAGAGACGATAAATCGACCTTTGGGCGAACCCATGTAGCCATAGTAAATACTTTTAATTGGAAGTCATTCGAATAAGGCACGAAAATGTGGTCATCTTTACCGTCAAAGTTATATGCTCTGCCGGGAACGCCATAAGGGTCGCTCGTCAGCAATGCTCCATATACATAGCCATGATGGCCTCTGCCGGATGAATCATCGGCATTGCCGCTAAATTTATAATATGCAACTAATCCATCAGTCAGGCCGGCAAGCGCTGTGTTTGTTGCAATCAAAAAAACAACTATTGTGGTTAGAAAAATTGATTGCCGCTTCATCTTAATCACCTCCTCAAAAAATTAAATTGATTTGTGAAATACTCTGATTAATTCACAGGGTTTTTTGATCTAATTTAGGTAAGGCAGCTTCAAGGCGGGTGACACAGTGTTTGGATATATCCTGCCATGTATGCTCTCCCTGTCAGAAGGTAAATAATGAGCTTGCTCTCGCTGTTTGAAAAAGATATTAAGGCTTTCTCAGGCATCCTCCATAATGCGTGAGAAAGCGTAGATGTATAAAATTGAAGTGTCAAGGGAAATTGCAGAGGTGTACTGCATTTAAACACAAAATCAGTAAAACTACTGTGTTAAAAAAAACAAAAACAGCCAGTTCGTTTTATAATTGTATTTCTCATTAATATTCGATATACGTAAAGCGCGTACGCGCTTTACGTACCTGCTGCGATCTGCGCAGCACGGCAAGTTGGATTTTTCTTTCTATTTAATATCAAGAGGAATAAGAATGAAATTTAAAAAAAACGTAGCACAATGCCATCTATTTTTCCAAATAAGTTCAGTGGCAGCTATCCGTTGGGTTTTCGCTTTCTTAATGTCTAAAAGTTTTAGTCCCTCTTTATTTTATATTGATACTTTTGTTGTGCCATTTTAAGTTGTCATAGAAATCTTGCACAATAAATATAGTTTTTTTTAACTTCATAAAATGTTATTATTATGTAAAATACTATTTTGGAGGTTAGATGGCACAGAAATCTAAAATTGAATGGACGCAGGCAACATGGAACCCTGTTACTGGTTGTTCCAAAATAAGCATAGGGTGCCAGCATTGTTATGCAGAGCGTATTGCTTTAAGATTAATGGCTGCCGGTAGTCCCAATTATTCGAAGGGTTTTCGTGTTACTATACATCCACGTGCTTTAAGGTTGCCTCTAATCTGGAAGCAGCCTCGTCTTGTTTTTGTTAACTCTATGAGCGATCTATTTCATAAAGATATTCCATTTGAATTTGTTGCTAAGGTTTTTGAAACCATGTGTAAGGCATCGCATCACACATTTCAAATTTTAACAAAACGTAGTGAGCATTTGTTGGAATTAAGTTCTAAACTCCCTTGGCCACAAAATATATGGATGGGTGTTACCGTTGAAACGGCAGATTATCTTTGCCGTATAGAACATTTAAGACAAACACCTGCAGCTATTAAATTTATATCATTCGAGCCACTTCTTGGTCCTATTTGTGATATTGATCTTACCGGTATTGATTGGGTAATTGTTGGAGGTGAGTCTGGGCCAGGTGCAAGACCGATGAAGCCGGAATGGGCTATCGATATACGTGATCAATGTAAGGCAGCAGGCGTTCCTTTTTTCTTTAAGCAGTGGGGAGGAGTAGATAAAAAAAGGAATGGTCGTATATTAGAAGGACGAGAATACGAAGAGATGCCAAAAGGTATTGATTTAAGAGAAGTTGTTTATATTTAAGTTTTCACCAGTTTTAAAGTTGGGTTTGATTTCTGAGAAAATCTGCCGGTAAAATTTGAAGGTTCTATCTGTTTATTTTTTTCAAGCTCTTTTATAACTGACCATAGATGTTTGTTCAGCCATATTTCCTCACGTAGCATATCTTTTAATTGCTCCCATGTGTGAGGCTTTATAGAAAGCTTGCAGAATAACCATTCTTTCAGTTCTTTTAGATCTGGGATAGGCTTTATCAAGTATTGTTGTTTTGGATCATCTCTTTTTCTTGCAAAATAACCTCCATTTGGGCAGCATTTCCAAATCACATCTTTCATTAAGTCTCGCCCAGCTTCGTGGTCGGTTAAATGAAGAAGAAAATATCGAGTTTTATTGTTATCTCCCAGCATTCTGATATACGTCGCCCACTTAGCCCCAATTTCCGTTTTCAACATTTGTACCGTTGTTTCCCCTCTTTCTTCGTAATCTTGAATATTCTGAATAACTTCCCATTTATTTCCATTGAAAACACTATTTAATGTTTCTGTTAGTTCTGGCGGCCTATTTTTATTCATAATTGCCATATCAAGTTCGCGCCAGATGACTGTTATTAAGAGTTCGGAGCGTGAGTTGCTTTTAATTCTCCTTAATAAATCGCAGGGAATGTTAAAACCATAGGGATCTACGAACATGAAGCAAGGAGCCAATCTATAATTTTTAATTTCAAAGTTTTTCACAAGATCACTAAGTAATTTGAAGGCATCTTCACTATATATGTCACAAGTTACATGCTGTGGTAATTTACCAATTGCTTTTACTTCACCTTGAAGTTGGTCAACATTTGATTCATCCCATTCAATAAAAATAAACTTTACTTCACATTTGCTTAATATCTTATCTTTATAAGTGTGTTCTAAGAATGTTTTTAATGCAACTAAGGGGGAACCCTCTTGACCACCTATGTGTTTTCCTCTTCCTGCATGGGTATCTATATATAAAATTTTCCCACACCAAGAACCTAATTTAGGAAACCATCCTTTGAGGTATTCACTAATTAATTTATGTTTTGTATATTGAAGATTACTATATTCATTCCAATATGTAGGGCTTTTGTCCTTCATTTTTATGTCCTAAATCAAGTTTCATAGATATATGAAATGCTTAAACTTTTATTCAACATTCCTTTGTTTTTATCTTATTTTTTACATTGTATATTGTTTATATCAGGATTCAACTTGGCGCAATAAATATTTTCTTAATGGAAAAATTTTAATATCTGGTAAACATAGAATATTTTTCCCCTTTCTTTTATGAATTTTTCCCATCCAAAATATATTATCGGCTGAAATTCAACGTAATGTTTTTATTATTTTATAATGGTAATTGGGTATTTTTCATCGTGCGTATCCATTCTACGTTCGTTAGGGGCTGCGAAGGATAAACTGTGTATGCTGTTAAAATAAAAGAAAGTTAAAAATTAATTCGGGCACGAATCAGGGAAAAGTTACAATCAAACGAATAATACTCGTAATAATGTCTGTAATGTTATTAAAGGCCATTGCGGAATGCGTCAATTCTTCCTGAAGCTGCTTATCATACTCAATCTTGAGTAACGCTAATTCCTGCCTTGTCTGGGGAGATAGTTCTTCTGTTTTGACCTTCGGGAACGCATCTAATTCGCCTTTATCGAACCAAAGAAGATGACAACGCCGGCAAATATCGAGAGTGATTGTCTGCTCGTCTTTATGGATTTCAAAGGACCTAAGCGAATGCCTGCATGAGGGGCATTTTGTCTCTGCTGTTGTGGATTCAGCAGTTGCTTTTTGCCAAAAGCTTTTTACAACACTATTCCCAAGATATTTTCGCAGCACAGCTATATTAGCCATGACGCCATTGCATGTTGGACACTGCCAAATGTTACCATGCTGAATCCGTAGCGGACTAAGAGAAACTTCGCAAATTGGGCAAATTAACAGAGCCATAAGAAGTTATATTAAAACTATAGTTTACCATGTGCAAAACTTATCGAAAGCGTTTTATTTAATCTGGGGGCTGAATCAAAGCTGTTAAATCCCGCCTCTGCATAGTTATATTATTCCCTTTTTTACCAAAAAATACAAGAATAAAACGAGTATTAAAAGTTTTGGTTGTCGCCCCGTGTTTGGCTGTGCAGACAGGCATGGAGGTTGTTCATAATTTTGTTGTTTTTATCAAAATTCTCATTTAGTATACTTGTCTGACGACAGTCAAGATTTCACCAGGTTTTTTAGGTATTGAAGAGTCAGAGAAAGACAAGGTAAATATGCTGGACAAACGTGACGAATTAAAGTGGCTTAATACCGCCTCGCTGCTGGTTATCGCGGTTGTGGCCCTGGCGGTGGCCCTTACTTACACGCGAGGGATAATGATACCGTTCGTAATGGCGGTCTTTATCGCTTCGGCTGTTTCTCCCGTCCTGGACTTCCAGATTATCCG
>MHYD01000002.1:16723-18221 GCA_001824645.1 Planctomycetes bacterium RBG_13_46_10
GATTTTAAGAATAAAATCCCCGGTATTGTAACAAATGCGGTTGGGCCGGTAGTGGGTATGCTAAGCAGTGTTTTCCTCGTTCTGATTTTTGTTGCTTTTCTTTTAGCCGGCCGCAATCCATACGCCATTCGTACCGGTGTCCGGGCAGATACTGACCAGAAGATACGGCGTTATATCGTTATTAAAGTTGCAATTTCCGCCGTGACAGGCTTTTTGGTTTGGCTGTCTTTGGCGTTAATTAAGCTGAAATTGGCCGGTGTCTTCGGCATACTTGCCTTTTTGTTAAATTTCATTCCGTCAATCGGCTCGATAATTGCCACTTTGTTGCCCATCCCTATAGCAGCGGCCCAGTTTCAGAGTCCCTGGCCTATTGTTTATGTGGTTGCTGTTCCTGGTATTATCCAAAATGTAATTGGAAATATTATCGACCCCAAGATAATGGGGGATGAATTGAATCTGCACCCTATAACCGTCCTGCTGGCATTGTCTTTTTGGGGCCTTCTATGGGGAATAACCGGCATGTTCCTGGCTACACCTATAACGGCGGTTCTCAGGATAGTTCTAATGCAGTTTGATACGTTCAAGCCCATCGGAAAGTTGCTCGCAGGCGACTTTTCCACACCCGAAAAACCGGCAGGATAACCAGATTTTTCTATATCCAAAGTGAAAAAAAGACTTTAAACAGTTCTTGACGTCAAGGGATTTTAAGACTATAATTGTTGGTTTTCTTGTATCTATGTGGAATTTGGCAAAATAGTATGTATATAAAGGTGTCTATGAAGAAAAACGAGCTGCTGAAGAAAAAAATGACTGCAGAAAACTACAGCAGGCTCATGGCTGTGGATAATGTTAAGATACATGAGTTTGTTGCTAATTCAATAGAGCTTACAAACCCGGAGACGGTTTTTGTATGTACGGATTCGCAGCAGGACGTGGATTACGTTCGCGAAATGGCGATTAAAAGCGGAGAAGAGAAACCGCTCGAAATGCAGGGGCATACCTATCACTTCGATGGATACGACGACCAGGGCCGCGATAGAGAAGTCACCAAGTATCTGGTGCCGAAGACGCAAACTCTTGGCAAGGCGTTGAACCAGATTGAGAGGGAAGAGGGACTTGCTGAGGTGCGCGGCCTGCTTAAAGATTCCATGAAGGGCAGGACTATGATTCTGCGGTTCCTGTCGCTGGGGCCGACAGGTTCGGTCTTCAGCATCCCGTGCATGCAGGTGACGGATTCATGGTATGTGGCTCACAGCGAGGATTTGCTTTATCGAAGAGCTTATCAGCAATTTTGCAGCATTGGAAAAAACGACAATGTTTTCTGTTTTCTGCATTCAGCCGGGAAATTGAGCGAAGATATGGTCAGCGTTGACGTGGCGAATAAGCGCATCTATATGGATTACACAAAGGACACAATGTACAGCGTCAATACGCAGTATGGCGGCAATACGATAGGTCTAAAGAAGCTTGCTTTGAGGCTTACGATTCGCAAGGCTGA
>MHYD01000002.1:18325-19955 GCA_001824645.1 Planctomycetes bacterium RBG_13_46_10
AAAACCGTACTGGCTGGGTATGGGAATCAATACGCCGGACAAAGGGCTCAATTTCTCAGGCCAGTGGTCCAAGGGCAAAAAAGATGACCAAGGCAAGGAAATTCCGCTTGCTCATAAAAATGCCAGATATACGGTCACTCTGAAAGCACTGGCTAATTGCGACTGCGAATTGGACAATCCGAACGGCGTTGTCCTGGGGGGGATAATGTACGGCGGACGGGACCCAAAGGCGTCCGTGCCTGTTCAGCAGAGCTTTGACTGGGCACACGGAGTAGTTTTATACGGCGCTTCGCTTGAAACGGAAACCACCTTTGCGATTATCGGCAGGGAAGGCGTGATGGAAATTAACCTGATGAGCATTCAGGACTTTTTAGCGATTCCGATGGGTAAGTATATCCAGAATAATATTGATTTTGCCCGGGGGCTCAAGAAACCGCCTCTGATATTTGGCGTTAACTACTTTCTTAAGGACAAAAATGATAAATTTGTCAACGAAGTCCAGGACAAGCATGTTTGGGTAAAATGGATGGAATTGCGCATTCACGGCGATGTAGATGCAATCACCTGCCCGACAGGGCAGATTCCTCGTTATGATGACCTGGTGAAGCTGTTCAAACAGGTTCTCGGCAAGATGTATTCCAAGGACGATTATGTCAAACAGTTTACTATTCGTGTGCCTGAGAATCTGGCCAAGATTGAACGTGTTGAAAAGTACCATAGCCAAAACGTGCCTAACAGTCCTCAAATAGTTAATGACATGCTGGAGGCTACACGAAAACGTTTGAATGAAGCCCGAGAAAAACTCGGTGATTATATATCACCGTTTGAATTTATAGTATAATAAGAGAAAATCCTGTGTGCCGTGCCTTTGGCACGGAATTTCGAATTTAAAATTATATTTATTGTGGGATTATTACTTAAATGAATAAGAAAAAGACAATTCGTACCGGTATTATCGGCACAGGCTTCGCTGCAAAATTCCACTTCGAATGTCTGAATAGAGTTGCGGGCACCGATATACAGATTGAGGGCGTATTTGACATCAACGCCAAGCAGGGGGCATCCTATGCGAAAGAGCGCGGACTGCGCTTTTATAAGAGCCTCGAAGAGCTAATCGACAAGGTGGATGTTATTCACGTCTGCACGCCGCCGGTGGTTCATGAGGAAATTGCAATCGCTGCTCTTAAGCGGGACAAGTTCGCCATTGTGGAAAAACCTCTTACAGGCTATTTTGGTGACGGCTCTAAAGATTTTAATGGTGACAGCTTTCCAAAACAGGTTGCGCTTGACCATGCCCTGGCCAGCGTGAAGCGGATGCTCGAAGCGGAGAAGAAAAGCAAGGGCAAAATACTTTACGCTGAGAACTGGGTCTATGCACCTTCGATTCAGAAGGAGCGTGAGATTATCGAAAAGACCGGAGCACAGATACTATGGATGTACGGCGAGGAGGCGCACTCCGGCTCACATGCAGAAACTTACGCCTACTGGAAGTTCTCCGGCGGCGGCGTTATGATAGGCAAAGGCTGTCACCCGTTAACTGCTTCGCTTTACCTTAAGCGATTGGAAGGTAACGCCAAAAACGGCAGGCCGATTCGTCCAAAGCTGGTCTCGGCTCGCACACATGCGATAA
>MHYD01000002.1:20015-26812 GCA_001824645.1 Planctomycetes bacterium RBG_13_46_10
ATTTTTCCATAATGCACGTGGTCTTTGAGGACGGCACCATTGCGGACATTGTCGCTTCCGATATAATTCTCGGCGGCATCCACAACTGGCTTCAGATCGCCGCCAACAATCACCGCTCCATCTGCAACATAAATCCCAACACTGCCATGCAGACCTACAATCCGGTTGACGATAATTTCAAGAACATCTACGTCGTGGAGAAAATCGGTACTAAACAGGGCTGGTCGAATCCGTCTCCGGACGAGGACTGGTTCACGGGATATCCGCAGGAGATGGAAGCCTTCTATAAAGTCATCGCGTATGGCGGCCCGCTTGAAAGTAACAGCGGCCTTGCGGCGGACTGTATCTCGACAATCTACAGTGCGTACGTCTCTGCCGAAAAAATGGGCGCTGAGATTTCCATCCCGACCAAGCTATAAGGTCGAAAAATTTTGAGCCTGTATATAAAGAAGTTGACAGAATGCCGGCACCGGCTGACAATAAAAAGAACTTTATGTCGATGCAGTCAGTCTAACTGCTCATGTTTCGCAGAGCAGTAAAGGGGATCGAGAATATGGTTTCAAACGGAACACAAAAAGGTTTTATTACCAATGCATCAGGCTCGCAAGAGCAGGCACGTCCCGAGCGGTTAAACTCCAAGGGCTCCCGCATAGAAGATGAGCGTCAATTGATATTGACATCGCGTGAAAAAGGCGGAGGAGCACTTTTCAGAACGTATGTTAAACTGTCGGGCCCGGGCTGGATGCAAAGCGGCATTACCGTCGGCGGAGTGACATTCTCGTCATGCCTTTATCTCGGTGTGCTGTCCGGATTTACCTTTTTATGGCTGCAGCCTTTGGCAATGATACTGGGCATCAGTATGCTCGCCGCGATTGCTTACATCACCCTCTCAACGGGCCAACGGCCGCTGCGGGTTATCAATTCACAAATCAGTCCGGTCCTCGGCTGGAGCTGGCTGTTCGCATCAATGGCAGCTAATCTCGTCTGGTCTATGCCGCAGTTCTCTCTCGGAACAGCAGCTATCCAGCAGAACCTGCTGCCCAAGATTGTCGGGCCGGCAGTAATACCGGACCCGTGGGGCAAGGCGCTGGTCGTTTGCTTCTTTTTGTCGCTTTGTATCATCGTGACAATGTTCTATGGCGCCGGTAAACGAGGCGTAAAAATCTTTGAACTAATCATAAAGGCAATGGTCAGCCTAATCGTACTGTGCTTCATGGGTGTTGTTATCAAACTAAGCCTCGCGGAAGGAGGTATGGATTGGAGCGCCGTTGGCCGGGGCTTCATACCCAGCTTCAAAAATATTCTTAAACCTACGGCAGGCCTTACCCCATATCTGCAGGCCGTTTCCGATAGCTGCCGACAGTTTTGGACGAACCTTATCGTCAGCCAGCAGCGTGATGTGATGGTCAGCGCAATAGCCGCCACAGTAGGCATCAATATGACGTTCCTGTTTCCTTACTCAATGATGCGAAGAGGCTGGGACAGGGACTTCCGAGGCTTGGCCATTTTCGACCTTTCAACAGGTTTATTTATACCATTTTTGCTTGCATCCAGTTTTGTTGTTATGGCTGCGGCTTCGCAATTTTACACCAAGCCGGCACCGGGTTTTGTGCCCGACCAGGAGGGCGGAATTGTTACTGTCGAACCTGCCAAGAATCTTGTCGAGCCATATAAAATACTGCTTCAAAAGCGGCTTGAATTTGAGATAGGCAATGAGGCAGTAATGAAACTTTCTTCTGAGGAGCTTGAGCAAAAAATCGGTGCGCTGCCTTATGCCGATAAAAGAATGGCTGCTATGCTCATCAAGCGGGACAACTTTAATCTGGCAGATACTTTGACACCTCTGACCGGCAAGGTAATTGCACAATATCTCTTCGGTCTCGGCGTAATGGGACTGGGCTTAAGTGCCGCAACAATGGTGATGGCCATTAATGGTCTTTGCCTGTGTGAGCTGCTCAATAAGCCGCTTGGCGGCTGGACACAGCGCATCGGCTCGCTCATGGTCTCGGTTGGTGCCCTGGGCGCTATCTTCTGGAAACAGCCGGCGCCCTGGCTGGCAATTGCTACATCGGCATTCTGCAGCCTGCTTCTGCCAATCGCGTACTTTACCTTTTTGATTATGATGAACCATAAGGGCATCCTCGGCAATGATATACCGCGCGGCGGCAGACGTGTCCTATGGAATATCATGATGGTTCTGGCGACAGCAATGGCATCGTTTATCAGTATGTGGAGCATGTGGCCGAGATTGGGCGGGTGGAGCATTGTAATTATCGCCGGCTTTATCGGGCTTATTCTGGTTGTCCACTTTAATCGTAAGACTAAAAGACAAACAACAATAGCATGACGAACGAGCAATGGGAAATATTACAGCGCGTGCTGGCCGGCGAGCTGATTGAGCCGATGCCGGTCGGCTTTATCATTGACAGTCCCTGGCTTCCGGGTTGGGCTGGAATCTCCACGTTCGATTATTTTACAAGCGAGCAATTATGGTTCGAGGCCAATATCAAGGCTCTTAACCAGTTTCCTGATTGTTTATTTCTGCCGGGCTTCTGGTCTGAATTCGGCATGTGCACCGAGCCGTCGGCTTTCGGGGCAAAATGCATCTGGCAGGAAAATGAGCTGCCCTTCGCGGAGAAAATCATTACCGATATTCAGGAAATTAATGCTCTTGATAAACCTAATCCCAAAACTGACGGCTTGCCGCCGTTTGTTCTTAACCGGCTGAAACACTACCAAAGCCAGATCGAGCGGGCAGGTCACGCAATCAAATTCGCAGTGTCACGAGGGCCTTTGAATATTGCCACATTTCTCATGGGGGCTACTGAATTCCTCATGGCAATCCGTGTTAATCCGGATGAGGCCCACAAGCTGCTGGGCATCGCCACGGACTTTATAGTCGACTGGCTTGAACTCCAGGCAGAGGCTTTTCCATCCATCGACGGCATCTTTATTCTTGACGACATTGTAGGTTTCTTGGGTGAAGATGATTTCAAACAGGCGGCCCTTGGGTACCTCAAACGCATTTTCCAGTCGCTCAATGTAAGCGTAAGGTTCTTTCATAATGATGCAGCCGGGCTGGTCTGTGCACCGTATCTTGCCGAGATCGGTGTGAACCTGTTTAACTTCAGTCACCAGCACAGTCTGGACGAGATGAAAAATCTAACTAAAAATAATGTTACTTTATTGGGCAATATTCCGCCCCGTGATGTGCTTGCGGCAGGCACGCCGCAAGACGTTATTGGCAGTGTCAAAACGACACTTGATGAGGTAACTGATAAAAACCGGATTATCCTGTCCTGCGGCGGGGGAATTCCGCCTGATGTTTCGACTGAAAATATCGAGGCCTTTCTATCGGCGGCTGGATAAACCACCAGTGAAACTGGGGGCTAAAAAATACAAAGAATTAGTTATTTATATGCAGGATTTTTGCCCCTTCAAATCCATTGAATTTTGTTGAAGAAGCTGTGCTGTAAGCCCCGATATTTTCTGTGTAAAGAAAATCTCCTATTCCCAGCTTGCAAGGAAGATGCTCAGCCAGAGAAATTTTGTCAAAACTGTCACAAGTCGGCCCGACAACGGCACAAATTTCTTTTTTTCCTCTTTTAAAAGAATGAAAATTTGGAATCCAGTGGTCATAAACAACCCCGGAAAAAGTGTGATAAACTCCATCGTTAATATGATAAAAAACCTTGTTTTCTCTTTTGGCCTTTCCTATTATTTCAGAGACAAGTGTTGAGGTTGTCGCTACAAAAAATCTTCCAGGCTCTGCAATAATTTCTGTATCTTCCGGAAAAAGCCTGTTTAATTCTTTATTTAGTATGTCTGCAAGTTTTTCGAACCTGGGAACATTAGAGTCATAAAGCACGGGGAATCCTCCTCCAATGTCGATTATATCCAACTCATATCCCCTTTTCCTTGCTTCATTAAATATCCCGGAAGTTATGCTTAATGCAGAGGTGTAATTTTCAAAATTAGTGCACTGGCTTCCAACATGAAAGCTAAGCCCTTCCACCTTTAATCCCAAGTCAAAGGATTTTTTTATTAGATTTGAAGCATCTCCAGGCTCTGCCCCAAATTTCGAAGCCATTTCTACTTGTGAGCCTGTATCCGGAACTTTTAATCTTAGAATCAAGCCGGCTTTATTACAGCTCTCTCTTATTTTTTTCAGCTCATCAAAACTATCATAAGTGACAAGAGGCCCGTATTTGTTTATTTTTCTTAAAGTTTCCCTGTCTTTTATTGTATTTGAAAAAATTATTTTGTCCCAGATGAAAAACTCCTTCTTCTTCTCCCTCCATTTATCAATAAGACCGTAAACCTCTATAAACTCGTTGTAAGATGCAACATCAAAACTTGACCCTTCATTGAACAGGGTTTTTATTATTTCCGGCTCTGAATTTGCCTTGACTGCGTAATACGCCTGAACTTTCGGAAGAGCTTTTCTAAATCTTCGATAATTTTCCCTGATTATTTCATGGTCGATGATAAAAAGAGGGGTTCCATGCTTTTTTACAAGTTTAAGAAGTTTGTATTTTTCCATTTCTTTTTCAGTTTTTATTTAAAAGTTCTACGAGCCGGCTCATTTCCTTTAGAGCACTTTTTTTGAAGTTTTCAAAATATGAATTTCTTAATTTTTCTATTAGCTCATCTTTTCTGTCATAAAGTCTTTTGAGTTTTTTGGGGCTTGTATTTTGCATGACATAAGAAGTTATTAATGGGAGGGCAATTGTAGAATCTGTATAAACTACGACGCTTTTCTCAACTTCTTTTGGGTCAATCTTGCCCCAGGTTACTGCTTCTTTGGGGGTTGCTCCTGACAGGCCTCCGGTATCTGCTCTTGCATCTGTTATCTGAATAAAATAATCCTGACCAACTTCTTTTATTCTTAATATTTCCTGTATCTGTGGTTCTGTTTGAAGCATAAAATTTTTAGGGCTTCCGCCTCCAACCAAAATTACTCCCGTTTTGCCTTTTTCGTATATTTTGGAATTAAGGACAATGGCAGTTGATTCATTTACATCTATGCTCGGATTTATTCTCAACTTGAATTTGTCACTTAGGACCTGTAGCCCAGCTACATTCATGCCGATGGTAGAGTCTCCCGGAGAAGATGTGAAAACTGGCACACCTGCCCTGTAAGCCGATGCTAAAATGCCAACTTTTCCGAGCTTGTCTTCTTCTTCGGTTTCATTCATTATTTTTCCCAAATGATGGTAGAATTCCTGAGTCCCCATTTCTTTTTGGAATTCTTTCCTTGTTAAGATTATCCTTAACCTTCTGTCTGTTTCCATCAATACATCTTCATAATCGAAAAGGACATCATATATTCTTGTCACGCCTGCCTGCCTTAAAGCACAATCATCAACATTTGGGCTGCCTTCATAAAGAGGAAGATTAAAAGTATGATGCATGTCATGATACATATTTGCCCCTGTTGCAACAATCCAGTCAACAAATCCATGCTCGATTAAAGGCACAATAGAAGAAGCCATCCCGGCAGGAGTCAAGGCCCCTGCAAGGCTCATTCCAACAGTGACATCTTTTTTAGAATATTCGTTTGTAATTAGTTGACAGGCATCTTTTATTCTTCCTGCATTATAAGCATTGAATGTTTTTTCAATTAAGTCAGTCACAGAATAATTTCCCGTGATTGGCTGAGGCAGAATTCTTTTTCCTGATAAATATTGTGATTTCTTTGGACAATTATGTTTCATTTCCAGACCTCTGAATAACCTCACATTTTTTATATCGTTCTGTATTTTTGCGTTGTTGTGTATCGATAAACCATCTTTGACACACATTGTCATCGAAAGTCTCTATTTCGAAGAGCAGTTTATCCAATTAATGTATTTTTGTCAAATGCCTGGAGGCTGGATAAGATAACTCTACAGGGTAAAGCCGGCACGGCCAAATTACTTTTCGGTTTTGATTTTGCTGAAACTATGTTCCGCTGCTTTAATGGTCTTTTCGATATCCTCTTTTGTATGGGCAAGCGATACAAACATCGCTTCATAAGCGCTTGGGGCTAAATATATTCCTTGTTTTAGCATTTCTGCGAAGAATTTTTTGAATTGTTGTATATTGGTAGCCTGTACATCAGCAAAATTTCTCACTGGTTTGTTGGTGAAAAAGCAGCTCATAATCGAGCCGACACGATTAATCGTAACAGGGATACCTGCCTGTTTGGCAGCATCGGCCAGGCCTTTCTCTAACATGTCTGATATTGATTCGAGTTTCTTGTATTGCGTTACGCGTGATGATAGTAAATCCAGCGTAACGTTAGCTGCTGCTGTTGCGATTGGATTGCCGCTAAGAGTGCCTGCCTGATAGACCGGGCCATCGGGGGCGAGTAAATCCATAATGTCAGTTCGGCCGCCGACCGCGCCGATTGGCAGTCCTCCACCTATTATTTTTCCCAAGCATGTTATATCAGCTTTTATGCCGTAAAGCTCTTGTGCCCCGCCGCGAGCAATGCGAAAACCGGTTATCACTTCATCAAAAATCAATAACGCATCATTTTCATCGCATAAACTTCGTAGCCTCTCCAGATAACCATTGACCGGGGGTACAACGCCCATATTTGCAGCGACCGGCTCAACTAAAACCGCTGCTATTTTGCCTTTATGTTTATTGAAAGCGGCTTTTGCAGCGTCACCGTTATTATATGGAATGACCACAGTTAGTTTGGCCAGCGCTTCAGGAACACCAGCACTGGCAGCGATGCCGGCTTCGGCGACCCCGGAACCGGCAGAGACCAGCAGGGAATCGCTGTGGCCGTGGTAACAGCCGGCCAT
>MHYD01000002.1:26873-27994 GCA_001824645.1 Planctomycetes bacterium RBG_13_46_10
CGTTACCGTCTAAACAATAAATTTTTGAGCCGGCTGCCCGTTCGATGAAAAGTGGCTTAGCATCAACACCACGAAAGGCCCGTACAGGTGAATTGACGCCGCCGGGTAAAACACGGCACGCCTCAGCAAAGGCCTGAATCGACTGGGACTGGGTGGCAGCGACCGAATGTAATGAGGTCGATGGTCCATCCACTTCGCTTTGCTCAGTGGCTGCCACACTTCGCGGGGACAAGTTAGCGTTATTCCTTTTTGTAGGGTGGGGCTTTCGGCTACGGCTTGGCGAGCCTAAGCCGAGACGAGTGTCCCGCCAGTTTTTTTTTAGGTTTTTCTTGCGAATCTTCACTCTCCTTTAATCTAATTCTTAATGGCTTTGGTTCTATCGGATTCATATCATAAGAACATCCACAGCAGAATTCAACCAGTCTATTTAAAATCTGAAAGGTAGAATATGTAAGTTTTAAAGAAGCTTACAAAAAAAGCCGAGCGAAAAAAGCCCGGCCTTATGCCATCATCTTTCTTTTACTTTTGCAGACTTACTTGGATTCAATCTGTTTTTTGAGTTCGTTTTTAAAGTCAGATTCTTTCTCAATGAGCTCTACATGTCCATCAGCATAACCGACATTGATACCATCGTCCCATGAGCCATACACCTCATAAAGCACAATCTGCTGGGGTGGTATAGGTATGTCTGGTTTTAGATAAATATAGCCTATTTCTCGTCCTGGTTGTCTTGGATTGATTAAAAGGTCTTTGGTCAATCCATATTTAGCAAGGTCTTGCAGGCTTTCCGGCCATTGGCCCTCATGGTCCTGAGCGTACACTAAACAGTTCAGTAAGATTTTCATCATATTCGATTCCGTTTGAGAGCGTGTCTTGAGTTTGACTGAGTGCTCAGCTGGCCCATCGACAAATCTACTACTGTATCCCTCTGGCGTATCGAGTCGAAAAAGTGACTCGTCCAGTTTGGCATCGAAAATAATATTGGTAGTTACGCTTTTAATAGTCCTTCCATCCTTGTCTTTTGCAGTATGCTCGATACGAACAGGCAGCGAGTTTTGAGGATTGGCCCATACGATTATCACATCCTCATCTTTTTCTCTTGTCAACTTGAAACCTATTGC
>MHYD01000002.1:28023-28214 GCA_001824645.1 Planctomycetes bacterium RBG_13_46_10
TCTGACTGACGGAAAAATCAGGGATATTGTGAAACTGCCGGAAAGTATCATACAAGCCCAATGTTGTTTGAAGCGTGGATGACATTACAGCCTCTTTATTTTTTGAATCCAGAAGGATTGTTTTACCTTGACCATGATCAAGAATCCAAACCTTTCCGTCAGATAGTTCCACCCGCATAAGATGAGGTTCG
>MHYD01000002.1:28233-32053 GCA_001824645.1 Planctomycetes bacterium RBG_13_46_10
CCTGAGGCTCTTTGTCCGCCTGTGTAATAACACTTTGATAAGTCAAGGTTTGTGCGTTTTGGATATTTTCCATAACATTTGCGAACGCTGTGCTTTCAATAGGGCCGATAAGTTGATTTATGCCGATAAGCACCGCGATAATTATCGCCGCCGCAATTGCTAATTTTATTATCTTGCTTTGCATAATTGTTCTCCTTAATAGCAGGAATATTTTTACATGAGGTTCATTTTGTTGTGCCGATTCATTGAAGGCAGAAAGCATTTGCCGCCGCAGACTTTCCCTGTGTGCAGGATTTGCTTTATCATCAATATTCAGCCATTTAACCAGCTCTTTGAAATCGGCTTCGTTCTTAAACATTTTATTTTTCTCCGACAAGAGTATTTTGCAAATTGTTTCGCAATTTCTTTAGAATCCTGTGTAATGTCACACGTACGGTTTCAGGTCGGGAGTTTACAATTTGACCTATTTGCTCAAAATCCATATTCTCAAAAAATCTCAGCGTTATGATGGTTTGGTGCTTTAGCTTAAGTTTCAAAACAGCCTTATAAAGTGCTGGCCAGTCCAGCCCGGATGTATTATCAGGATTGTTTGTACCGGAAATCGTCACGGCAGCGGCTTCTTCGAGCAGCTTTTTACGTCGCGTTGTCTTTCTTATGAACGCATTTGTGTGGTTGACTGCTATGGCGTATAGCCAGCTTCGAAAATCTGCCTCATTTTTTCCGTTGAAATTTTTGATATTGCCGGCTACCGCCAGGAAAATCGAAGAGGTAACGTCTTCAGCAATATCTTTGCTAAAGAGCCTGTGCACGCAAAAACGGAAAATCCGGTCATAAAACAAGTCGTACAACTGACCCAAAGCGTCCGCATCACTGCGGGCTTTGAGCACTAACTCGCCTTTATCAGTTTGCCGTTCAATTTCTGCCATCGCGCCAACCATTATCACAGACATAATTGCGCTTAGTGCAAATATGTTACAAAGAATCGCAAAAATAATCACTTAAAACGCGTTTTTGCCCCAGGATGGCTGACGAAAACAGCCTTATTAGAAGAAATTCTTGACATAAGAGCGGACAATCAATAAAGTACTGTTTCTGTTTATCGCAAACAATCTCGTGCTTCGTACGGTAGTATAGGCAGTTAAAAGCCAAATTTATAGTTTTACATGAAAAGGAGATGTGCAAATGGCAGTAAAAGTAGGTATTAACGGCTTTGGAAGAATCGGACGCTTAGTACTGCGGGCTATGGCTCAGCAGCCAAAAAGGTTCCAGATCATGGCGATTAATGACCTTTTTAACGCAGATATGCTGGCTTATATGTTCAAATATGACTCTACTCAGGGCAAATTCACGGGCAAGGTAGAGGTAAAAGACAATTGCTTGGTGATTGACGGCAGCGAAATTCCAATCCTCAATGAAAAGGACCCGTCCAAGCTGCCATGGGGCAAAATGAAGGTTGACGTCGTGCTTGAATCCACAGGCAAATTCACAACCCGCGCAGCCGAAGGCAAGGCTGGTTATGATACCCACCTGACGGCGGGGGCAAAGCGCGTGCTGTTGTCGGCGCCGGCCAAGGATAAGCCCGATGCAACGATAGTGCTGGGCGTTAACGACGACCAGCTCAAGGCCGACATGAAGTGTGTGTCCAACGCCTCATGCACAACCAATTCGCTGGCCCCGGCCTGTAAGGTTTTACATGACAAGATAGGCATCGTAAAAGGTCTGATGACAACCATACATGCTTACACCAACGATCAGGCGATCCTGGATATGCCCTATAAGGACAAGCGTCGTGGCCGAGCGGCTGCACTTAATATTGTGCCTTCTACCACCGGCGCTGCCAAAGCTCTTGGTGAGGTAATTCCTGCATTGAAGGGTAAGCTCCATGGTTACGCCCTGCGGGTACCTGTGCCTGTCGGCTCAATTACAGATCTCACATTCCTGGCTGCGAAAAAGACCTCTGTTGAAGAGATTAATGATGCGATGCGTAAGGCAGCTGAAGGCCCGATGAAGGGCATTATTGAATATGTCAATGAGCCTATCGTAAGCAGTGATATAATCGGCAATCCTGCCAGCTCGCTCTTTGATTCTACCAACACGATAGTGCTGGACGGCGACATGGTCAAAGTAACTATGTGGTACGACAATGAGTGGGCCTATTCCTGCAGAAGCGCAGACCTGATTGAAAGACTTGCTAAGCTGTAATTGACTTCGTGGTTCAGAGGAACCCCACGTGAAACGTGGGGCTAAATATTTAGCTCCGCCTTGTAGGCGGGGTTTATATAGGAAAATATCATGGCTAAAAAGACTGTTGCTGATATTGACGTGAAGGGTAAAAAAGTCCTTATGCGCTGCGATTTTAATGTGCCGCAGGACGCCAAAGGTAATATTACAAGTGACGACAGAATTGTTAAGGCACTGCCCACAATAAAGAATATCCTTGAACGAGGCGGGGCTTTGATTTTGATGAGTCACCTCGGCAGGACGGAGGGACAGAGAGATGAGAAATTCACTCTGGCGCCCGTGGCAAAGAGACTATCGGAGATGCTGGGAAAGAAAGTAATTTTCGCCGGCGATTGCATCGGTGCGGACGTCAAGGCAAAGGCCAAAGCGCTGAAAAGCGGCGATTGTATGCTGCTTGAGAACCTTCGGTTCCATAAGGAAGAAACCATAAAGGACAAGGCGGCCAAGGAAGATGTACAATTGCGAAAGGCCAAAGATGATTTTGCAAAGCAGCTTGCCGATTTGGCGGATATCTACGTCGATGATGCTTTCGGCACCGCTCACAGGGACAATGCCTCGATGTATACCGTGCCGCAGGCAATGAAAGGCAAACCCCGGGTCATCGGTTTTCTTGTAGAGAAAGAGTTGAAGTTTCTTGGCGATACGATTAGTAATCCTGAAAAACCGTTCGTAGCCATTTTAGGTGGTGCAAAAGTCTCCGATAAAATCGGCGTAATTGAGAACCTTATCGGCAAGGTTGACCGAATCATCATCGGCGGGGCAATGGCCTACACCTTCCTGAAGTCACGCGGCAAGGCTATCGGTAACAGTCTTTGCGAGGACGATTTCATGGACAAAGCACTGCAATTGCTTGACCATGCTGCCGATGCGAACTGCCAGGTGGTTTTGCCTCCCGATCACGCGGTGGTCCGCAAGCTCGAGCCTAATGCGGAGCATCGTATAGCCGTTGGCGATATTGACATGGGCTGGCAGGCGGTCGATATCGGTCCCATGGCAGCCAAGATTTATGCAAAGAACATAACTGATGCAAAGACCATCATATGGAATGGTCCTATGGGCGTATTTGAGATGCCGCCTTTCGACAAAGGAACTAAAGCCATAGCCTTAGCTGTCGCAGAAGCCACGGATAAAGGTGCTCGAAGTGTAATTGGAGGTGGTGACAGTGCCAGTGCCATCGAAAAGCTCGGCCTGCAGGACAGGATTAGCCATATTTCCACCGGCGGTGGTGCGTCGCTTGAGTTGCTCGAAGGTAAAAAATTCAAAGCTATCGAAATCCTCGATGACAAATAGCATTAGGAATTCGTTTTTAATCCGGAGATGATATTTATAAATTAGCCGGCGGTTTTACCGCCGGTTATTATAATGTAGCAGGGTCGTTGTAAATGGCAAATCTCAGTCATCAAAAGCGTTTGCCAAAAGCCGGGACAATTGAGATTGCACCGTCAATATTGAGTGCCGATTTCGCGCGATTGGCTGATGAGATAGCTGTTATTGAATCGGCAGGTGTCAATATTGTGCATCTGGATGTTATGGATGGTCACTTTGTGCCGAATATTACCATTGGCCCGCCGGTGATTGC
>MHYD01000002.1:32065-41222 GCA_001824645.1 Planctomycetes bacterium RBG_13_46_10
ATACAGTAAGCTTGTTTTTGACAGCCATTTGATGATAAGCGAACCGGAAAAATACGTCGAGCGTTTCGTTGAAGCCGGCGCCAATCACGTGACATTTCACATCGAGGCAGCCAATAAGCCCCAAAGGCTCATTGACATACTGCATGAGCTTGGAGCCACGGCTGGGGTATGTCTGAATCCGGATACACCGGTGGATAGCATTAAAGAAATTGCCCCGCTTTGTGACATGGTCCTGGTGATGACGGTGCGTCCTGGCTTTGGCGCACAAAAATTTATGCCGGAAGCAGCAAAAAAGATTATCAAGGTCAGAGAAATTGTCGGGCCTGATATAAGAGTCGAAGTTGATGGCGGAATAGACCCGCAGACAACGCCGGAAGTTATCTCGTACGGTGCCGATACCCTTGTGGCCGGTAACGCCATATTTTCAAAGCCTGACCGCATAGCGGCGATAAATGCTATTCGCCAGGCATGTGAGGAATCGCGCCGCGTAAAGCTACGAGAGACGAGGGACGAGGGACGAGCGACGAGACATTGATATGGCAAAAGAGCCAAAATCCAAATGGAATGGTTTCTCATTGAGACCGCGTAAAGAGATGCCCGAAGGGCTGTGGCTGCGGTGTCCCGGCTGTGAGCGTATGCTCTATAAAAAAAGCGTTGAGGAAAATCTTAATGTTTGTCCCGACTGCGACCATCATTTTCGTATTGGGGCGTCCACTCGAATTGAATATCTGGTGGACGAGGGTTCGTTTCAGCAGGCTCTTGGCGACATTACCTCCAATGACCCGCTGGACTTTAAATTCAGAGAAACCACATATAAAGAGCGTCTAAAAGCCGATGAGAAAAAAAGCGGCGTAAAAGAGGCTATATTAATCGGCAAAGCATTTATCAAGGGAAGAGGCATTGTCCTGGGAGTGATGGAACCTGATTTCCTGATGGGCTCTATGGGTTGTGTCGTCGGCGAAAAATTCTGTGCGGCGGTGGATATGGCAATGGAAGAGTCGCTGCCATTGGTCGTAGCGTGCTGCTCAGGAGGAGCCAGGATGCACGAAGGCGTTGTGTCACTTGGACAGATGGCAAAGACTTCTGCAGCTCTGGCTAAGTTCGATGAGGCAAAAGGGCTTTTCCTCTCAGTTTTGACCGACCCGACCACCGGCGGAGTGACAGCGAGTTTTGCCATGCTGGGCGACGTCATTATAGCTGAGCCTGGCGCTCAAATCGGATTTGCCGGACCTCGCACCATTGCCGAGACAATAAAAGTTGAGCTGCCGGAAGGTTTCCAGACTGCGGAATTTATGCTTGAGCATGGCTTTGTCGATATGATTGTCCACCGTAAAGACCTGCGCAGCGAAATCGCCCGCCTTATAGATTATTGCCAAAAATAATTAGCCCTGCCACCCCCGGCCTGAGCAAAGCTTGTGGTGAGCGAGGTCGAACTATCGAATGGCTGTGGGCAGGGTCATAGTAAGTGAATATGTCAAAGAAAGAGACAATGACCTCAAGGCAGCGAGTTCTAAATGCCCTCAATCATCAAATTCCAGACCGAGTGCCCATCGACCTCGGAGGATTTCAAACCGGCATACATAAAAAGGCTTATATTGAATTAATCAATTATCTTGGCATTGAAGACAATGTGACAATCCTCGACCCTGTACAGCAGCTTGCCAAGCCTTGCGAGGAAATTCTAAAACGGTTCAAAGTTGATATTCGTTATTTATGTGCGCATGGCCCGGATAGTTTCAAGGGCGGCATCGAGCAAAATACCCGCAATGGTAAGCTCTGGCACGACCTTAAAGATGAATTTGGTGTTGTCTGGTCCATGTCCTTCGACCCGGCTCAGGCCCGCCCCGAGCAAAGCCGAGGGGACGGGCCTGATGAACAACAACTCTACATGGATATTTCTCATCATCCGCTCGCAAACGCTACGATTTCAGACCTCGATGACTATCCATTTCCAAGAGGCAACGACCCTACTCGCTTCACAGGCTTGCGAGAGCAGGCTTTACAGATGCGTAAGGAAACTCCTTTCGCCATCTCGACCGGCATAGGCGGCGTGGTTTACGAAACCTGCTGGTACATGAGAGGTCTGGAGCGCTGGTATATGGATATGATTGAGAACCCTGCATTTTGTGAGGCTTTGCTCGATCGAATCTTAAATTTCTGGCTCGATTATTATAACGGCTTTATGGCTGAAGTGGGGGACATTATTGATATTGTAATGATAGGCGATGACCTCGCGGGCCAAAACGGGCCATTGTTTTCTCCTAATTTTTATCGCAAAATAGTAAAGCCCAGACAGAAAAAACTCGTCCGGCACATCAAATCTAAAACAAAGGCAAAAATCTGGTATCACACCTGCGGCTCATGCTGGGAGTATATCCCAGACCTTATTGATAATGGTATTGATATCCTTAATCCGGTTCAGATCGGCCTTGTGAATATGGAGCCCAAGAAGTTGAAAGAAAAATTCGGCAAAAAATTGGTTTTCTGGGGTGGTGCCATAGATGCCCAGCATGTTCTTCCATTTGCAAAGCCGGAGGAAATTCGAGAGCACGTCCGGCGAAACCTTGAAATATTTAAGCCCGGCGGCGGATATGTTTTCAATAACGTGCACAACATTCAGATAGGTGTACCACCGGAGAATATTGTAGCTTTATTCGACGCAGCATACGATTTCGGCTTCTATAATTAAAATGCTCTATAAATGAGGGCATGTATTACGTAGGGTGTGCAATGCACACCAATAAAGAATAAAGAAATGGTGGGCTGTGCCCACCCTACTGAAAATCATTGGCAATAGTGAATATAGAGGCAACCGCACCCTTTGCAGTTGCCGTTGATACTGTATGTCTTTTTGTTTCTTCATTTTCGAGATGAACCAAGTTTCTGAAATCCCTTATTGAATCGGTCAGACGATAGACTCCACGTTTAAGAAGGCCGTTGTCCTCGCAGGCCTGAATATAGTTAAAGAACGTCTCGTCTTTCGGCTTAATCTTCTTATGTTCCAGGTAATGCCTAAGTAGCTCCTCAATGACACCTCCGGCTAAAATAAGGGCTGGTTTCGAGAAACCCTGTGACGCTAAGATAAATGCGTGTTCGACATCACGAAATATGATTTTCCTTTTGAACTGATCCTTCACAAATTTAATCTTCTTGCCAAAATCCTTCTTACTGATTTCATATTCACTTCTTATTGCTTCCCAATTCGCCTTACTTGCTTTCGCCGTTACCATAATTTTGCTCCCTTCGTCCTTTTGCTCTGTTTCTTCTGGCTCGGTTTTTGCTATCTCTTGGATTTGTCTATCATTCCCACAAAGATATTTGACTGTCAAGACATATTCTGCAAGCTTCTTAGACGAATCTTCAAGTATGGGAATTTGTTCATGGAATATTTCTTCTTCATCCAATTCACCCTGTTCAAGCTTTTCATAGAAATTCTTAACATCATCGTATAAACTTTTGAACTTGCAGTTGAATCCTTTGGCGTAATCAAAACCTTTTTGCCATTCCAACCACGTAGTGGCGGTTTTAAGGTTTTCACTGGTCTGAAGTACGATGTCCCATTGTGCAAAACTTCTGATCTTCTTATCCCTGCTTATATTAATTTTCCAAGAACGTAGAGAATCCGCAAGTTTTTCAAAAAAATCAGTTTCTTGATTTGTATTCATTATTTACTCCAAAAGATTAACCTCTTTGGCAGCAATTAAAAAAACCATTTTCCACATTCAAGGTATTTACGGTCTTATAATACTGTAAATAATAAAATGCTCTTAACCTATCGGCTATCGTAGGGAAGGACTGGCAAATCTTATTTTACCATCCTTGATTTTCAGTCGATATATTTGTATCGGATTTATAAAGGCCTTCAATTAGGGGTTGCAAAGGAAAGCGTATGAAGAAATGTTCATTTTGTTCAAAAGAAATTCAAGACGATGCCATAAAGTGCCGGTTTTGTGGTGAATTTCTCAATAAAAGCGATAAGTTAAAAATAAAATGGTATTATACGACAAGTTCTAAGGTCATTTCATATATAGCAGATTGCTTTCGCTATTCGGGCAAACAAATGCTCTCTGATATTATAAAGTGGACAATAATCATTATCATTACCACAGTTGTTTTTGTGACAGTGTATAAAATTGGTACTGGATTACCATTCCAACCTTTACCTTCTTCGGGAACTGAATTGATTATAAAAGCGGCTCGAACAGTGCCAACCGCGGACACTGCAGAAAGGCCGACGACGACATTTAATAGGCAGCAGCAAAATCCTATTTCAATGATTGAGGATGAAGTAGCATTTGGTCAAGAACAAATAAATAGGCAATTTGATTTGGCTAAATATGAATTAGACCAACGTACTTACAAAGACCCAAAGGAATACATACAAGCTATCAATGAACTCAGACAACAGACGGCTAAAGCAGGCTTACAACTAAGACAGAAATCTGAGGCCAAATTACTTCGTATGCAACAAATAATGAAATTGGTTGAAGAAGGAAAGATGCCAAAGCAAGCCGGACAAAGAGCATTATGGCGTATAGCAGGTATGGATGAAGAAGTCATAGATGTTATGTTTCCTAAGAATAAACCGCGTAATCTTATGCAGGAACATGCAGACGAACATTAAGAAGCCAGAAGAAGTGGGAAGGAGCATTTTCTTGGGAATTAGATTGCCGTAGCCTTTCAGACCTTGCAATAGCAGAGAAATGGATTCCCGTTTTCACGAGAATGACAGTGCGAATAATCAAAAAAATCTTCTCCTTTATTTCTGGGAAAATATACGTATAATCTGTCGTCGTACACCCCGCAATAAACATGTCTTGAGCATGGACGAAGGATCCAAATGATCAAAATCCAAAACGTTTTGAACATTTGGATTCCGAAAATTCGATATTGTTTCGTATCCATTCGACTTCGCTCAGGACAAGTTTAGGATTTAGTGCTTTGGATTTTGGTAGAAAGATTGTGTCCCGCTCTTTCTATTTTAATTAGGCACTCAGGGCGTTCTTTATACAATCTCTAATTGCCTCGGTCATTTACTTTTTTTGTATTTATCACGGCCACTTATTCTAACATTCATTTTATATGTAGCGGATTTGCTCTAAATAACCAACTTTTTGCTCAATTCATGCCTGTTTTGGGTCGATATCAACGAGTGCTCCAACATCATATTAAAAAGAAACTATAAATGTGTGAACCGGAGATTAGAGAGATTTTCTTATGATGACATTCCCGGCTTTTTGGTTCTTTGGATTTCTCAACTATGCGGGGTGGCCGCGAACAAAAGGCCTGCTTGTTCGTAAAAAAGTCGTAAATTACACGGTCTTTTGTAGTGCTATTATACAGTTGGTTAAAGCTGGAATTGCTCTCGGTTCATTACGGCCCCAAATTGCGGTAAGTTTGCTTGCCGACTTATTCGGCAAGAGAGACTGGTCGCAACAGCCTGCAACAGAATTATGGCCTTACTTGGACCCGTCCGACAAAGTAGCCGACAATTCGGATAAATACCCGGAAGAGGCTATAGCAGGAATCGAACCCCCGCTGTATAACCATCCGGAAGAATGGCTTCGTGATTTTGTTGAATGGGAATTCCTTTTAACAGATTCTTTCTCCGCGCATTATCATTATCTTTTTGTACAGGGGCTCATTTGGGGATTCAGCTATCCCGAAGAGGCAATGGGTTGTTATGAAGAAAAACGACAACGATTTTTTAAGAATCTACCCGAGATGCTTAAAACTGGAATAAAAGTACATTCTCCTGAGACACTTGAAGAATTCGCTGATGCCGTGGAAGAATCCGTGAATTCATTTCAAAATGAGGTACGTCCTCTTGCCGAAGTGCCACAAGAGCTGTTAGATTTACCCGCAATCAATGTTCGTATCAGTCAGCCGGAAGTTATACACGATATTCATGTGGCAATATAATAGCATCTTATAATCGTTACTTTTACCCCGTTAGAATGCCCTGTGACTTGTCACGGGGATGACAAAAAAGAGGGAGGTGAGTAACGAGACTAAAAATTTCTTTCAACAAAGCCGGTGTCGATTTTGTTTTTGATATAAAGGTTGTGTGACAGGATATTCAGACAAGCTGGTATCGTAGTCTTAATCGGCTCGATAACAAATTCCCGCAAGGCACGTTTCATCGTAGTGATAGCTTCTTCGCGGCTCTTTTGATAAACAATAACCTTTGCTATCATCGAGTCGTAGCTTTTAGAGACTGTCCAGCCCTGATGGATGTGCGTATCGAGCCGCACGCCCGGGCCGCCGGGAGGGATGTATCGTGTAATCGTACCCGGACAAGATGCGAAATCCTTTGCCGGGTCCTCAGCGTTAATCCTGCACTCGATAGCCACGCCTGTGTGCTTGATGTCCCTTTGGTTAAAATCGAACTTTCGGCCAGCGGCGATTTCTATCTGCCACTTAATTAAATCATAGCCTGTGACCAGCTCGGTGACAGGATGCTCGACCTGGATGCGTGTATTTACCTCAATGAAGTAGAAATTTTTGTCCTTGTCCAGGAGGAACTCCACCGTCGCGGCATTAACATATTTAGCCTCTTTTATGATTCGAATCGCTGCATTACAAAGCTCTTCTCTTGTGCGTTCCTTCAAGACGGGACATGGCGATTCCTCAATCATCTTCTGATGTCTTCGCTGGATGGAGCAGTCCCTTTCGTAGAAATGCAGGATGTTACCTTCCTGGTCTGCCATTACCTGCACTTCCACGTGCCGCGGCTCCACAATGTATTTTTCCAGATATACACTGTTGTCGCCGAAGGCGGCTTCCGCCTCGGCACGAGCCGCGCTCAAAGACGAAACAAAGCTCATGTCATTATGCGCAACTCTCATGCCGCGTCCGCCCCCGCCTGCCGCAGCTTTTATCATTACCGGATAACCAATCTTGTTTGCTAATTTAAGAGCTTCGGATTCATCCCCTATAGTTCCTTCAGAGCCGGGCACTATAGGCACTTCTGTTTTCTGCGCCAGTTTGCGTGCCTCGACTTTATCGCCGAGCAGCTTCATCGCCTCTACAGGCGGGCCTATAAATGTCAGCCCGCAGTCCTCGCATATCTGAGCGAAGTTTATATTCTCCGCCAAGAAACCATAACCGGGATGAATCGCTTCAACATCGGTAATTTCAGCGGTGCTGATAATATGCGGAATATTCAGATAGCTCTCGGCGCAATTGGCCGGCCCTATGCAAACGGCCTCATCGGCAAGCTTCAGGTATGGAGCATCTTTGTCAGCCTCCGAATAAACTGCAACCGTCTGGACGCCAAGCTCCTGGCAGGCACGAATGATACGCAGGGCTATCTCACCACGATTTGCTATTAGGATTCTTGAAAACATATTCTCGATGCTCGATATCCTTCGACCCGGCTCAGGACGGGCTCGATGCTCGATTTTTTGAGAGCATCAAGTATCAATTCACAGGTCAATCAGGTTTTATCCTGAAAATCACCTGACCATATTCAACAGCCTGGCCGTTGGTTACTAACACTTCGGCAATCGTCCCACTGTTTTCGGCCTTTATCTCATTCATCACCTTCATTGCCTCTATTATGCAAAGTACCATTTGCGGCTCGACATGAGTGCCGATCTCAACGTATGGTTCTGAGTCGGGACTTGGTTTTGCATATAAAGTGCCGACGATTGGTGATTTTATCTCCTCCAGATTCTCTTGTTTTGGTGCAGCAGACGGTGTCGCTGTAGCAGGCAGGGATTCCGGGATAACAGTATTTAAAGGGGAAACAAGAGACTCGGGCCTGTGCATCATGGCTACGGCTGGGGCCGGTGGCTGCGGAACATGGCGCTTTAGAAAAATCTTGTCATCACCATGTTTTATTTCGACCTCGACCAGCCCATTTTTTTCCATTATTTCAATGATTTCTTTTATCTTCTGTATATCGTCATCCTTTTGTGCCATCATCGCATCCTTTCCAGAGCCCCCAATTCGTCTCGGCGAAGTCCCGATGAAGCGGGATAGCCGAACAGGGTCACTTTGCGATGCCTGCCCGAAATTGAGCTCGCATCCCGCTACACGCCGGTGAACCTGGAGCCTAAGCCGCTTATGAAAGCACACAAAGTATAACGACAAGAGATGTTTCTGCAAACAATTTCCGGCAGCTCTGCGATAATGGATTTCAAATGCGGTATCTGCTCTTTCAGTACCGGCAAGACAGCGATACAATTGAAATGCCTGTTATTACTTCCCGGCGCAGCCGAAAATACATAGAAATGGCAGCCTGATGCTGTTAATTAACTCCAGACAGGTCCTTTTCAGCCTTTGGTGTTTTGAATAAAGGCACTATAGGTAAAATAATACTATCGGGTCAAACTTGTTATTTTTACCTATTCTATTCGTATATATTTGTAGCTTCAGTATCCTCAACCGGCCGTGTAAGCTGATCGCTGCTCATTGTGGCTCTGAATCGCACGTCACCAGCCCTGATACCTTTAACCACAACTCGCCATGTTGCTCTGCCTTTTGGCTCAAGATTATGTAACGGTGCAAAATTGATTGTGTTGCCCATTAGCGAGCCGGAGGTGTCTCCGGCAGAAGAGATGTACTGAACTTTATCCTCTAAAAAACAGGCGATACGAATGTTCGTATCGGAAGCTGTGCCTTGATTCGTCACTGTAATTATATATGTAGTGGAACGTCCTACCTCAATAGGGTCTTCCAGGTCAACAACATCCAGCCGTAATGCGGGGATACCGGCAACTAAAGTCTGCGTGGAAGCAGATGCAGTCTCGGCACAATATGCTGTGGCACTCGCGGTATTCGTGTTTGTCCCTCCTTTTGTAGGCACATACGACACACGCGTCCTTGTTGAGGCGTTGGATTCAAGAGACTCTATCTGCCAGACAAGTTTTGCTCCGGTAAGATTGGCGCCGGATGAGGCCTCTATCGAAGTTACTCCCGAAGGGATAACATTTTCTATGACAAGATTTTTAGCTGCTCCATCACCTCTGTTCGTGACTGTTATTTCATAATCCAGCGGCCGACCAAGGTACTGGCGGGCCGGACCCGTTGTAACAATGGTCAACTTGGGCTGGCGTACTGTTGTTACAATTGAGCCTGATTCAGCCATTAAGCCGGATGTCGAACTGACTGCTGCCTTGTTTATATATATACCGGTCCTTATGGCCCGAAG
>MHYD01000002.1:41313-45501 GCA_001824645.1 Planctomycetes bacterium RBG_13_46_10
GAAAGTGTACATGTTATTTTAACGTTTTGTGCGGAACCACTGCCTGAGTTAGTAACTGCAAACTCCAAAGTAATCTGTTCGCACAATAGTGCTTCGGCCGGTGCCTTCACAGCCAACTCCAGCTTCGGCTGGACAATTTTAACATTGGCGCGCACCTGAACGGCATACGTCACAATTGTGTTGTTTTCAAGATTTTCCGTATTGGTGCCCATACCTGAAACCGAGAATTGTGTCGTTGCTTTTGGCCGAAACGAATCGATATTCCATGTAAGCTTATTTGCCTCTCTCTTTGCCGAGGGGCTGGTACCTATCAGACTGAAATCGTTCGGAAGCTCTTCCGTTATAACGACACCGGTCAGTGTCACATCAGTTAAATTTGTAATACTGATAGAGTAATCGAAAGGCTGTTTCAGCCGAACTTCTCTCGGCATTGTTTTGTTCACCTGAATAATGCCATAATCTGAACTCGGGTAAATCATCGAGACTATGTATGCACCGCTTCCGTTTACAGTTACAAGGTTAGGCTGGACATTAATCGGCACGGTGTCTGTAGAAACCGCACCTTTGGAATCGGCAGCACCCAGGGTTACAGGTTTTAGCTCTTGTTTTGACTGAGGTTTTCCGGCATACGGCATCTCACCTGTTGTCTCTGCCGGTCTAATCCCCCAGATGTTATCCTGTGCTTTTTTGTTAAAGCAACCCGTTAAAATAAACACCGTTAAAATAAACGAGATATTCAGTAATCTCTTCATTTGGATATCTCCTCTTGCATTTTACATCGAATTATAAGAATACGAAAAATTGTTAATACGCCTGCGGCGTACATGTTTACAAAACTCTCCTCCATCCTGTTAAAACCATCTATGTATATTTAAAAAAACTTTTTGATTAATCTTGTTGGGGTATTATATTTGGGTGAGGTGAAACCCCTTCCTTTCATAAATAATCACACTTTTATTGCAGGTACTCTGGGAGAATCTGCCATAATTATAGTAAACAAAAACAACTCTTTATTTAAATTATACTTAATAAAACGGCTAATGCACAAAAACGAGCCGCACCTCCTTGCCTAATTATACCAATTTTCCCACTTTAACGTCAATGGTAATATTGAATAATATAGGTCTTTTACCGGCTGAGTCCCATAAAGACCATTAGAACATCTACCTGTAAGTTCCTGCGAACGATAAGAAATGGAGATTTTTATAAGGATTTTTTGAAAATTTTTGGAGAAAACGCTTAATGTTTCCCAAATAATTAAGAAAAATTAGCATTATTTGTATGAATTTATAGGATTTTGGGGCTTACATTATAGACCTTTTATATATCGAAAAAGTAAAGACCTTTTCGATTCTTCCTGCCCAAAACAATATATGCCACAAAGCTATGTACCCTCAAAATGCAGCCGCGTAATATATAATAAGGTAATGAATTCTTACCATTTCAACACCGCGCCCGTATCGGCACTGGTGGCCATTGAGGCATATTTGGCTAAGCAGCCTTTTGTAATACGCGGCTTGGGTGGCTTCCACGCATTTTTGCGCTCGGCAAGCTCTTTGTCGGATAGCTTTACATTTATCTTATTATTGGGGATGTCAATCTCAATTATATCGCCATTTCTCAATAATCCAATTGTCCCGCCTACCGCTGCCTCAGGACTTATATGGCCGATACAGGCGCCTCTCGTTCCGCCGCTGAATCTGCCGTCCGTAATCAGCGCTACAGATTCCCCCAGTCCCGCACCCATGATATAACTTGTCGGCCAAAGCATTTCCTGCATGCCGGGGCCGCCTTTCGGGCCTTCATAGCGGATAACTACAACATCGCCCTCTTTGACCTTGCCGCCTAAGATTCCGTCACAGGCCTCTTCCTGGCTCTCGAAAATTACAGCCGGGCCGCTGTGTCTTAGCATTTTCTCCGTGACACCGGCAGTTTTGACTACTGCACCTTTCTCAGCAAGATTTCCCCGCAGAACAGCCAAACCGCCTGTCTTGGAATACGCATTATCCAGTGTGCGGATAACTTCTTTATTTTTGATTCTGGCTTTTGCGATATTTTCGCCGAGCGTTTTGCCCGTCACAGTCAGGCAACCGGTATTCAGCAAATTCGGGGCCTTGCTAATCTCCTTCAAAATCGCGCTTATACCGCCTGCTGTATCGACATCCTCTACATGGAAATCGCTTGAAGGTGAGACCTTGCAAATGTTTGGACATTTTGCTGCGATTGCATTTATTCTTTCGAGGTCATATTTAATTCCTGCTTCATTGGCCAATGCCAGCGTGTGCAGGACGGTATTTGTCGAGCCGCCCATCGCCATATCCAGAACAAGCGCGTTATCGAGCGATTTTTCGCTGATTATATCCAACGGCTTGATGTCTTTCTCGATAAGGGTCATAATCTGTTTTCCTGCTGCCTTGTAAAGCTTCTTCCGTTTCGGGTCGATTGCCAGGATTGTGCCATTGCCCGGCAGGGCTATTCCGATGGCCTCACATAAACAATTCATCGAATTGGCGGTGAACATTCCCGAACAGCTTCCAAACGTTGGACAGGCTGCGCATTCTATCCCTTTCAGGGTCTGCGCATCGATTTTACCTGTTTTGAATTGAGCAACACCTTCACCTATAGTGATAAGGTCAATTGCCTTGCCGTCTTTTGCTTTGCCGGCCTTCATAGGGCCGCCTGAGACAAATATCGTTGGAATATTCAGCCGGACTGCCGCCATTAACATGCCGGGGATTATCTTATCACAGTTTGGAATACAAATAAGGCCGTCAAAGCAGTGCGCTTGTGCCATAGTTTCAACCGAATCGGCGATAATTTCCCGAGATGCCAGGGAATATTTCATGCCGGTATGGCCCATAGCGATGCCGTCGCAGACCGCTATAGTATTAAATTCGAAAGCCACGCCTCCCGCCTTGCGGACCGCCTCTTTAACCACGCGGCCAACCTTATTCAAATGAACATGACCCGGCACTATCTCACAAAAGCTGTTGGCAATGCCGATGAATGGTTTTTCAATATCGGCGTCACTTAGTCCACACGCGCGAAGCAGGCCCCTGTGCGGCGCACGCTGAAAACCTTTCTTGATGGTATCACTTCTCATAACACGGCCTTTCTAAAAATAATTAACAAGCAAATCCAAATTGTTGATTTTAACCGCTAATTGTAGATAAATGAAGAAAAATCGTTTGTTCAAAGGCTGTCAAAATATATAATAACGGTTTGATTTCACCTTAAAAATTAAATTTTGGCAGCGAACAAACGGTTATGTCGGATAAAATTTCTATATACGTATTTACCGCTATAATTTACCTGCTTTCTATAGTGGCAGGTTGTACCCAGACGACTGGCTTGGCTATAAGAGTTACACCAGGGGAATCAACAAATTATAAAGTTATAACAGAAGCCCAGGACAGCATTCAATTTGAAGGCTCATTACTGGATGATCCGGCAATTAAAAGCAGAAATAACCAGCGAAACCACCAGCTAACCGAAATAATCTTCACTCAGCGTATAAATAGCATCGACGATAATGGAAATGCTACCGCAGATATTACAATCAAAGGATTAAAGAGCCTTTCCATATATCAAAACAACACAGTTCTGGATTTTGACGGCTCCAGGGAGGAAGACAAAAATAATCCCCTGATAAAGCTCATCGGGCAAAGTTATGCCATAAAAATCGCCCCAACAGGTCAGGTTGTAGGTGTTATTGATACCAACGAGGCGCGAGCCGCTGTAGGAGATAATCAACAAACTGCTCAAAGGGCCTTAATGCTGCTTTCTGAGGACGAAATTAAAAAGCGTCACTCAATCCCCGCCCTGCCCGAAAATAAAAACACATTACAAATCGGAGACAAATGGAGTAGTTTAAGCACGTTCTCTTTTCGCCAGATGGGCCCGAAAGCATACGAAAGAATCTACACACTTAAAAAAATCGAAAACACGAATAATAGACAGCTTGCAATCATCGAGATGAACGCCGTACCATCCACGGAAACAGCACAACAGCTTCATCAGGAACAGTCCCCGATCCAGTCGGGGATGAATGTCATTTCGAACATGTTTGATAATGTCGAGACATATACAGGTCAATTGTGGTTTGATTTGACCGCGGGCAGGATTGAAAAATACTTTGAAACTCTCCAGACAGAATGGGTCATGGCCAATCCTAATCCGAAGAAAGAT
>MHYD01000002.1:45531-45663 GCA_001824645.1 Planctomycetes bacterium RBG_13_46_10
GTTCGCTCTTACAAGCTGGAGAAAGTTGATTGATAATTGGAAACCAACTTATTATTTAATAACTGTACTTTCCAAGAAAATTGACGTTAGTTTAGCTCTTTAACAACGGATACTGTAAACAAAAATGGCTCA
>MHYD01000003.1:0-98 GCA_001824645.1 Planctomycetes bacterium RBG_13_46_10
TACTCCGAGGAAAAACTTGTTGCCGCTCTGATTTACCCTGCTGAGTATGACGAGGAAATAAGCGCATGGCTTTTAGATGGCGGCTATAAAACAGCCGG
>MHYD01000003.1:250-5236 GCA_001824645.1 Planctomycetes bacterium RBG_13_46_10
AGCCGAAGGATATTTTTCATTTTATATATTTGAAAACATCCCCATTTGTGCTAAAATATCGTTGTTTATACGGGGCGTGGCGCAGTTTGGCTAGCGCACTTGCATGGGGTGCAAGGGGTCGCAGGTTCGAGTCCTGTCGCCCCGATTAATGTGGGCTTTCACCTTTGGGGATTCTCAATCCATATCAGCTTGTTTTCAAATGACATTCCTGTTATGTTAAATCCTTTATTCTTTAGAGGGTAAATGAATTGAAGATAGTAGTCGCGATGGATTCGTTTAAGTCGAGTATAAGCACACTTTCTGCCTGTAAGATTATCAGAGACACGTTACTATCTATTAATCCTAAACTTACTGTTGTAAATATCCCAATGGCCGATGGAGGAGAAGGAACGGCAGAGGCAATGATGGCCGCACACAAAGGAAAGTGGATTAAGGTCCAAACTATGGGGCCGCTGCAGGAGATGAAAGTCAAAGCAGGGTTCGCTTTTTTCCTCGATACGAAGGTCGCTTTAATAGAAATGGCAAAGGCAAGCGGCCTGGAACTATTAAATCCGAAACAGGCCGATCCCCTCAAAACAACCACTTTCGGGACAGGCCAGCTTATTAGGGTGGCTGCTAACTACGGCGCCGACAAGATTCTGCTGGCGGTCGGCGGAAGCGCAACGGTTGACGGCGGAGTCGGCGCAGCTCAGGCACTCGGATGGAAATTTCTGGATTCAAAAGGCAGACCGATCGGCTTCGGCGGCGGACAGTTGGAACGCATTGCGAAGATAATCAAGCCCGGAAAAATAGATTGGCCCGAAATTGAAGTCCTATGTGATGTTGATAATCTGCTTTGCGGCGAAGAGGGGGCTGCAAGAACATTTGCTCCGCAAAAAGGCGCTACGCCTGAAATGGTCGAGCAGCTCGAAGCGGGCCTAAATCATTTAGCTGAGGTCGTTAAACAACAATTGGGAATAGAGATCGCCGAAGTTCCCGGAAGCGGCGCTGCAGGAGGATTAGCAGCAGGTGCGGTCGCTTTTATGAACGCTAAGCTGGTCAGCGGGGTGGAGACAATTGTACGAGAAAGCGGGTTAGAGAAAGAAATCAGCGATGCGGACTGGGTCATTACAGGAGAGGGGCGGTTCGATTTACAATCGTTGCGGGGAAAAGTCGTATCAGGCGTTACAAAAGCCGCAAGACTAAGCGGGGCAAAGGTTTGTGTAATCGCCGGAAGGGTTGAATTGCCGAAAAAACAGTGGCAGGATTTTGGAATCACAGAAGCAATCGGCCTCTCGGATGAAAAAATAAACTTAAATTATGCGATTGCGAATACGAAAAGTTTGTTAGCTGATGCGGCGAGGAAATTTGTGGAAACGCACCTTAAAAATTAGACATCGGAAACAAAAAGGGCTGCGAGTAACATGCTCACAGTCCATTATTGAACAACACAAAGTTCGGCCGTTTATCCGCATTTTCACAGCAGAGTCAACCAACTTTGAACGTTGAATAAAGAGCCGGTTTACATATAATGAGAGGCCATGAAATATAAACAGCCAGACGATAATAATATGCCGATTATTGCTCGCGAAACGCCGACATGCAGCGTTATGTCAGGCACAAAGAAGCATATAGATAAAATCACCGTTTCAAGACTCGATGAAAAAACAGTTCGGCCCAAGGCCGATGCTGTTATAAATACGAAACCCCGGAACCCGATTTCTCGTAATACAAATTTGAGATTTATGATTTTGTTTTTATCAAGTTTTCTATTTTTCTTATTACTTCTGCTTTCGGCCAACATTTATGTTGACCCACGGGGGGTTTTTGGAACAGGAAAATATCCTGTTATCACAGCTACATCAAGAACCGAAAAAATTATTCTTTTAAAAGCGATGGAACCGAAACCTGAAGCCCTGATTTTCGGTAGTTCCCATTGCATGCGTTATTCTCCCAAATATGTAGAAGATATTACCGGATTAAAGACATTCAACTTTTCAGTTGATTCCGGCAAAATGGAAGATTTTCTTGCATTGTTAAACTACTCTATAGAAGAAATCATGATTCGGCCAAAGCTCGTTATACTCGGAGTTTGTCCGAGAACTTTCTGCGAAATGAAGGATGAAGATTTAGACGACAGATTAGTATCTAACGCCGTATTATTAAATTACGTTCCATTGAAACCCATATCTAATATTCAAAAACAGGCGGCTCTGTATTTTAAGACACTCAATTTCAATTATATCAAAGACCTCAGGAGGAGTATTAAATTATCCAGAAGGCAAAAGTTGCCTTTAAAGCGTTATAAATTTGAGGCTGACGGCTTTCTGGCGACAGAAGAAGATTTCAACAAAAAAGGAATGCTTATTCCCAAAGATGCGAGTTTTACGGGATTTTCACAGCAGCGTATCGAATTTCTTGAAGCATTTTTAAAAATCTGCAGACAAAACGACATTAAACTTAAGATTGTTATTACGCCGTATGCGCCGGATTATATCAAACAAATGGAACAAAACGGCGAGAATTTAAGCATGCTTAATAAACAGCTTGCAGAGCTGCTGAAAAGGCACAATAAGGAATTCTCTTTCGAACTTTACGAATTCCCTCATATTGAAGATTACAGCGGCGTCGATGAATTTATGGGCGCTGCCCATCCGAGTATTTATAATTCGAATTTAATATTAAAAAAGATGTTTAGGCAGATTTGAAGTGAGCTGAAATGCTGTTTACGGATTTGCGATTTATCTTTATATTTTCGCCTGTTGTGTTTTTTCTTTTTTATGTGACGAAATCAAAGAATTTCCGCCTGACTGTCATTTTAATTTCAAGTTATATTTTTTACGGTTCCTGGAATTACAAATTCCTGAGCCTGCTTCTCATATCGACTTGTCTTGATTTTTTTATAGGATTAGCGCTGCATCATTTTTCCGGCAGAGAAAAGATGCGTAAAATTCTATTGATTCTTTCAATCGCCTGTAATCTTACCATCCTCGGGGTTTTCAAATATTACGACTTCTTCATCACGCAGGCTCAGTCACTGCTCATAAGTTTCGGATTACAGCCCGACCTGCCGCTGCTGCGTGTGATTCTGCCGATTGGCATTTCTTTCTATACCTTTCAAAGTATGAGTTACACTCTCGACGTATACTCCGGCAGCGTGAAGGCCACTCGCAACTTTCTCAAATTTGCATCTTTTGTCGCATTATATCCGCAGCTTGTTGCAGGCCCAATTGTCAGATACAGGCAAATCGAGCGGCAGCTTAACCGCATCAACAGGCCGCTGTCGTTGAAGAATATGAGTTTCGGTATCCAACTGTTCATTCTGGGGCTGGCGAAAAAGGCGATTATTGCCGACTACATCGCCGGAATTATTAATCCGATGTTCGAGCATTACCAGCAACTGGGGCAGTTTGAAACGTGGTTGATAGTTTTGGGTTACACATTCCAGATTTATTTCGACTTCTCGGGCTACAGCGATATGGCTATCGGTCTCGGTAAAATGCTCGGTTTCAAATTCCCATATAATTTTAATTCGCCTTATAAGGCACAATCGATACCGGATTTCTGGCGCCGATGGCATATGACGCTATCCTCCTTTCTTAGGGATTATTTGTATATTCCGCTCGGCGGCAATCGATACGGCCTGAAAAAAACAATATTCAATGTTATGGTAGTATTTCTACTGTGCGGTTTATGGCATGGGGCAGCGTGGACTTTTATAATTTGGGGCGGCTATTATGGACTCCTTATTGCCGGATATAATATCTGGAAGAAAGAATGGGACTATATGCCGATCTGGATTCAGCGAACATTGACTTTCTTGCTGGTTCTGCTCGGATGGGTTTTATTCAGAAGTAACAGTCTTACTATGGCGAAGGTTCTGCTTGGAAAGATGTTCAATTTTTCTTTCCTTAACTATTACCGGCAGGATGATATCGTCTGGCTGTTGATTTTGAATATTATTTTACTGGTCTGGGTAAACTGGCTGCCTAACACGAATTCGTATAAAATTTCCCCAAAACCGATAATGGCAATTGCTTTTGCATTACTGTTTTTATTGGCCATTTTAGCCATAAATTCGTTAAGCATACAATTTTTATATTATCAGTTCTAGAAAGCAAAAATAGGCGACTGTCCTTAGTTTTCACCGTTAGGTTTCTCTGCATCTGTTTGAAATTTCTCCGGATGGTCATACATATATCTCATTTTACGGTTGTAATAATCTACATATTGTTCAGTGGAATATTTATGTGCTTTCCCTAAAATCGGGAAGTATTGTACGATCCAAATTTCAAAAGGGCCCTCTCTTTGACCTGAAAACCTCAGCTTGTCGTTTTCTCCTTCAATCCTGAGAAGTCGAAGGTTACCTTTTTTGAAGTCAGCCAAAGCTTGTGTTGTAGCCGTACAAGAAGAAAGTAACCAAACTTCTTTTTTCCATCCGCGGAAACCATATATCTCCCAGTATGTTTTGCCAAGAAACATTAGACTAACAAGAAGAGTTACTGAAAGGATACCAAACAAAAATTTAAATGTTCTATTCTTCATATTCTATCTAACATAACAATTACACCGCTTTTTTTCAGGACAATATTATTGCCGGTTAGAGGCAGAGAGTAAAGAGGAAACTGCTCAAAATTCACCCGGCATGGGTCAGGAGGCTAAAAAAGTTTGTTTGCATATAACAATTCGGTTTGGTATTATCACAACCTCTTTATAGGAAGATTTGAGTGGTTTTAAGAGAAGGGCAAATATGGCACTTTCTGCAGAGAAAATAAAAGAACTGGAAAAAGCAGCGAAGAGGCTGCGCTATGATATTGTGATGATGATCGGGGCGGGTAAGCCCGGGCATCTGGGCGGGTCTTGCTCAATAGCTGATATGGTCGCGGTGCTGTATTTTCACAAGATGCGGCATAATCCCAAAGACCCGAAATGGCCTGACAGGGATAGACTTCTATTGAGCAAAGGTCACGCAGCACTGGCACAATATGCGGCACTGGCGGAGTGCGG
>MHYD01000003.1:5247-6497 GCA_001824645.1 Planctomycetes bacterium RBG_13_46_10
AAAAAGAATTAGGCACTTTGAAAGAGCTCGGCACAATACTGCAGGGTCATCCGGAGATGAAGAGAATGCCCGGCATCGAGGCATATACCGGCTCGCTCGGACAGGGACTAAGTGTCGCCTGTGGTATAGCAATGGCGGGGAAAATTGATAAGAAAAATTACAAGGTTTACTGCATAGTCGGAGACGGGGAGATAGCAGAAGGACAGATATGGGAGGCATCGATGACTGCGCCTTTTTATAAATTAGACAACCTCGTCGCCATTTTCGACAAAAACCTTGTCCAAGCTACCGGGCCGATTGTCGAGCGATATGATACGAACCCGCATGGTGAGAAATGGAAGGCATTCGGCTGGCACGTGATGGAAATTGACGGACACAGCGTCAAAGAAATAGCAGATGCGTTGGACGAGGCGGATAAAGTCAAGGGCAAGCCCGTTATGATTGTCGCCCGGACGATAAAGAGCAAGGGAGTGCCTTTTGCCGAGGGCAAGGCAGAGTTCCACCACGGAATAATGACGCAGGAACAGCATGAAACAGCGAAACAGCTATTCGAGGATGATTGCAAATGAATATGCGAAATTGCAGAACGGTATACGGCGAGACGTTAGTTGAGTTAGGCAAGGAAAATGAGCGAATCGTGGTATTAGAGGCAGATCTGAGCAAGACCACGATGACTAAGCTTTTCGAGAAGGAATTTCCAGGGCGATTCTTCGAGATGGGCATCGGTGAGCAGAATATGATTTCCACAGCGGCAGGTCTGGCGCTAAGCGGCAAGATTGCGTTTGCGAATTCTTTCGCGGTATTCGCCACAGGGCGGCCTTACGACCAGATTCGCGTCAGTTGTATCGGCGAGTTGAATATTAAGATTGTCGGCTCGAGCTGCGGGCTTTCGGATTTCGGGGACGGGGCGACACACCAGGGCATCGAAGACGTCGCTATTATGCGGGCGATACCGAATATGACAATCCTGTCCCCTGCCGACGGAATAGAGACAAAAAAAATGACAAGGGCAGCGGCTGATTACGAAGGGCCGGTGTATATGCGAATTCTTCGCAATGACGTGCCGGATGTCACCGATGAAAAACAGGAATTCAAAATCGGCAGACCCTGCGTTATACGGGAGGGTAAAGATATAACGGTTTTTGCTCACGGTTATATGGTTTATAAGTCGCTCAAGGCCGCGGAGACACTCGAAAAAGAAGGAATATCGTTGCGGGTTGTCAACGTGAGCACTTTGAAGCCGATTGATG
>MHYD01000004.1:0-4440 GCA_001824645.1 Planctomycetes bacterium RBG_13_46_10
GGCAGAGCAAGCAAACAAAACAGTGCAAACAAGGCCACGCGATTTGGGCGCAAATTAGTCATTTCTCTACTCCTTTCAGTTATCAGAAATCACATGCATAATGCTGACAATACGCCATAGGGCCCGCAAACTCGGTATATCCCTAAGTTGTGTCGATTGTACCCGTCGGAGCACGCGGCAGCAACGGAAATTTGACCACCTGAAAAAAAGTGAAATCTTTCAAAAAAAGGCAGTAACATTTTGGGATTGAGAAACGCTGTGTATTATGATGACTAAGAGTATGTCAGTTATTTAGGATGGTTTTCATGGAGAATTTGGTTGATTGTCTTTATCTGTAGTGCTAAATTTAGATTTTTGAGAGGTCCGCACCGCTTAGAGATATTTTTGGAAATGTCGTAATGGCAAAAGAAGCAAAGGCAAGGATCAAAATCAACAAGCTCTTGGAAGAAGCGGGCTGGCGGTTCTTTGATGATGAAAATGGGAAAGCGAATATCCAACTGGAAAGTAACGTCAAAATTACTGAGAACCAGCTTGATGAGTTCGGAGAGGACTTTGAGAAAACGAAGCATGGTTATATAGACTTTCTTTTATTAGATGAGGAAGGCTTTCCGGCAGTCGTTCTTGAGGCAAAAAGAGAAGAGAAAAAGCCACTTGATGCCAAGGAGCAGGCGAGAGCATACGCAAGGGGCGTACACGCAAGATTTGTGATTCTGTCTAACGGCAATCTTCACTATTTCTGGGATACAGAGACAGGCAATCCTGAGGTAATAACCAAGTTTCCTTCGCAAAAATCGGTCGGACATAAGCGCCAATTCAAGCCAAATTCTGCTAATCTCGTTCGCGAAGTTATTGATAACGATTACGTCTTGCTGACACAGAGACCCGATTACAGCAGCGATCCAAGGTGGCTTGATGAATCGCAGCGAGTGGATTTTCTCAGAGATAACGGCCTTATGCTGCTACGTGAGTACCAGAAACGCGCGGTTCATTCCATACAAAGGACTGTAAATGAAGGCAATAGCCGTTTTCTTTTCGAAATGGCTACTGGTACCGGCAAGACATTGATCGCTGCTGCGGTGATAAAGCTTTTCTTGCGAACATCAAACGCAAAGCGGGTACTCTTTCTTGTTGACAGGATCGAACTCGAAAATCAGGCGTGGAGGGCATTTAGTCGGTATCTGAAGAACGATTACGACACGGTCATTTACAAACAACACAGAGACGACTGGCAAAGGGCAGAAATTGTTGTTACAACCATACAATCGCTGCTTTCTGACAATAAATATAAAAGTTTGTTTAGCCCTACTGACTTTGATCTTCTGATATCTGATGAAGCGCACCGGAGTATAGGAGGCAATAGTCGTGCGGTGTTCGAATATTTCATAGGGTATAAACTTGGATTAACGTCAACGCCAAAGGATTACCTCAAGAACATTGCGAATATTAACGAAAGAGACCCACGCGAAATCGAGCGGAGGATATTGCTTGACACATATGAGACGTTCGGCTGTGAATCCGGCGTGCCGACTTTCAGATATTCACTTGTAGATGGTGTTAAGGAGAAATTTCTCGTAAGTCCAACGGTTGTTGATGCAAGAACTGAGATAACAACGCAATTATTAAGCGACCAGGGGTATTCCGTTATTGTTACCGACCAGGACGGTGAGGATAAAGAAGCTATATTTACTCAACGTGATTTCGAAAGAAAGTTTCTCTCGGAAGAAACGAATAAAGCTTTCTGCAAAGTCTTTATGGAAAACGCGCTGCGTGACCCGCTCAGTAGCGAGATAGGAAAGACGATAATGTTTTGTGTCAGCCAGGACCACGCGTCAAAGATCACGCAATACTTGAATGAGATGGCCCATAATCTTTGGCCTGGCAAATACAACAGCGACTTTGCCGTACAGGTTACGTCAGCCATTATCGGGTCACAGCAGTTTTCGATAAACTTTGCCAATAACAATCTAAATGGCCACACGCGTTGGCTGGATACATACAAATCTAGCAGAACGCGGGTTTGTGTAACAGTAGGTATGATGACAACCGGATACGACTGTGAAGATATAAAAAACCTTTGCTTTATGCGTCCGGTTTTTTCACCAAGCGATTTCGTCCAAATGAAAGGACGTGGGACAAGACGCTTCACCTTCAAATACACAAGCAAAGATGGAGCAGGCAAAACCGAGGTGTTTACAAAGGAGAAGAAGAGTTTCAAACTTTTCGATTTCTTTGGCAATTGTGATTATTTCGAGGAACAATTCAATTATGATGAGGTGATTGAGCTTCCGCCTACAGGTGGTGTAACAGATGTCGAAGGGCCGCTGCCCGTTCATATACCTGATTATGAGAACGTTAGTCCTGATCCTCTTAAAACTCTTGAGCAAACACCTATTGGAGTTGATGGAATGCGTGTTGACCGCGAACTGTTTGGACGTTTTGAATATGCGGTTAAAGAAGATGAATTTGTACGCCAGAATGTAGAAGCCGGCGATTTCGAAGGAGCTGAGGCTTACATCCTACAGCACATTTTCGATAAACCGGAGGAGTTCTTTAATCTTGAGAAATTAAGAAAATCTGTGCAGCTTGATCGGCGACTTACATTACGGGAAATATTGGAGAAAATCTTTGGCATGATACCGGGCTTTAAGAGTAAAGAACAGTTACTTGACGAAGAATGCGATAAGTTTATTTCGATCTATAAACCTGACTCGGATTACGTGCTGCCGGTTAGGAATTTTCTTAAGGCTTATGTGACAGAAGAGCAGGTGAGAGATATTATGCGAACTAAAGAATACGCCAAATTCTTTACGATGCCCGTCGGTGAGGATTTTATAGAGCTTCCTCCACAGATGCGCGAGACAATTCCTGAATACGTTAAGGATTATATTCCATTAAATAAGTATATGTGAACCATCGGAGACGTGAGATGTACTTAATGTATGTCGATGAAAGCGGAGACACCGGTTTGACAAATTCACCTTCGGATTATTTCGTTTTATCCGGCTTGGTAGTTCATGAGCTCCGCTGGAAGGATTGCCTTACAAGGCTGTATGAGTTTAAAAAACGGATAGCGAGACACTTCGACCTTAGAATTCGAGAAGAAATACGTGCTTCAAGAATGTTGAGCAGGCCCGGCGACTTGGTTAAAATAAAAAAGCATGATCGCTTGACGATACTTCGCCACTTTATTAACGAGATATCGACGTTTCCCGAAGTCAGCATTATAAACGTTGTAGTTACCAAAGTGGGCAAAGCCGATTTGGATATCTTTGAATTGGCGTGGCGTGCATTGATACAAAGGTTCGAAAACACTATTAGTTTCAAAAATTTTCCCGGTCCCCGAAATCCTGATGATAGAGGTACTATATTCCCCGACGAAGGAGAAACTAAAAAACTCAAGAATCTGCTACGGCGAATGAGGTACTATAATCCAGTGCCATACCAGGCAAGCCCGGATTACAGAAATCTGAGTGTGCAATATATTATCGAGGACCCGAGTCCACGCAATTCTCAGGACTCATTCTTCATTCAGGCAGTGGATACCGTTGCCTATTTCCTTCATCAGAAAATACAGCCCAATTCGTATATCAGAGAGAAAGGAGCAAGCAATTATTTCGACCGTCTTGACAATGTTCTATGTAAGGTAGCTTCTAATACGGACCCTCAGGGAATTGTATGGCTATAAAAAAAGGGATCTTTCGATCCCCGGAGGAATCCTCCACATGGATAGCCATGCTTCAGATTCCATGTATAATTATATGAAATAATTATTGAAGTTCAATAAAAAAAAAGAAAATTTTATGTTTTTTTCATAAATTATGCTCGACGTTGAAACAAAGAGAAAAATCGACAACTGCCGTGATATTCTGGTTGGTAAAGTACCAGATCCGAAAGGACAGGTCGAGCAGATAACCATCGCACTGATCTATAAATTCATGGACGACATGGATGCACAGTCTGTTTATATGGGCGGCAAGCCTTCTTTCTTCGTGGGGGAATATGAGAAGTATTCCTGGTCAAGCATTTTCGACCCGCATACAAGCGGATTCGAATTGTTAAATCTGTATGGCGAAGCGCTGTTAAAGCTGGAGAAAAATCCTAAAATTCCGCAACTTTTCCGTGATATATTCAAGAATGCCTATCTGCCATACCGCGATCCTGAGACCCTCAGGGCGTTTTTAAAGGAGATAAGAAATTTCACCTACGACCACAGTGAGCGATTGGGCGATGCGTTTGAGTATCTTCTCAGCGTGCTCAGTTCACAGGGTGAGGCGGGTCAGTTCAGAACGCCGCGCCACATTATCGACTTTATCGTAGAAGTTATCAGCCCTCAGAAGCACGAAAAGATTCTTGATCCTGCCTGTGGGACGGCGGGATTTCTAATCAGTGCATATAAGCACATAATCAGAAATAACAAAAAGTTATCAACTGTCCAGAAAC
>MHYD01000004.1:4450-4670 GCA_001824645.1 Planctomycetes bacterium RBG_13_46_10
GGATAATTTTGTCGGCTACGATATCTCTTATGATATGGTACGATTGTCGATGGTGAATATGTATCTGCACGGTTTTTCCCAGCCGCACATTTTCGAATACGACACATTGACTTATGAAGATCGCTGGGACGATACTTTCGACGTGATAATGGCAAATCCACCATTCATGTCACCAAAAAGTGGCATCCGGCCACACAGCCGCTTTGCTATAAGAGCCAAG
>MHYD01000004.1:4711-6399 GCA_001824645.1 Planctomycetes bacterium RBG_13_46_10
CAATCCCTCAGGCCGAGCAGGCGTAATCGTCCCCGAAGGCATTATCTTCCAGTCCCAGAACGCCTACAAAGCCCTTCGCAAGATGTTGGTTGAAAACTACCTCTGGGCCGTCGTCTCACTACCGGCCGGTGTCTTCAATCCCTATTCAGGCGTCAAGACCAGTATCTTGCTAATGGATAAATCGCTGGCAAAACGAATTGACAAGATTCTCTTTATAAAGATCGAAAACGACGGCTTCGACCTCGGCGCACAACGCCGCTCCATCGACAAGAACGACATTCCCGCCGCCCTCAAATTCCTCAACATCTACAGATCGAAGATCGAAAAGTATGAATCGCAAATCCCAGATGATCCCTTTGCCCACATAGTTGAAAAGAAAAAAATATCCGAAAGCGGTGACTATAATCTGTCGGGTGAAAGGTATAACGTAATTGATAAATGGCATACATCGAAATTTGACATGGTCGAAATTGGTAAAGTATGCAAACTAATAAATGGTAGGGCATTTAAACCAAAAGATTGGGAAAAGAAAGAGAGCGGCGGATTGCCGATCATTAGAATACAAAATCTTAATAATAGGAACGCGGAATTCAACTATTGTACTGGTGAAGTTAGCAAGAAGCATTTGGTTACAAGAGGTGAATTGTTGTTCTCTTGGTCTGGTTCAAAAGGCACATCGTTTGGGGCACATATATGGGATGGAGAAAAGGCCGTATTGAATCAACACATTTTCAAAGTCGAATTTGATGGGATATTCATAAAGGAATTCCTTTATCATGCTCTAAATCAAGCCGTTTCAGAGATTGAGGAAAATTTGCACGGTGGCGTTGGACTTGTGCATATCACTAAAGGAAATTTGGAAAGGATTTTGATCCCTTTACCGCCCTTAGCAGACCAGAAAGCCATCGTGGCCGAAATTGCCAGCTACCAGAAGATCATCGACGGTGCACGTCAGGTCGTGGACAACTACAAACCCACAATCAAAATCGATCCCGATTGGCCAATAGTGGAACTCGAAAAAGTTGCCATCATCCAATCCGGAGGCACCCCAAGCAGAAATGTGTCAAAGTATTGGGGTGGTAAAATCCCTTGGGTTGGTTCTACTGTATGCAAAGATGTTTTTGTTTACGATGCTGAGGAGTTTATAACGGAAGAGGGCTTAGAGAATTCTGCTGCTAAAGTGTTTAATCCCAAAACTACACTTATTGCTTTGGTTGGTGCAACTATCGGTAAAACGGGATTTCTCACTTTCGGATCAACCACTAATCAAAACATAGCGGGGCTCTATCCAATAGATGAGAAACAGCTTTTACCAGAATTCCTTTTTTACGCTGCCCAAACACTGTACCCCAATTTCATGTTGCTTGGCTCTGGCAAATTCCGTATGGCAAATTTGAGTTTTGTAAAGAGTCAAAAGATTCATCTGCCCTCGATCGAAGAGCAAAAGCAAATCGTCTCTCAAATCGAAAACGAGCAGCAAATCGTCAACGCCAACAAGAAGCTGATTGAAATGTATGAACAGAAAATCAAAGACAAAATCGCCGAAGTCTGGGGAGAATGAAGGCAGATCGATGAAGTAATCGCCGTTCCGGCGGCTGGCCGATAAAGTAAAGACAGTGAAAAATGCAGTTGGTAACGAAACAAGAAGTGGCTACATAAGAATAGTTGATAGTTTGTAAGCGTTCACC
>MHYD01000005.1:0-4016 GCA_001824645.1 Planctomycetes bacterium RBG_13_46_10
ACAATTTCATAATATCAAATCATATTATGGTGTCAAGAGGTGCCAAATCAGTTCAAATTTGCCGGTTATTGGGCGTTGGCGGCGGCGCGAGTCAACGGGCCAAAATAACCAGTTTGGATTATTCCCTTTTGGGCCTGATATCTCTTCACCGCGGCTTGCGTTAATGAAAAAAAGTTGCCGGTGATCAACCCTTGAGGATAAATGGCATTTCCTTGGTTTTTCAAGAATTGCTGAAGGCACCTGACATCGGCATTGTCAGTCATGCCGAAATAAAGGTCTGCTTGGAAACTCAAACAAGTCGTGCTCTGACCCGCCACAAGCGAAGATATTTGCGCCTGGAGAGCTGCAATTTGTTTCTTGAGCTGATCAATTTGCGCCAAAAGAGAGGCAATCTGGCCGCTATTTTCTTCAGCTCCGCCACCCCCCTCTTGCTGATTGGAGGAAATCGAAACTTTCCAGAAAAAAGTATAAGTGGGTTCTGTCCCCTCAAATCCGGACATTTTGCTTTGAATTGATGGAACAAAAATTAAAGAAGTGTATTTTGAGCTAAAATCAGGAATTAAAATTTCTCCTTTTTGCAGATTATCTAAAGACAGAATCTGGATTTGGCATTTGCCAGACGTATCGCAAAGCAAATACGGAACGCCGAATGAAACGCTATCGTCTCCGTCAAAATCAAAAGTCAACGTTCCTTTCCCGCCGCCAATAATTTTAAACCAGTTCCCCGACCAGTCAAAAGTAGCATTAAAAACTTGGAGCGAGCTTTCCCCCGTAACCGGAAGAAAATTAACAGCAGGAGTCACGCGTAAGCTTTTTAAATCCAGATTTATATAGCAATATTTCTCCCCAAAAGAACAATCATTAACCAGAAGAGCTATCGTCCAGCGCGTAAAAATCAATTTAAAATCGTCCTGAAAACCGTTTTTCTCCAAGGCGTCGTTTATGGACGCAATTCCGATTTTTGGAGATTTCATTGATCCGGACATAATCTTTTCGCCATAATGATCTACTAAATACTGACTGAATAAATTTATCACTCCGTAGCCTGATTTTTTATTCTGCCAATTAGTCAGAGAATTTGACGGATTTTGTAAAAAGTCACTGACTCTCTTCTGCAGAATGCTACCCTCGTAAGAATCGTTGTAGCCGAGCAGTGCGGGGGCGTATTCAGCCCTGGTTTCATTTAGCCAGGTTTCCTCAGAAATTCCCAAAATCACATCCTTTTGATTAAAAGTAATAAGGTGGACGAATTCGTGGGCTAAAAATCCCTTAGCCCAAGAGCTTGTTGCCTGGGCCACGTTAAGATATATCATTTCTCTTTCATTGGATTTGGGCAGCTGGATTTTCGGATATTCATCCGCCGGATTAAAATAACCGGCGGCTTCTCCTTTCATATTAAAAAGCAGAACCGTAATTTTATCATCTCCGTCTATCCCGGGTTTTTTTTCGGAACCGTAGAACTCGCGCAGCTTAGGATAGATAACGCTGTCAAACTCCCGAGATAAATTATTAATTGCGTCAGAAATTTCTGTTTTCTGCCCGGGACTTTGGGTCCGATAATAATCATTATCAATATAAAAATAAGCGTTCTGCCCTATCTGCTGCAAAAAAGCCGTAACCGCCTGCCTGCCGGAATAATCGTAAGACGGCTCAATGCTGAAAACAACTTCCGAGCCGGGGGTTTGGGCCCCTACAAAAATAGGCAAGAAAAAAAATAATCCGGAAACAAAAAAAATTGTAGTTCTTCTTTTGAGAATCATTTCTTTATAGTAACCTGCTGAAGACATTCTATCAACTAATCTGTCTTAAGTAAATACGGTAAAAACAATCCCGCCCCTTCTTTCGAAGGGGCGGGTTGCTTAGCAACCCAGGCCTCGCGTGAGGACTGAGCCCACAAGTGCTAAATTAGTACACGAACGTCTGACCGAGAATAGCCGCTCCTGGAGGAGTCAAGGTTGTGACTTCCGAACCGCCTGAAGGCGTCCATCCAAAGTCAGCTATTGCAGCCAAATCCATTCTAAACCAGTCAGCTACTGTCGTTAAGCCAGAAGTATCGGCTTTGACAATAAGAGTTCTGGTTTGGCCTGCAGCAACAGTATGATTGCTGGTCGGAGAAATGGTGATTTTGGTTGCAGTGGTAGAAGCTGAAAGGCCCTGGGCAACGGTTGTTCCTGGAGTGTCAAGCCAAGTGAGAGTCGTGCTTGCTGAAGCTGAGCTGGTTGAGTCGGGTCCGAAAGTAGGAGTAACGTCAAATGAAGTAACGGTCAAATCATACAAACCGTTATTCGTGATGTTTACTCTCATTACTTCCATGAATCCGCCCGGGTTAATGTCGGGACTTGCAGCAAGAGCTATGGAAGCTGTGGTCCTGTAGAGAGCCATCTGGTTCACCGAGCTTGTAGCTGTAGGATGGGGCGAAGTGGTTGTCGCGACAATATCGCTCATTGAGCTTGCCCCAGAAGAAACCACGCTCGAGGTAGCAGCTATATAGAGTCTTGGCTGGTCCCCATGGGTTACGCCCGAGGCGATTCCCATCAAATCAGCTTTTATAGTAAGGTCCTTGTTGGTAGCTGCGGGGATCCGTAACTGGCCAGGAGTAAAGTTGAAGGTTGCCGTAGCATTCTCAAGGTAGGTTGTTCCTTTTAGAGTTGCTCCATCATAAAGATAGATTGCTCCGAAATCGGAATCCGCGCCTTCATCTCTCGTAATTTTGAGCTGAGTAATGTCAACCCCTTCAATTCCAGTGGTGAATTTGAACGTGCTGAATGCAACGCCCGTTTTTCCTTCAGTGTATCCAACTGCGACGTTGGAGGCCAAAGGAGTGGAAGCTGAAACAGACACCGCCAAAGTTCCACCAGTAGTGAGGGCTAACGCCGTACTCGTGGCACTCCCTGTTGAATTAACTGCTGTCCCTGAAACCGCACCGACTCCAGTGATGTCAGCCGCAGCTGCTACACCGCAATAGAAAGAGCCTGAAGATCCTAATACATCAACTACGACAGCAAGAGCTTTTGTGGTGCCTGCAGTAATAGGCAAGCTCAACCCAGTGAATTGAACATAGTCAGGGTTGGCTGAAGTAATCTGCATTGTGTATCCCACCTGAGTCGTTCCGTCCATCAATCTGACATTTGACAGACTGGTGTCGGCAGCACTTCCATCGACTAACAATGTAGTAGAGCCGAAAGAAACCTTTACCGTATTAACAGTAACGTTCTCTGCAGTTCCTGCTGTAAGCAGCAATGTGGCCATCTGGACATCAGGGGTATTAGCTACCCTTGTTGAAGCAACTGGCACAGTGGCACCTGCAACAGCCAAAGAAGGATTTCCGATGGTCATCAAATTACCCAAAGCGTTTCCGCTCTCAGTGATTGATGCCAGAGAACTAACTCCGGTAGAAACTACATCTCCCGACTGTTCAAAGGCCATTAAGTTGGCGTGAGTTGAAGAAGCCGGTGAGCTTGACGGAATTGTTCCCTTTACGGTAATCACTTTTTTTGTGCCAGCCGGAACTGTCAGGTTCGCGTTAAATGTCGCGCTACCTGAAGGGGCTGAATAGGTTGTTCCCAATTGGGTTGAACCATCCCAAATGCTGACATTTGTAACGTATCCCGAGCTGTTCGCCGTTGAAGTGCCCGCGGCGTGATAAAGACGAACTATGATCGTGGAAACCGCGATGTCTTCACCAGCACCTGCTGTTAAAGAGTATCTGGCTAAAACCGCGTTCTCGGTGCCCTTTGCAATCGTCTGGGCTCCGGGAGAAGTAGAGTCAAGGGCGACAGCCAATGTCCCCTTCTCTCCGATTGTCATTGTCCTTCCGGTTGCAGTGCCTGTAACCCCTGTTGACGGAACATCCATCTGAGAGGAAAGGCCATCCGCCTTAACATTAGCTGCTGAAGCGACGCTCAATATTGCAGTAAGGTCGGCTGTTGCTCCGCTTGAAATATCGGCTTTTACCGTAATTACTTTATTTGAACTCTTGGCTATATCAAATAAGCCAGTGGCGTCAAAGGCATTTA
>MHYD01000005.1:4027-6622 GCA_001824645.1 Planctomycetes bacterium RBG_13_46_10
CCGAACTGGACGGTGCTTCCTGAAATTCCGGCAGGCCCTGCAATCAAAGTATTGCCGTCATATAAGGCAATATTTGAAATGTCGCTGGCAGATCCCGTGCCCGTTAAAGTCAAAGTAATTTGAGTCACCCTGACTCCTTCGGTGGCTCCTGCGCTGAATTTTATGGCAGAAAAAACTCTGTTGGTAGTGCCTATAACATAGGTCTGTGCAGTAGGAGCTGTAGCTGTATCAAGGGACACGACTAAAGTGCCTTGAGAAATGGTCTGGGCAGTTGACTGTTCGGGAAATGCCGCAGCTGCTGCAACTGTTACCTGGCCCCCGGAGTTTAATCCGACAGCCACGATGTCAGCGGCTTGCGTTACTTCAAACCTAACTGTCCTTGAGGTGTTAATTCCAGAACCTAAATCTACATAAATATCTAAGTTCTTGGAAGTTCCTGCGGGAATATTGATCAAAGGAGAGCCTGTGAAGGTTGCGACAGAATTGCTTAGTGAAGCTGCTGTTGCCACAACTGTTGCGCCGTATTTCAGCGTGACATTAAAGACATCTGCGTTTCCTGCGGTACCCACTTGAGTCAATTTAATGGAATTTACATTAAATCCCTCACCAGCTCCTGCTTGTAACTGCAATGTCGCTACGTGCTGGTCAACGCTTCCCGAAATGGGGGTAGAGTCAGCTGGAGTGCCCAACATATCAGCAGTCAAAGAGCCAACTCCGACACTAGCCACTGTCATGGGGTTTCCGTTGATTGGGAAAGTCCCCGATAACGTGACAGATGCCGAAACGTCTGACAAGGCGGCAATTCCTAAAATTATGGAATTGCTGACACCGGCCGATGAGCTGATGCTGGCTTTAATGGTTAAGGTTTTAACTGAATTTGCCGGAACGATCCAATTCAAATTGCTGAAGGTCGCTTTATTGGTCACGCTATTTAGCGCTTGGGTCGAGCCAATCTGCGTAGTTCCGTCATACAATTTTACATTGGAAACATTGGCATTGGTTGAAATTCCGCTTCTGGTGACGGCAATGCTGTTGACAGTATATGCCTGAGAGCCAGAAGAGAAATTAACCATAGTGAACACTACGTCTTGAGAACCCGTCGCAACTGCTCCTGCGGCTGGGGTAGTATTTGCCAAACCGACAGAAACCATGCCTGGAGTTCCGCCTGTTCCTCCTGTTCCGCCTGTTCCGAACATTGTGTTCAATTTAGCTCTTGTGCTCGGACCGACATAACCTGTGCCGGCGGTTAAGCCCCATTGAGCTAAAACTTCTTCTGCGTATTTTGCTTGAAACTTAATAACGGCTGCCTTTGTTAAGGGGCCGAAATAAATTGTTTCGTTACCGGGTGAACCTGCTAAACCTTGGGCTTGCGTACCTAATCTAGTGACTGGGTCAGAGTTTAAGATAATCTGCAAACATTTGACATCGTCACCTGACATGCCTTGAGAAAGATTTCTCGTAAAGGATGTGATGGTACAACCAGCGAAAGTTCCGCCTCCGCCACCCTGAAGTGCATTTAGCTGAGTGGTTAAACTTGCCAATTGCGCAGTCAAGCTGGTTATTAAGGCTTGAAGTTCTTCAACGGTTGCAGCCCCTACAGGACCTGCAACCATAACGGTAACTGACAAAGCTGTAGCAATAGCTACAATTTTCTTCGTAAAGTTACTCATTTGTTAATTTATGTTTTCTTTTGTTTAATTTTATTTCGACAATTTTTATCTCCGTCGGCCGACCACCTTTTCGTGACTTTACCCCAGTACTGCAAATCCTCACGGATTTGAGTACGGGACATAGAGCAGCAGGACGTACATCTGAATCCGCACTCCTTGCCCCGTACCATTTGAACTTAGTGAGAATTGGTTCGGGGCGTAGTAGCCACGAATCGCGACTTTCCAAAATTATGTAATAATTTTCAGAGTTCCACCGCAGTGGGAATCAAAATTAAATTTATTTAATTAAACTAACCCAAACGCCCGAAAGGGCGGGTTTCTTTTCAAAAATTAATTTTGCTGATTGCTTAGCGACCAAATCTTTTCCAGAACTGACGCATAATCCCCGATACTGAAATCATCCACTGCTTCCAGGAAAATTTTCTGTTGATCTTCGGTAAGTGTCCTTACCTGCAAATCATTTATTTCCCGCTGAATCAGCTCAAGCAGCGCGCTGTCCAAATCATCAGTCCCTCCCACAACAACGCCTAATGCCTCAATTTGCTGCGTGTTTTCCTTTATCTTTCTTGATTCCGAAATGATTTGTTTGATATCCGGATTTTCGGTGCCGGCTATTTCCCGAGCCGCCTTCGAAACGTTATTCTGAAATTCCTGAATCGCCGGGGCAAGTTTATCAGATTGATTGGTCTTGGCTATCTTGTCCAATTCTTCCAATCGTTTGTTCGCCAATTCAAGTTGGATTTTCGGCAGATCCTGCTGTGAGGCGAAAGCAGCGCGGGTCCTTTCAAGGGCCTTTTTTAAAACAAAGGCGGGATCCCCGGGCAAAGAATTCTGAGAAATCGTGAAAGCCCCCGCAATCAATCCGAATACGATGACAGTGGCAAAAGCAAATTTATTATATTTGAAAATAAATCTCGGGAAAACC
>MHYD01000006.1:0-1906 GCA_001824645.1 Planctomycetes bacterium RBG_13_46_10
ATTTATTTGCGGTGATTCCATAATCAAAATCCCAAATAAGAAACTTCGATTTCAAGGTTATTATACCAAAATTGCCGGCCTCGTTCAAGTGCAATATCAATACTGATAACAGCGGAAATTGCACTTATGGGACGGTTGTTTTGCAAGATACGCAATCTAAAAGAGTAACAATGAAGAAAGTTTTTGAAAAAAAATTAAAAATATGAATTAGCGACTAAATTTTTAATGATGAAAAATAGCAACATTAAGAACAGTTGCAATAATGTCATAAAAAGCATGTGTTCCCGCCGTGATTCCAAAACCCCGAATTGCAAAAAGAACAGCAAAATAAACTCCCGCAATTGTCCGAAAGCCAAATATCGTCCGGTTAAACGGAGCTGTCATCGCAAACTGTCCATTGACATAAACAATATGGTGATGTGCGCTGAATAATGCCGCCGAAATAAGAACCGAAAGAATGATGGCATTTTTATGCTCAAGCCCTATTATATCCTGGAACAACATCATCAGGACACATATTAAAATCAGCCTGAAAATAAGCTCCTCATAAATCCCTGCACCGATACCGGTAATAATATTAGCCAGCAGAGATTGATTATTCGCGCCATTCATACCGGTCAGCGTGGTTATTGAACGCGGTCTTTCGCTAATAATTGAAGAACAACTCGGCGTTACTTGGTTGAAATCTTTTAAGGTACTTTTCTCAACTGAAACGGCAGATATTAGAAGACTAACACTCGAATCAACTTGAAACTGTGATTTATAAGAGACCTCCCTGCCGACACTGTTTTTAGGTTCTGCCGGCCCACTTAATACCAGACTTAAAACAATCAAGGGCACCGCGAGCAAACTACACTCAATCGTCATTGGTATTACATCGGCAAAATTAAAATACCATCGTTTTCGTGATGTCAACTGCAGTGCTAACAGGACTATTACCACTGTCAAAGGAGGTGCTATCCACGCAAACCTGCTTCCAAGTCCTAAATAACCATCAAGAAAATTCTGTAGCCAGATAAAAGCCACTACCCGGTCCTGAGTGCGATTAAGCACATCGGTATTGATTAGTATCGTTCCAATCTCGTAAACAACAATGAACGGAAGCAAAAAAACAAGGGCGTAAAAAGGCCGTGATGTCCTCTCAAGATATGAATCCTGTACAAAATTAAGCAATTGACTTGTGCTGTATTTTTTCTTATCTACCATCGTTTTTCATTATATTCTAAAATTAACAGCACTGTAAATCCAAGATAAAGAAATTCACTCACATCCTTAGACTTTTCATCACTTTTAGATTTTTGTTGATAAGCTCTATTCTCCGGGCCACGCAAGCAGCAGAGCGAAGGGGATCCTCAGGTGTATGCAACACGTAGTCGAGCATTTTTGTGACCGTTGTCGTAGCTACGTGCATCCGTGTGTCTGATGAGCCATAATAGACAAACAACTCTCCATTATCACGGGCCACCCAGCCGCTGCTGAAGACCACATTCGAGACGTCGCCAATACGTTCTTCGCCTTGCGGCGCCAAGAGATACCCGCCCGGTGCGTGTGTGATTTCCCAGGGCTTATCGAGTTTTGTCAGAAAGGCATAAAGAACGTATCGCAGGCCGGCGGCACAAGCCCTCACCCCGTGCGCCAGTTGCAGCCAGCCCTGGTCGGTTTTAATAGGAGCTGGTCCCAGGCCGTTCTTTGATTCCTTAATGGTATGATACTTTCGGTCATCAACAATAATTTCGTTACCGAGACAAGCATGTTCCATATTGTCAGCCAGACTCCAGCCTATTCCGCCGCCCGAGCCAGCCTCAATAAAACCATCCTGCGGGCGTGTATAGAAGCCGTACTTACCATCAACAAACTCAGGATGCAGTACAACGTTTCGCTGCTGAGGAGAGCCGGTCTTTAAATC
>MHYD01000006.1:1917-5808 GCA_001824645.1 Planctomycetes bacterium RBG_13_46_10
CCCACTTGGCCAGGTCCTTTGTGCGAGCGATACCACATTGTGCAACAGCCGATGATAAATCACCCCTGGCAGCGTTTGGATCCTTTCGCTCAGTGCAAAAAAGACCATAGATACAGCCATCCTCGTGTTTGGTCAGCCGCATGTCATAGACGTTTGTCTCCGGGTCATCCGTTTCGGGCATTACAATTGGAAAATCCCAGAACCGGAAGTTGTCGATGCCGTTCTTGCTTTCTGCCACAGCGAAAAAGCTCTTGCGGTCATAACCCTCAACACGGACTATCAGATATATCTTGCCGCCCAGCCCGATTGCACCGGCGTTGAAGGTACTGTTGATGCCCAATCGCGTCATCAGGTGGGGATTAGTCTTATTGTTCAAATCATATCGCCAGAAGACCGGCGTATGCTCAGCCGTCAAAACGGGATATTTGTATCGGTCGAGTATACCGTCGCCATTTTCGATTTTAACGTTTTTACGCCTGATGAGTCTCTTGTGACTGTCAAAAAGAGCCTTGACTTTCTTGTTGAAAGCTGCCTTCTGCATTTGTTTTAACCTCCTTTGTTTATGGCTCTGAGCCTGCGTATTGTCTCAAAACATGCCCGGGCATTATGATACGGGCACTTCCACTCCGACACCTTTGGCTCCCGCATATCGGGCATACCGTCACGTCTTACACGCCAGAACCATTCGCCATGCTTATGGTCAACAATACGCTGCTCGATGAATTCCCAGCACTTGATTGAAGCTTGCAGGAATTTTTCGTCTCCGGAAAGCTGGTAGGCATTGAGAAAACCAACGACCGTTTCCGCCTGCGGCCACCACTCTTTATCTGAATTGATGATTTTTCCATCCCTGCCTTCATAGAAGAGAGCGCCATCTTTATCAAGTCCCTGCTCGTACACAGCCTGCGCCATCTTAAGAGACCACTCCCTCACGGTCGCGGCTATGTTAGGCTGCCCCAGGACCTCCGCTGCTTCGCAGAGCAGCCAGCTACCCTCAATATCATGGCCGAATGAAACAATATTGTTGGTCGAATGCCACTTTTCATCGAAGAACAGCTCGAAATGAAAAGTTTTTGAGTTGATGATATGTTTTTGGAAAATTTCAATTAGCTCTATCAATCTTGTTTTTACCTTTTCGTCCTTCCATACACGATACAGGTTTGTATATGCCTCCAGAAGATGAAGGTGCGTGTTCATGGTTTTTTTCTCTTTCGCGCTGCCGGATGCCAGCCTGGCCTTTTCAGTAGGAGACCAATCACGGTTGAAAGTTTCGAAGTAGCCTTTGTTCGCATCATCGTGACAGTGCTCCTCTATCAGAGAAAAAAGCTCCTTTGCCTTCTCAAGAGCGGCTTTGTCCCCAGTGGCAAGGAAATATTCCGCCAGGCCGTAAATTAGAAACGATTGACCATATAACTCCTTGCTGTCATCAATCGCTTTGCCATTGTAATCGAGCAGCCAGTATGCACCGCCGTGCTGCTTGTCCACAAAGTGCTGCATTAGATAATTAAAGGAGCGTTTGGCCATCTCCAGGTACTCATTATTTTTGCTGAATCGATAAGCTGCTGAGTACGTCCATAAAATCCGGGCATTTAGCACCAATCCCTTAGGAGCATCCTTTGTGATAGTCCCGTCATTGGACATCCTGCCGATAAAACCGCCATACTCGTTATCCTGGCAATATTTTATCCAAAACGGAAGAATGTCCTGCTGTAATTCATCTTGTGCGCTCTTTAAGAAACTATTGATTTGTCCTTTGTATATCATTGCTTGTGTTTCTCCGTAAAATTCACTTGTTTGTTCGGCGTTCGGTGTCTGGTGTTCGGCTTTCTCTAACACCTGAGCCAAGGCCCCTCGGCTTAACAGCGAAATGATTACAAAATAAATTATGCTATCCATTGCAGAATCTCTGTTTGTCACCTCGACCGAGGTCTAAAGACCGAGTGGAGAGGTCTGCTTACAAAGCAGATTTCTCTACTTCGGCCCACTTATAGTGGGCCTTCGGTCGAAATGACAGTGAGTCTTTTACACAACAAATATTCATTGTTCAACGTGTTTTTTTCTTCGATACACAATCCAAATGCGAAGCGGAAAAGTTCCTATTCTGGCTCAACGACCCGGCAAATTTTCTTTCCGCAGTTATTACATGTTCCCATGAGGATCAAGTCTCTGTCTCTCATTTCTGCTTTTTCCAAAATGATAGGAACTGAGCCTAAGCATTTCCCGCAAAACACATTCGCCAAAATCTTTTCCTGTGCCCATTGGGGAATCTTAATCCAGCGTTTTGCAGCTTGTGGCGTGAAAGGATTGTCAGGTTGAATAGGCATTATCATTTTATTCTCTTATCTTTTTGGAGTGTATTCCGGGCATACCTCTGAAGTTTTTTAATTTCCCGTTTTGGATTCTTGATAGGTTCCCATTCACCTCGATTGTATGAATCTAAAATATCTTTTTCTTCTTTTTTATTCAAAATCTTCTTCATTACAAAAATATATGACAATGTCAGACGTATATCAATATTTTATTTGTCTGTGACGACCCATTTTGCATATTCAATGGTCGATGTGTTATATTTCTTCGCTATGAAATTCGGTCGTGAAACGGAAACATCCCAATGAGAAGAATTCTTCTGCAATTAATTCTCGCTCGCTGCCGTGATCTGAAATACTATGTATAACACTTGCCTTTCGTCCTTCTGCGAATATGGGTGCAGCCTTTACCTTCATCTACACATGGTTCTCCGTGAACACCAAGTTCATAGTAGCGTTCGAGCCATTGGGTTAAATTCTTAATGAATTCTGGTCTGAAATCACGCCGGAAGCCCCTAAATCGTTTTTCGAGCGAATGATTGAGGTATTGCTTTGGAATGGTATCTATGTCAATAGCGTTTCTGCCAAAGTAAAAATAGTGTTGTGAGATAAGGGCATAAGTATCAGTTCGAGAAGAATTAGTGTTGCCCTTGCGCCCTTTAAACCGCTTGTCTTTATAATATTGTGCAAGCGTGAGTTTCTCATCTACTCGCATCGCATATATCAACTTGCCGTGCCCCGCGCTTTTCTTGCCTGCACCTCCTGTGCCAACTATCCAATCATTAACTTCTGCCAATTCAACTATATTGCGCCGCTTACCACCTTTTTTTTGACACATGCAGTTTGCCAGAGTGCAGCAACCCCCTGATGGATTTGGAGCGCGACCCTCGTCGTGTTCTACAACATAGGAGTAAAGAAATGAATTTCTTTTCGGTGTCATGTCCTTAACAATAGTTTTACCATCTGCCTTATGAATTGTAACCGTATATCCAGCCTGCATGGCTTTATAATGTTTGCCACGTATCCCACCTTTGAAATTATATTCTGCACGCATGTTATTGTTCTTTTTCTGCGCAATTTTATTCAATACCTTCTTCATAAAGTTTCGGCTTAGATGGAGTGCATTGTTAGGCGAATTTTTGAGTTATTAAATCTTTGTCAAATTCAAGTGAGTAAGATAGAACCGTTCTTAAATCGATTTTTTTAAAAGCATTCAGGGTTTCGATGCTAACAATATTATCTTGCGAGGTTGTATCTATATTAACGCCTTCAGAGATTTCGATAACTCCATCCGGCTTATCGTCTCCCAGCTTCAAATATAAAGAATCAACTTCATCATCATAATATACTTTCATAGCTTCCCTCCCTTTTTTAAAGGATAATTTGTTATTACTATTATTATATCATTTTCGATGGTAAATACAACTTTCAGCGGGTACTTAAATTCTTCTACATCTTCTACAATTTCATATATTCCTTGATTTTAGAAATCTTTATTTTCAAGAATCCTTAAAATCACGGATTCAGAAAAACAATCCATGTTCTCTACAGGTCGTGAAGTGACCCGACCACATTAAGCTCATGG
>MHYD01000007.1:0-169 GCA_001824645.1 Planctomycetes bacterium RBG_13_46_10
TATCATTAACAGAGATTTCGTCAGTTAAAATCACCTGCTCGGGACAATCTATGACGACATTTTTCCTGAACACACATTTGTAGTATTCGCCTTTTCTTTTTTCGATTACTTTATTATCCGCTGATGGGGGCTCTTTTGTTTCCCACTTGTCTGTTTGGACCTGATTGGC
>MHYD01000007.1:233-5419 GCA_001824645.1 Planctomycetes bacterium RBG_13_46_10
AAACTTTCCAGGTTGATTATTTTAAGAAATTCGAGCCGTTCCAGCTCATCGTTATAGACAATCTCCATTCCCTTTCCAAGCATCTGGGCATTACTGGAAATAAATTTGACCGGCCCGGCGGTTGAAAATTGTGATTTTTCACTTAGGAAAATAACGTCGTCGAGATAGACAAAGCTTTCTCTGAAGCTGCTGCTCTTTTCGGGTAAGATGTGGATGACAACATTTCCGATAAGCGTCGCATCTGTCGGCGTGGCCCTTCCGACGGCGTCCTCAACTTGAACAGTGCCTTTATCGGCGGTCATATAGCATTTAAGATTGTGCCGGAAGATATTCATATACGGCTTTTCAATTTCCCACGCGTTGCCCTCCGCGTGCAGAAGTTTTTCGAACCCAAATTCCCGGTCAACCCGCTTTTTGTCGTCGAGGTGCGTGTATCTGGCTTTTTGGATGGGACCAATCCCCACGTTGCCGACTTTTCCTATTTTGCTGTCAAATTCGACGGCATCGCTTTCGGTGGAGGTTTCCGGGGTGTCGATTTTTATCGGGGGTGTCCTGCTTATAAGATTATAAAGCAGGTATATTACGAGTATCGCTCCTGCAGAGATGAGCCATACATAGAGTTTACGCGACTTGAAGTCCATAATTTAAAACCTGCATCAAATTCATTTATGTCAGTTCAGAGTCAGACATATATTTTTTTATAAGTTCCTGCCATTTGCCGGCATTTTTCAGAATGTATTCTATTACTTCCCGCACGGCCCCTCCGCCTCCGGCTCTGGCTGTTACATAATCAGCTTTTTTCTTAACTTCGTCAACTGCATTTGCGACGGCAGCTCCGAAGCCGACGTATCTTATTACCGGCAAATCCATCAGGTCGTCGCCGATATATGCGGCATTCTTTGCCTGCACTTGCGCCTCTTCAAGCAGCTTCTTAAGGGCAGGGAGCTTGTCAAAGCAATCCTGGAGACAATAGTCTATATTGAGATCTTTTGCACGGCAGTCGGTTGCCTTCGAAAATCTGCCGCTTAAAAAAGCGGTTTTCAGTCCAGCTCTTTTCCACATTTTTATGCCGTGGCCGTCGAGCAGGTTAAAAGATTTGCCTTCGCTGCCGTCGCCGTTAATCATTACAGTTCCGTCCGTAAGAACGCCGTCAACATCCATAATCAGCAGTTGTATATCAGCGAAGTTTTTTTTGGGTTTCTTTTTCATTTGAATATTTTTTGTCGTACGTTGCAGGGCCGCTACAATTTTACCACACTACCACGGTCGTTGTAACATACGAGATTGTGTTTTTCGCCGACATAGTCAGGCTCGGCGTGTACAATCACGCGCTTGTTGCTGAGCTGCTCTATCTGAGCGATAGCAACGCGTTTCTCATTCTGCAGGTAGCTGCCGACTTCCGGCGAGACGAACAGCTCTATGCGTTTTATCTGCTCTTTCGATGCCGAAAGATTCAACAGCCGAATAATCTCGATAGCTACGGATTCGTGGCTTTTAATAAAGCCCACGCCCCCGCAGTTAGGACATACCAGATAAGTGGTTGACTGCAGCGAAGGACGCATTCGCTGGCGGGTCATTTCCACCACACCGAATTTGCTTATCCTCAATATTCTCGAACGTGCACGGTCGGTCTTGATGGCATTGCGAAATGTCCTTTCGACCTCGCGGCGGTGTTTTTCGCTTCGCATATCAATAAAATCACAAATAATTAATCCGCCAAGGTCTCGCAGTCTTAGCTGCCGAGCTATTTCCACAGCCGCTTCCATATTTGTTTTGTAAGCGGTTTGCTCTGCTCCCTGTCCCTTGCGGTACCGGCCGCTGTTGACATCTATAGCCACCAGCGCCTCGGTTTGCTCAATTATAATTGAGCCGCCGCCTTTAAGGGCTACCGTTCGAGATTGTATTTTGGCGATTTCGTCTTCAATACGGTATTTATGAAATAGCGGAACTTTGCTGTCATAATAAACCACGCTTTGTTTCAGTCGCGGCGTCGCTATCGAAAGAAAATCACGAATTTTTCGGACAACATTTTCTGAGTCGCATACTATCTTGTTTACTTTGCTGTTAAGAACGTCTCTCAATGTTCGCGTAACTAAATCGGACTCCTGATAAATCCCGCACGGCGCCTTTTCAGCTTCTATTCTTTTTTCGATGGCGCTCCACAATCTCTTAAGATACTTCAAATCATTTTGAATATCTCTTTTTGAGCAGCCCTGTCCTGCTGTTCGGATAATAAATCCCATATCCTTGGGCGGCCTGCTTTCGTTGAGAATTTGCCGCAAACGAGTTCGCTCATTATCATCTTCAATTTTATGTGAGATGCCGAGCTTTCGCATCCACGGCATCATAACAAGGAACTTGCCCGGCAAAGCAAGATATGTGCTGAGCGTCGGGCCTTTGGTGTTGATTCCTTCTTTTGTGACCTGAACAACAAGCTCCTGGCCTTTATGGAGGCAGTTCTGTATGGGCAGCCGTTCCTTCAGGGCTTTTCTTCGGCCGACCGTTTCTGTTAAATCGCTGTCCGCATCTGGGAAATACTTGGGGTGCAGGTCACTTATATGAAGGAACCCGTTCTTGCCTGTCCCGAAATCTATGAATACTGCTTGTATCCCTGATTCGATATTTACTACTTTCCCCTTGTAGATATTACCGACATGCCTGCTCAGACTCGCTCTTTCCACGTACAGCTCTTCAAGTGCGCCGTCTTCTACTATTGCAACCCGGCACTCTTCGCTCTCAGCCATATTTATCAGCATTTCTCTTGCCATTGTTTCGTCCTTATCGGTGTTTACGACTCATTAATAAGCCATTGCACACTCGTGCGCCTAATCGGTGCCGTTAGTATACTATAGTCCAGCTCCAGCAGTTCCAAAATCTCATCAACACGTATAGTACCGGCTGTGCTGATTTTGCACTCAACGGTTACCCCCGCGTCATTTAATTCAATCGATTTCAGGTAAGGCCTGACGTCTATGTTTTTGAATCGCGAGTTTTCAGAATTTATCCGCCGCTGAAAATTGAGATTTTTACTGTCCAACAGATATTTAATCCTGCTTTTTAACCTTTCGTCGATATTTTCTTTTCTTATTTCCAGCAGATACGCTGCCTGACAAGGTTGTACAGAGGCATTTGTTTTTGCCGTCCTGACCGAGAGCAGTTCAAAACCGGGGGGTAATTGCTCTGAAAGTCTGGCTATAGCTGAAGCCGGGAAATTGCTTATGCTCCCTGTAGGGGGTCCACAGGACGTATGTTCCTGTGCTGTCGTATTTATCTGCATCTGGAAACACAGCAAATCATTATCTACCTCAATTCCTACGCTTTTCGGCAGGGGCAGGGAAAGCTTCGGACGGGGATTGAATCCTTCGCTATACAGCAAGTTTATGCCCCCGCGGACGCAGGCCCGCTGAAAGACTCTGACCGTTTCGGCGTGCGACAAGAATCTCAGATTGCCTCTGACCTTGAATTCAATCAGAACCAGTATAGTTTCTTTTGCAACGGCTATATATTTGTCTCCCGAATCTTTAAATTCTTTTTGTTAGAAGGCTTCAGGCAGAATTTTCCTCGCAGCATCGCGCAGATAGCTTGAAATCTGCCTTTCTGAATTCATACTAATAACTGCCCTTGCCACATCGTTACAATCTTCTATCGTAACAGAGCGAATAATTTGTTTTATTTCCGGTATCATCGGCGGAGTAAGCGAAAGCGTCCGCACTCCCATTCCCAGCAGCAGCATAATATACTCCGGCTCAGAGGCCATCTCTCCACATAGACTAAGCTCTATTTGCGCTTTGTGCGCATCCTGAATGACCGTCCTGATAAGCCGCAGCACCGCGGGGTCCACCGATGAATATAGAGTGGAAACCAGCTCATTGCCTCTGTCAACCGCCAGAGTATATTGAATGAGGTCATTCGTTCCGATGCTGAAAAAATCAACATCTCTTGCAAGCGTAAAAGCGGTCAAAGCCGCAGACGGAGTCTCAATCATCACGCCTATCTTAATGTCTCTGTTGTATTCTATAGATTCTTCGTCGAGGTCTTCCATAACGTCCCGCAAAATCATCTTAGTCTGCATCAATTCCTGAAGGTGTGTAATCAGCGGAAACATTATTTTGACTTCACCGAGAACCGAGGCACGTAAAATTGCGCGCAACTGCGTTTTGAACAGCGTGAGGTTCTGCAGGCAGAATCTAATTGACCTAAGCCCCAAAAACGGGTTCGGCTCGGGAGCGAAACGTTTGCTTTGTGTATATTTGTCCGCCCCGAGGTCAAAAGTTCTTATTATGACCGGCCGTTGCTTGAAAACACGCACGGTTTCGGCGTAAGCCTGATAATGCTCTTCTTCCGTAGGTTCGGTGGGCCTGTTGAGATATAAAAACTCCGTCCGGTATAATCCTATGCCTTCCCCGCCTTTTTGCAAAACTACTCCCGCCTCATCAGGGAACTCGATATTGCCTAACAGTGTTATTCTCACGCCGTCGCGGGTTTCGGCCGGCTCTTCTTTTATCGCGTCAAGCCTTTGCTCAAGTTCTGCAAGCTCGTGCGAATATTCTTCATATTGCCGCATTGTCTCATCATCCGGATTTACAATGACAATGCCGCGATTGCCGTCAATAATGACAATGTCCCCGCCGGTGGTGGTTTCTGTAAGGTCTTCCAATGCTACCACCGCTGGTATGCCGAGCGACCTTGCAACTATTGCCGTATGGCTTGTTCTTCCGCCCGCATCGGTGGCGATGCCTTTTACAAACTCCTTGTTAAGTCCTGCGGTTTGGGTAGGGCTTAAGTTTCTGGCGACGACAGCGACCTCTTCGGTCAAATGTTCTACATCTTCTCGCCTGCCGCCGACAAGCTGCTTGAGCAGACGTTTTTCGATATCGTATATGTCCGCCGCCCGTTCGCTGATATATGTGTCTTTTACCTTGGCAAAGCTCGATGCAATCTCCCGTAGCGTTGCGGAAACAGCGTATTCTGCCGTTACTGATTCTGAATGAATCAAGTCTGTTATCTTTCTACGTAGATATCTGTCCCGCAGATAACTCAGGTGAACGGCGAAAATATCTTTTATTTTACGCCGTTCTATTGTTTCTTCTTGTTCCGCTTGTAGCCGGGTTAATTCGTCGGTTGCGGCCCTGAAGGCGTTCCTGGCCCGCTGAATTTCTATCATCCGCTGCGTTGGTTTTACTGAG
>MHYD01000007.1:5441-5771 GCA_001824645.1 Planctomycetes bacterium RBG_13_46_10
CCGAGTCAATAACCAGTGATTTAGCAATGGCGATACCCGGCGAAACAGCTACTCCCTTTTTTATTTCCATCGCAAACTTCTACCTAATCTTGACACTTTTTGCGTTCTTCCGGCGTTGGCTCGTCAAAATGCTTTTCTTCCACGAGTTCTCGCAGCGCATCGATGGCCTGCTGGGCGTCGGGGCCTTCGGCTTTAATCTTCAGCTTGGTGCCGCAGGTCGCTGCAAGCATGCTCATCTGCATAATACTCTTGCCATCCACACTGTTTTCATTGTTGCTGACTGTGATATCGCTCTCAAAGCGGTTCGCAACGTCAACAAATTGCATTGCC
>MHYD01000007.1:5871-6042 GCA_001824645.1 Planctomycetes bacterium RBG_13_46_10
ACCTCTTTATTATATTCATAAATTCACGTTATAAAGACGGATTTTCATCGGCCTCTCTCAGAAGGTCTTCAATGTCTTTGGCTTCTTTTGATTGTCTTAGAAACTTGCGGAACTTTTCTTCCTGTAAATGCTTGAAGACGCTTTCCATTACCTGTAAATGTTTGTCTGGGT
>MHYD01000007.1:6164-7379 GCA_001824645.1 Planctomycetes bacterium RBG_13_46_10
ACATGGGGCACTGCGACACCTTTGCCCATGCCTGTGCTTGCCTCATTCTCTCTTTTTATAACTGCTTTGGTAATTTCTTCACAATTCCCCTTACTTTTGCCGAGTCGCCCGGCTTTGTGAAGGGATGAAACAAGCTCCGCTATCGCACTGTTGCGGTCCTTAGCTCTCAGTTCTGGAATTATCGCCTCAAAACAGATAAAATCTGCAAACTTCATCTTATCTCCTCGGAAATATTCCTTAACCGTTTTGCCTTATTAAATCGCAATCACGAAACATTTTTTGCACAATTGCAAATTATTCCGATTCTGCCTCTCCCGCGTGTTTATTGTCCGCGTGTTTATTGTCGCGCTCCCTGCCCTTTTTCCTTCTCAGTTGCTCTTCAATTTTATGAACAGCCGCGTCGATACAGCGATAAATGTCTGCATCGGTTTCGGTACCAACGAAAATCTTACTGTGTTCGCCTTTGGCGATTATCTCAACACTCGTCTTGCCGTTTGGCTCACCGTCGATAATTACCTCAATCTGGTTGATACTGTTGTAATATTTGGGAAGCTTGGATGTCTTTTCCTCTGCGTACTTTTTTACGGCTTCCGTTATGCCGACATGTTTGCCGCTAATCATGAAAAGCAAAATCGTTCTCCTTAAACTTTCTTATAACAAAATATTTTTTATTCTTTGGCCGCCGAGACCGGACTCAGCAAAACCCCGGATTTGTCGCCTTCGCTCAACTGGCTGCTCGGCGATATTACTCCACCGCTGACGATAAATTTAATCGCATCTTCTATTGTCATACCGGCATCTAAAACTTCATCTTTCGGAACCATTATCACAAAACCTGTAACCGGCGAAGGCGTGGTCGCAATAAAAACTGCCAAAAATTCCTTTTCTGTTTTATCTTCTAATTTTCTAATTCCTGAGCCGGTGACCAACCCAACCGACCACAGACCTTTTCGCGGATACTCGACTAAAACCACCTTCGAAAACAACTTTTCCTGCTCTTCCGGTTTCAGCAGAAAATCGGTAATTTGTTTTACGTAAGGGTAGACCTGCTTTAAAAATGGCGTACTCATTATGAATTTTTCGACCATTCGCCACAGCGCTTTACCCACGACACTGGCCAGCACTGCTCCCACTATGTACACCATAACCAGAGCTATAAGAAAACCTGCTATAGACCCCCACCCATCTACCCAGAATCTAACCATATCCTCTTCG
>MHYD01000008.1:0-207 GCA_001824645.1 Planctomycetes bacterium RBG_13_46_10
GCATCTCTTGACGGCTATCGCGCCCACCAGCTCCACCTGATCCGAAGCGAAGCCGAAGACAACATGTCCGCACAAATGCGCGCCAAGCGCGACCGGCTCGAGCTTGAGGTCGTCAAGCTGCGAGATGCAAAAGAGAGCTTTTCCGAAAATGAGTATTTTTCCAGACTCGAGAAACTCCTTTACGAAATGGCTCAAATCTATGAACAA
>MHYD01000008.1:270-554 GCA_001824645.1 Planctomycetes bacterium RBG_13_46_10
TACACCGCTTATATCATAAAAAAGCGTAAATAACACTTCAACACAGCCAGTAGCAAGATAAATATCCAAACAACCTGCGACGACAAGTAACCAATTCGCCGAATTGTTCTGAGCAATAAGTCTTGACGATATCATGTCCCAGCTATAACTCTTTGTTATCAAATGAGTTGGCTTTTTCCAAAGCGTAGGAATCCTCCTTATAAGAAATAACTTCTCTTCAAATCCAGAACTTGTATCGCTTACTTACAGGAAATTGAGAATGTGAAGTTTATTCATTTTTTTCG
>MHYD01000008.1:577-3749 GCA_001824645.1 Planctomycetes bacterium RBG_13_46_10
TCATTCATTCATCATAATTTCTTGAGTTTTTTTTTGATAAATATTGCATTATCACTACCGGCATATATAATCTTCATGTTGATGAGAATACCTGATCGTTTCCAAGAAAGTGACGGACAGGTATTAACAATAATGCCGAGAACAAATCCCGAGAATGAGGAGGTGTTAAAACTCAGAACAGATCCCTCAATAATTTAGGCTATTCCCAACAAAGCGTATCAATATTGATACGCGGTCTAACCAGTAAATCTTTAAAAAAAAGAGAACTTTTTGGCCCGTATGGGTCGATATGATTTGTTGTAGGACCATAAGGCCGAAAATATCAGAAAATGCCGTATAGATATAGAAAGGAATAATTATGGAAAAGAAAAGAGTATTGTTAGCTCTTGCCGTTATGGTGGTGGGTGTTTATGGTTCGAATGCTATTGCTATAACCCCCATGGGCCCCCCAAGAGCGACTCTGCAGGAGGGTGAAACCCTTTTCGGCCTTGAGTTTGAACACAGTGAAATGGACTTAAAAGCATTTGGTACAATAAAAACATTGGAACAGGGAGCTCCATCATGGGAATCTGATTTTAGGAAATACAAAATCGAAAACCTCAAATCAAATATGATTATGGGCCGTTTGAGTGCCGGCTTGTCGGAAAACTGGGATTTCTTTCTCCGGTTAGGTGTGACTGACGCCCAGGCCGATATCACCGCGATCAATTCCGACGATACTGATGGGGACAAGTTTAAGGATTTCGATGGCAGCCACGGACTCGCCTGGGGGATCGGCACCAGGGCAACCTTTTACCAGGAAGGCGATACGACATGGGGTGGAATCATTCAAATCACATGGGCCAATCCGGGTGAAAGCGATATTTCAATCGATAATGATCCTACGTTCTCCGGCGATGCCGAGATTAAATACTGGGAAGTCCAGGTCGCCGTCGGGCCCACGATAGAATTAGACACGTTCCGGTTTTATGCAGGACCATTCTTGCATTTTGTAACCGGAGACCTTGATATCAAAGGTCAGACGCCTGGGGTATCACAATTTGATAAATCCGATATTGAAATCAGGGAAGAGTCTCAATTCGGCGGCTATGCCGGTGCACAATGGTATCTGGGCGAAAACAGCTCATTATTCACGGAGTTTCAGTTTACAAGTGACGCCTGGGGCGTCGGTGTGGGAACTTTCTGGAAATTCTAATCAGGCAGAAACCGACCTAAGTGCCGTCAAGAATCGGTTGAATATAAAAAAGATGACGCGACTTTCAGCATGTGACGTGTAAACATGGTGCATTAGCTGAATCAATTCCATCCGCGTACGTACAAGGAGTTTCTTTCAGTCAACAATCGATGGGACTACAATCATTAATTACCCGCGAATCTGCTGATCCTTATGTCTGCTTTTCCATAGAAAGATTTTTCCGGCAGCTCCGACGTCCCCTTCAAGGTGCCTCGAACAATGACAGTCAGATTGCCGTAATAGCCGGGGACGGCATTCATCAGTTCCCTCACACCAAACCAGGCATTAAATATGACTGCATCACTTGTGTTAACGACGTATCGAGATTTTTCCTCGATATTGGCCTCGATGTCCTCCGGAGAGAAAATAGAGAGAACCGCCGGCGCATCGCTGATATCACTTGCTTTTTTACCGGGTAACTGTAGAACGGCCTTGAAATTGACCTGGGCACCGTTGCGCCTGATGGTGTCGGGATTGACCTGCATCTCAACGGCGATATGAATGATATCTGTTCCGTAGAAAGTATTACCGGATGTGAATTTACCTAAAACTTCCACAGGGAGCTCGCCATAATAGCCAGGGATCGCGTTCAACAATTTGGTCTTATCGAACAGCGCGGTGACGACAGTTCTGCCCTCTATTTCAGTCACTGATTGTTCGGTGGCTTCGATGTTGCCGGGGAAAAGAACCAGTAGGTCATTACTGATATCGTCGATCCCGACACCTTCCGGGAAAACCAGGACAGCCGTGATCTCTGTGAGGGCATCATTACGCCCGATGATCTTGGGAATGATCTCCATATGATCAACCTGCCATCCGCCTTCATCGGTGAGAATATCAACACTTGCCGTTGTCGGAGGCGTTTCTTCGGCGTCGATTGTGACGATATTTGTAATGGTCTGGCCCAGGGCGACGTCTTCATTGACCTTTACGGTTAACTCCAGGCGAAACACTTGCCCGGGCTCAATAAATGGATACATCCAGGTATATGTGTGTGTATTCGTATCATAATGACCGATAATTCCACCCCCATCAGCCTTGATAAAAGTGACTTCCTTGGGCAGGACGTCGACCAAAGAAACCTTCGTCACGGGTTGAACAATGTCATTGCTATCGAAACAGATGCAATAAGTCACTTCCTCATTCAACGCGACCTTTTCAACTTCTGCGATAGCCCCCACCACCGTCTTGCTCAGATTGAGACGATTCACCACGCCGGATGTCATCACATCGACACGTGAACTCGCCTCCGGAGTTTGCTCGCTGTCGATCCTGGCAACATTGGTAATCGTCGTCCCGGGAACGATATCGGGTTTCACCTCGACGGTCAACTGAACAGCCGTGGCATCTCCTGGTTCCAAAGGGACATATCTCCATGTATATGTATGTGTATCCTCATCATAAGTTCCGAGCGACTGATCGTAATCGGCACTGACAAAGCTCACCTCTTTGGGAAGAATATCCACGATGGTTACACCGGTGGCCGTGAAATCATTATCATTATTATTAAAGTAGATTCGATAGGTGATCTCTTCACCGGCCTCGACCATCTTCGTCTGGCCCGATAAAACTCCCTTGACGCTCTTTCTGATACTAAGAGGATTGCATGTGGAGTACACTTTAATCCTTTTTGTCGTGCGTGGCGTTTCATTGCTGTTGATCGTCACGTAATTTGTAAAGCTCGTCCCAGGATCGATATTGTCCTTGATCTGAACCGTCAAGTCGACAGAGGCCCGAGTTCCCCGGGATAGAACCGGATACGTCCAGGTATACGTGTGTGTGAAAGAATCATACTTTCCAAAAATTTTATCCTCATCAGCGCTGACAAAAATCACATCCCTCGGAAGCGTATCGACGATGACTAAGTCGGTTATATCGCTATTGATCTCCAAGTTATCGAAGGAAATAGTATAGGTGATTTGACTACCGGCCCCCGCA
>MHYD01000008.1:3807-6196 GCA_001824645.1 Planctomycetes bacterium RBG_13_46_10
TCAGCGGATTGTAACCGATGTCTTTGCCCGGAATAGCTAAACCGGTCGGTTTATTTCCGATGGATGGAATCTTTCCGACTTGTCGAAGGGTTCTGTCGTAAATAAGAAGATTGTCTCCGCCGGGCCACTGATCTCTGCCGGTGCACATATACACCAGACCCGTGTCCGGATCCACTCCAAGGCCCATCACACCGGCATCAGGCTCAACTTGGACCTCTTTTTCAATCCCTGTAGCCAAATGGTATTGTGTCAGGTAATTATTCCCCACATATCCTCCGCCGGAATACAAATAGCCATATTTGACACCAACGGCAACGCTTATGGCAACACGACTTACCGTGATGGTCCGTACCAACGACCAATCGGACGTATTATACGCATAAATCTCTTTTGTGCCGTTTGCAACATAGAGAATATCATCAATTTCTTCAAGAGTAATCCCATAAGCAGTCGCTCTTCTCAAATTAAAAGGCGAGCCGATGACTTCTTCGAGTTTGACATTAATCGCATCCCATCGATACACATACAACAAGTTCGTCCCTCGATCGACACAGTAGAGTAATTTTTTTCCATGGTCGTAAACGATCCCGGCCAAATCAGTGGCATCCGGGGCGATGAAGCTCCCCACGGTTGTCATCGTTTCCGCATTCACTAAAAAGATTTCTGATGACTCTTCATACGTGATAAACAGATACCCGTTATCCGAATCGATAGCCAACCCAACGGCACCAAGCCCAATCCGCGGGATGTAATGCTCCGTTTGAAATGTTAAAGCTCCATCGATTCCAATATCATAAGCTTGTAATGGTTCTGGATTCGTTTCAATATTCGTGATGACGTACAGCGATTTTGCTTTGGTTGTTTCTGTTATCACCGCTATCGACAGAGTGACTGCCAGAAAGACTAAGAAAACATGAGTTCTGAAAATACTTTTTGTTCTTTTATTTTTCATGGCTAAAGTCCCGCAACATTTATTCTTACACTCCCTTACGTTTGCAGAAAAATAACGATTCATCCCCAAACCTCTGCTAACTCTCAGGCATAGAGTGACATGTATTAAGTGTGAGAAATCCAATAGGATGTCGAAACCAAGCAGTTTTCACCACACACCTCCGAATGCCATGTTGTTAAGTATACACTATTTATAGAAATTTGTCAATAATAAAATCACAAACTCTAACAGAACAGCGCATCCTATAAAAAGTACCATCTGGAAATATTTTATAACCAATTTAAACTTATTTTTTATTGGACATACATAACGGATACAACTATTTCCCTGGCATCAAACGTAATTAGTATAGTATTTCCAGTGAATATTCAACGATATTATAGGGCTTTTTTAAAAAATTCTTGTCTCGTTCTTTCAGGTCTATTTTAACTTCAAGTGGGCGGAAGTAATTATCTGGAAAACCCTTAGAAAACGATAACGCTATTGAAATGATGTCGAAGCTTATAAATTATCAAATGAGAGTTACTCGGCGGGGGAAGGAGTTTCCGCGAGCCAGTTGGCCGGATCGTTGCCGTAGTCGGAAAGAAGCTTCCGCGTCAGGGAATAGCCCTCGCCGTCGGCCTGGCTCGGCCAAAGGTCAATTCCGCCCGGACAATCCGCCGGATGCGAGCCGTCGCTGTAACTGACCCGGTCCACGCGAATGGTGTACCCGCCGCCCAGGCCATCGACCTCGCCCGGCATCGACAGCTCCACAGTCTCGCCGGCGTTATTTAGACTGCCGTCATAAGGGCCGAAAATCTTTTCCGCAGGAACTTCCGGATAACGCCAGGAAAACGCCGCAGGATGCTTGACCACCAACACATAACCACCCGCGGGAATCGTTACCGGCGTATCGTCCGGGAAAGTAAAGTCAATCCCATCGGTGAACTTCCACGCCAGGTTCGTTTCGAAACTGTACAGCGTCACCGGCTCGGAGCTGATGTTGCACAGCTCGATATATTCGTACTGGTCATTCGTATAAGTGCCGCCTACCGGCCAGTCCGGATTGTACATGATTTCGCTGATGACCACCGGGCCGACCTTCGGATAGGCGTTGGCCGAACCTTCGGTCGTCTGCGACATTGACACAAAATTATACGTGCCCGTGCTGCTCTTGAAGTACCGGCCGAACGAGACGCCCGTCTCCGAAGCGCCAAAATCTTCCACTTCCCGATAACCGGTCAGCAGGCCGTCCTGAGTGGAACTGAGATAGAGGCTCTCGCCGTTCTCGCTCAGGGCAAAGCCGGTCAGACGGCCGGGATCCGATGGATTGTCGAAATGCCGGTCTTCATAATAAACCAGATACCCATACGGCCCAATGGTTGTCCCCGCGGCGATTTTGTACTTGGTCAGGTTCGTATTACTGTCACTGATAAACCAGCCGCCGATATCAATCGG
>MHYD01000009.1:0-137 GCA_001824645.1 Planctomycetes bacterium RBG_13_46_10
AAAGGCTTCGCCCGATGGGTAATATGCTGTGTACAAAAATAGCGGAAGACGACGCAACCGCCCCCATTGAAAACATTGCCGCGAGGAACTGTATCACTAAAATAATCCAAACCGCCCAGTGCCTTGGCCCCGGCATC
>MHYD01000009.1:156-383 GCA_001824645.1 Planctomycetes bacterium RBG_13_46_10
GCCGCTCTTCGGCGGCCTTTTGATTTCTATATCAGCCATTGTCTCTATTAGGTTTTTAAGTTATCAGATAGTCCGGCAGTATTGCCGGATCATGTTGCGAAATTCTTCGTGTGGCAGCATCAAGCGCAGCTTGGCGATGGCCATCCCCATCCCTTAGGGATGAGGCTGCCACCCACCGTTACCATTACGAGCAGCGCAATAGCTTAAGCCATCCCTAAGTGGACCGC
>MHYD01000009.1:435-536 GCA_001824645.1 Planctomycetes bacterium RBG_13_46_10
TATCGCGTATGCCGTCAAAGAAATTTGCCCGTCTTCGCAAAAAGCTATGCTCGTGGTTCTCCACTGTATTTGACGCGTGAAAGGTCTTCCCCCTGCCTCGG
>MHYD01000009.1:573-6632 GCA_001824645.1 Planctomycetes bacterium RBG_13_46_10
ACGCGAAGTAATTCTCTAGCGATTTTTTCGATTTCATCGCAAAACTTCGACAGGCTTGCAATATTCGACAGGTCGCCTTCAATTTTACCGTCCGAATAGCGGATAATATTCATATAAGGCGGATGGGTAAGAACCAAATCGAATGAATTATCCTTTAGAAATGACAAATCGCGTGCATCGCCAACTTTCACCTGCTGCTCGCTCGGCGGATGATGTTTGAATCGCAATGCTGTTTTTGTAAGCTCTATTGCCCGTGGATTTATATCCATCCCGAGGGCATTTCTGGCCAAAAGTTTTGCCTCGATAAGTGTTGTGCCTGCTCCGACCATCGGGTCGAGGATGCAATCGCCCTTTTCGGAATACATCTCGATGATATTGCGTGCTATCTGCGGAGCAAAATTGCCGCGATATTTCGGATTATGTGTCGCCCAATTCCCCCGCTGCGGAAATGACCAAACCGTCGTGTATTCAGGCGAATAATCGTTAGATATTACGTCATTTACTTTCGCCATGCGCGTAAGGAGCCAAGTTTGGAGAATATGAATTTTTTCAGGAATTCGGTTCTTGCGTAGAACGCTCTCGATACACTTCCGTGGCCTGGCCCCTTCGTACGTGGCTGAATGTAAACACCCATCTTACCTGTCAGAGATTCAAATCCCTGATTCCTTATTGCATTGCGAACCAGGTCATAATCTGCCTTCACTTGGTCGTAGATTTGTGGGACATCGAGGTCGAAGGTTGTTACCGAATGCAAGATGGAAGATTGATCTTCTTGGCCGGTCCAAATACGCGCAGCGATAACGGCTTTCTTCAATTTCGCAAGTAGATGGCTGTTTTCAAATTCGGTCCGTTCCACGTTGTAAGCGTCTATCATAGTCACGGCCATTGTTTCCTTGACTGCCAGTGAGCCATCCTTCAGACGTTTCAGCGAGATCATCTTGAGTTCCCACGAACCGAAGTTGGGCGCCTGAGCCGAGCTTAATGGTAATCCCAAGTATCTCTCTATGACTTGGCCTGCCCATCCCTTGTTCTTTCGCCCTTCGCGGAAAACAGTAATCCCGTAGTCGTCCGCAAGCCTACGCAGATCAGTCCCGACAAGTTCATGGATTTTTCTTACAGCTTCTTCTCTCTCCATATCTCCTCTAATTTTCTACTTTGACTTCTTCAATAACAACATCAATAAATTTAAGGCACAGCTGCCTTGCAACCGCTAACCTATGTTGGCCATCTAATAAGAAGTAATCCTGGTTAATCGTAATTGGCATCCAAAGTTCTTATTCAAAATTTACAAGCATTTCCAACACTTGATTTGGATCAACTTCATTGGGAAACGAAAAATATTTTTTATCGATTTTAATTTTTTCAATTGGTACTTTGGCTTCTGGAGTCCAACGAGGATTGCTAGAGTTTTTTACAAACATTTCATTCCAATGTGCAGATGTGGGAATATATTCGTACCTTTTCATAGATTCACCTCATAATTGGTTATCAGCAGTTCGTTTATCTGACCTCTACCAGAAGCTTTACAGTTGATGGCCCTTGATGCTTTTACCTTCTGAATATAAAAGCCATAAGCTCCGTAGTGATCTTGGAAAAAATGGTCACTTGATTTTTCATTTTGAGGGTCTGAATTGCTCAACAAAAACTTTGCGCCTTTTTTATCTACAATCTTGCAAAAATTAGCAAGGCGCATTTGGTCCTCTTCTGAAAAACTGTCTTTTGAATAAGAAGTGAAACTGGCTGTTTTACTTAAGGGACGATAAGGGGGATCAAAATAAATAAATGTATCTTCTTCAATAAATCGTGTGCTATATTTAAAATCTGCACAGATGATATGTGCCTTTTGTAGAACCCATGAAACATTTTGAAGATTTTTGGCATTGCAGATAGTCGGTTTTTTATAATCACCGAACGGCACATTAAAATAACCACTTTTATTTACACGGTAAAGGCCATTAAAACAGGTCTTATTTAAGAAAATCAATTGAGCAGCATTGATAACTGACCAATTATGTTTAGTTTCATTGAATTTGTTACGGATCGATAGATACAATTCTTTTGAATTCTTTGATTCATAATATTTGTGAGTTAATTTATGTAACGCTTCAATAACCAGTTCAACATTATCTTTTATAGAATTATAACAATTAACCAAATCTTCATTTGTATCAAAAAGATAAAAATTGTTTATGGTTTCAAATTGTTGGACAATATAAAAAAAGACAGCTCCACCGCCGATGAACGGTTCTATATAGGTGCTTATTTGGCCTGCAAGAAGTTCATTTGGCAGTCGCTTCACGATTTCATGGATAAGCTGACCCTTACCACCTGCCCATTTTAAAAACGGCTTCGCTATACACATTTTATCGACAACGAATCCGTGCATAAAAAGTTTTCCTCTACTGTTTATATCTTCAATTATCCCTGCATCTTGATTAAAAACTTCCTGTCGAAAAACTAAATTTATACGCTTATTTCCCCATTTTGCAAGCCTTATTTATTTGATGTTATATTTGGCCGATATATGCCATGTGAAGGCCAGCTAAAGCTGCAAGCTGTTCCTGCGAAAGACCGCGCTCCTCACGGATTCTACGTATGTTAAAACCAACTTTTTCGTTAATATCGCTCTGCATAATCTGAGAATTATTGATCAAGGAATAATCCGCGCCTACGAGATTATAAGTAGCATTTTTGATGTGCAATTATCTGGCCGTTCTGCTTTTTAATCGACAGCCTAAAGGTAGCAATCTGAGAATTTAAGATCCTTCGACTCCGCTCAGGACTGGATTTTACATCCAGTTTATTTTCTATTTGCGTTAAAAACAGGCTGCGCTTACAATAAATCGCTAAAAGTGCAAGGATTTTGTTATTAAAAGCGTATAACAAATGGATTCCCGCCTACACGGGAATGACAATTATTCTGAGGTTAGGTATGAAATTTCGCATTATTCTTTCGTTCTTTCTGCTTGTCTGCTTTATCGGCGGCGTATGCTTAGCCGACAGAATCGTACTAAAAGAAGGCCAGACAATAACGGGCAATATCATTTTGGAAAAAAAGGACGTTATTTACGTGGATATCGGCATAACCGTCCTGAGCATACCGAAGGACAAAATTCTCGAATTTAAGTACGGCCAAGCAGCCGAGGCAAAGAAAGCAGATGCCAATGATTTGGACGCTAAGACAGCCCCCGCTCTTGTTTCGCAAGAAGCTGCGGTAGTGAGCAACCAACTGTACAGGACTGCTACGCTGCAAAAAACAACCATAGAAAAATGCGTAGAGGCGTTCTCCGAAGCAGTGGTAAAGGTCTCAAGCCCGGCGGGCTTAGGCTCGGGATTTTTTATCAACGAAAACGGCTACCTGATAACAAATTACCACGTGATAGAAAACGAAACCCGGATAGAAGTCACCATGTTCCAGAAGGCCAGCAACGGTCCGTCGATTCGGCGCGAAAACGCCGGATTCGCGACGAACTTTGAAAAAAAGACCTTCAAAAAAGTCAAAATCGAAGCTATTAATCCTTTTGTTGACCTGGCACTTTTGAAGGTCGAAGACATAGGCGAGACAAAGATAAAATTCGCCTACCTCGGCGATATGGAGCGGATCCAGGTGGGCGAGGCGGTGTTCGCCATCGGCAATCCGCTGGGCCTTGAGCGAACAGTAACCAACGGCGTTATCAGCACCAAGAGCAGGGCTTTCGAAGGACTTATCTATATTCAGACAAACGCCGATATCAATCCGGGCAACTCAGGCGGGCCGCTGTTTAACCTGGCCGGTGAGGTCATCGGCGTTACAAATATGGGATATATTTTCTTCGGAGGACTGGGCTTTGCCATACCGGTTGACTATGTAAAACACTTCATAGAAAACCGCGAGTCCTTCACCTACGACAAGGACAATCCAAACACAGGCTATAAATACATTCAGCCTGACCGTAGACGCAATAAAGCAAAACCAACATTTCTGAAGAAGGAAAGCCTGCCCGCCGAAAATTCCGTGCAGGCGGGCCAATCCGAACAGTAAAAGTTTATAATGGCCAAGATGAAAGGCAAAAAATGATATACCCAATCAAAAAAATCTTCTGTGTCATCTTTATATCTTTTATATGCACGCTCTTTTGCGGTAAAGCAGGAGCACAGGCGGCACTGCCCAAGACGGCAAAGCTTGTCCCGCCTGAGACTATTGTTCTGGTGGATATTGATAATATAAGCCAATTAAAACAGCAGCTTGAAAAAACCAATTTTTACAAGCTGTTTAAAGAGCCTGCGATGGCGGCAGCCGTTAATGATTTCAAAACAAAACGGCAGGAAAGAATGCGGAAATCAAAAAACGAGCTTTCACGGACAATCGCAGATGCAAACGTGCTGCCCGAAGGCAGAATCACGTTAGCGCTGGTCCACGACAACCGGGCAAAAGATGCCAACGAGATACCTCTTCTGCTCATAAGCCAGTGGGGACAAAACATAACAAAAATAAAAGAGATAACTGCTAAAATGGCAGAAAAGGCCGTCGAGGATGGCGCCCACCGGAAAAGCGAAGATTTTCGCGGCGTCAATATCACAACGATAATGCCAAAATCTTCGAGGACCATTAACTATTGCTTAATTAACGACTGCCTCATTGGCTCTACGAATACGGATGCTCTTAAATTTGTCATCGCCCACATTCAGGGCGCCACCAGCTCCACGCTGGCCGATGATACCGATTACACCGCCACAATGAAAACCGTCGGGCCTTATCACGATATTGATTTTTACGTTAACATAAAACAAGTGGTAAAGACAGTGCTCGCCGATGATTCTTCGGGCGAGAGCAAGATAACGGCGGCCAATCTGGGTCTCGATAATGTCACGTCCCTTGGCGCAGGGTTAGGTCTTGCCAGAGGTCCAGGTGACTCAACCGTCGGCAAGGCACTTTTAAAAATCAACGGTTCCAAAAAGGGAATTCCAAAAATATTCGATGTCGAAACCGCTGCTCTTCGGCTTCCACGGTTTATCTCCGCATCCGCCTTTTCGGTGGCATCTATAAACATAAATATCAAAAAGGCATACGACGAGCTGTATAATATTCTTACGAGCTTTTCTCCGCATTATGCAGCTATCACACATGTACCGCTATTACCGCCGGGGGAGCAGGGCGAACCAGGCTTGCAACTCAAACCCGATATAATCGCTCACTTAGGCTCGCAAATAATAATCGCTCAGAGCATCAAAAAGCCGAACTCTGGAACTTCATCGACACAAGAGAAACTGGTCGCAGTGGCGATAGACAACCGAGGCGCTCTGGAAAAAAACATGTCACTTCTATACGGCAAGCTGATAATTCCGCGCAATCCGGACGCCAGACGCGAGCTACTGGGCCATACAATATATTTAGCAGACTTGTCAGGCCTAATACCGGCTTTCGGGCAGGGCGAAAGAAAGCCGATGCGAGATTCCGCCACGCCTGATTCTCCGACTCGCCGTACTGTCGCACCGTCGCAGCAGGATATGCCCATGCTGGCTTTTACAATCACCGACACTCATATTGTATTCGGCAGCGAATCGACTGTAGAACATGCTATCCGTGCGATAGGCAGCAGTGACACTGCGTCTATAACGACGGCGAAGTGGTTCAACGTCGCCAAATCGGCTTTTGCCTCGACTGTAGGATTAGCGAGCTTCCAGGACATGTCGGCTTCCGGCGAGGTCCTTTGGCAAAAACTAAAAGAAGCCAGGAAAAACACCGCAGACAAAGACAAAGATTCTAATATTAATTTGAGTATAGCAATCGGCTCAGATTCACTTTTTCCGTTCTTAGCGGCTTCCCCCGTGGGCGACTTATTCGACCCAGGCCTGTTACCCGGCTTTGATGCCGTGCGCAAATATTTTGGTATTTCGGCTTTTTACGGCATCAGCACACCGGAAGGTTTTTTCTTTGAACTAAAATATCTTAATCCCCCCGGCTCCGATTGATACTTTAATTTAACCTTCATATGGGTGCACCTGCTGTTTGTAGGTAGACCCGGCATAAAAATTGCCTTTCATATAAGGGAAAAACAATTTTAATCTGCCAGAGGCGG
>MHYD01000010.1:0-947 GCA_001824645.1 Planctomycetes bacterium RBG_13_46_10
GAAGCCGTATCGCCTCTTTGACGGCATGATCGATGAGGTCAAAATTTACAACCGGGCTTTGTCTTCTGCAGAGATTCTTTACCTTGTGAATAATTAGGACCTAAACCTGTTCTGAGCCTGGTCGAGGGATCAGAACCGAGTTGTTTTACACCAATATTGGGGCCTATACTGATTTATTCGGTATAGGCCCCGTTTGTTTTTTGTGACCTGTCCGCCTTATCTAATGGATTGGCCAGATACACAAGTTCAATATCTACAACAAGGCGTTGTCGGAAGCTGATATTGCTGCCCTTTTCGCAGCAGGTTTATAGGTTGATTAATCCACCGATCAAACACTATAATGGAGTTGATTTCGGTTTTTTCGATGGGTTTGTATTGTTTGATATAGTGATACGGACCCATCTTTATTACTTTAGACAGAGCCATGACGTAATGAAGACAAAACAAGATGCGAAACAAGCCATACACAACCGCCTCCTGCGCGGGGGCAAGCTGCCAAAGAAGAGAATACCTCTGGCTGTCCGGCTCTCAGCCGCTGTGCTTAGTCCGGTTCTCTTTCTTCTATTGCTCGAATCTGTTCTGTGGCTTATCGATTATGGGCTACCGAAGCATTTCTTGGTGCCGTGGACATACAATAAAAAGACGATTCACATTCCCAATTCTCATTTCTGCGAACACTTCGTACATAAGGAGCTCTCACGTGTCCCTGAGGCCAGCGTCCTGTATTCTAAAGCCCCGTCAACCATACGTATCTTCGTATTAGGCTCGTCCGCAGCCAATGGGGACCCTGAGCCGGCATACGGATTCTGCCGACAATTGGAAATCCTGCTGAATGAACATTCGGAACAAATGTCTTTTGAGGTCATTAACGCAGCAGTAACTGCGATGAATTCCTTTGTGGCCTGTCGAATTGCGCAAGACTGCGTTATGCACAAACCTGACCTTTT
>MHYD01000010.1:966-3026 GCA_001824645.1 Planctomycetes bacterium RBG_13_46_10
AATGAGGTCGTTGGACCATACGGTCCGCCTACCCTGCCATTGGCACTATATAAAAGCCGAGGTTTCATCAACGCCGGTATCACAGCTAAAAAAGACCTTAGGCTGGGGCAGCTTGTGAGAAATTGTGCTGCGACCTTGAGCTCCGCAGGTCGAGCCGACCTTCAATGGGAGGGAATGGAGGCATTTCTGGGGAGCAAAATTACCCACGACGACGTGAAACTCCGGTACTGTTATAACCACTTTCGGGCCAATATCCGAGATATTATTGCGACCGCGCACCGCAAGGGTGCAAAAACTCTGCTGTGCACCGTTCCAACCAATATCGCATCCTGTGCCCCTTTTGCATCACAACACCGAAAAGGATTGACTCAAAACCAAGCCGCAGAGTTCGACCGCCTCTTCCAGGCCGGACGCGCACTGCAGGATAAAGGCAATTTCCAGGCAGCATTAACCGAATATCAGAAAGCAATGGACATTGACGACAAATATGCGGAATTATCTTTTTGCATCGGCAAATGTATGATGGCACTTGGCAAAATCAACGAAGCTAAAACACTGCTAATCAAGGCCAGGGACCTTGATACCATGCGTTTTCGAGCAGACAGTACAATCAATCGTATTATACATCAAGAGGCCGAAGCACTTGCTGAACAAGGTGCAGCTTTTATTGATTTGGAAGCGTCTCTGGAGCAGGAAAACCAAGGTCGTCCTCTAGATGACACCTTCTTAGTCGATCATGTACATTTGAATCCTCGCGGCAACTTCCAGATTGCGTTGTCGGCTATGCAGGCCATTCGAGAAATTATGCCTCAGGCTCATTTAAAGCCCCCTGAACAATCTGCGGATGAGCTTTACGAATTGTGCCGCAAACGCATGCTCTACGATATTCATGAGCAGTACAGGCTGGCTATGCTCATGTACTACCGTAAAACCCGTCCTCCATTTGCAGGACAACTTGCACATGACAGCGAGCTTGCGTCATTGAGGGAAGAATTGGTTGGGCTACGCAGCAAGGTCAAGCAGAATCCTGATGCAGAGACGGCCTATCTTGAAGCGATAAAGAAAGCTCCTGATGATGCGTTTTTGACTCGCCGCTATGGCAATTATCTCGTGCAAAACCGGCGTTTCACAGAGGCCATAAGCAAGTATCAGGACTACCTCAAAGACCATCCTTTTGATATGAGCATACGCCTGGGTCTGGCAGAGGCATTAATCTTCAGCGGTGACCAAGCCAAGGCTATAAAGGTTCTGACTGCCGACGAAACGCCCTTTCCTTATACCCATCAGGAAGCTCTTCAATATATAGGGAACCTCTACGTCCAACAGGGCCAATACGACCAGGCTTTGCGCATGTATAAAGAGCTGAATAAGATTGCTCCTCGCGATAAGCATACCCTGGTCAATCTCGCTTCTGCCGCATCTCATCAAGGTGACCTGTCCACCGCTAAACAGGCATTAGATAAGGCATTAAAAATTGATCCGAATTCCGTCCCGGCCCTTATTAATATGGGCAATTATTATGTCAAACAAGGCCAAAACCAAGATGCGATTGCATGGTTCGAACGTGCGGCACAGGCCGATGCATATAACTATATCCCTCAATTCAGCATAGGCACACAAAAATTGAAACTGGGGCAGGTCAGGGACGGATTAAAGTATATAACGGAATCGGTGAATCTTAAACCCGATTTTGTGCAAGGCTATCAAACACTGGCCATGGTGTATGCTCAATTCGACAAAACCGATACAGCACACAAGTATGATATGCTAAAAGAACTTTTCTCGCCATAACTCCGGGATGAAGAACTTGTACGCCTGAGGCGTAATGGATGATGAATTCAGGGATTTATTCGCCTCTGGTGGATTAATCCGCCTCCGGTGGATAAAATTGCTCATCAAGCCAGCTACCGGCTAAAACAGCAAAGTCATTGAAGTTTATCTTATTGTCACCGTCTAAATCCGCCGGGGACATAAGCGGCAGATTGGAAATACCTGTACCATTAGTTACAATATAGGCTACCTCCGGCTCAGAGAGTGCATAATCATAGATACGAAAATCA
>MHYD01000010.1:3123-6161 GCA_001824645.1 Planctomycetes bacterium RBG_13_46_10
GCCTGCCGTTGAGGAATATTTGCATTATACCCTTATCAGCGTCTTTAGTGAATGCCCAGTGGTTCCAGCGACCAGCCCATTGGCTTTTATATCTGTGGTCACCGCTGAGACGGCTATCAAAAGACCAGGGAAATCCACAATCCCAGTTATATAAGCCCCACTGCCCTGGACGAATCCAGCAACCAAGGTTAATAGCTATAGCAGGATTATCTACGCCATACTGGTAGTTCGAGCAACAAAGCGTATCATTACGATGAGCCGAATCATCGCCATATTGCCAAAAGGCAATAGTAATACCGGTACGGATACTTTGAAATAACGCAGCGGCATTGATTATCCTCACAGAATCTCTGTATCCGTCAAAGCTGATTGCCTGGCCGTGCATACCGGGGACGTACATCGGGCCGCCGAGTGACTGGGCGTGATATCCATTATTGGAACTATCGTCTGTACTGCCATCAAACTTATACCAGGCCAGCGGCGATTTGGGAGAAATGACCGAATGAATCCTCGGATTTGAGTCAAGCCAGTTATAAGCTATTTCCTGTATATCTTCAAAATTGACAACACAATCGCCATTCAGGTCGGCAGCAGGTTTATCCTGCTCGAAGCATCTCGATGTGTACAGCTTAATATCATCGAAAAACACAATTCCCCTGATAATCTGCGACTGTTGCACAGGCTCTGAAAGAAAACCGATAGAAATAGATTCGATACGGCTTAAATCAAGATTAATTAAGTCTGAAAGATTAACTCTCCAAAGTTTCCAGCTTCGCTGCCTGATATCATTCATGTCATTATACAGGACAACTTCGCTATTTCGGCCATCGCTCAGTTTCAAATACATCTGGGTATTTATATCATTGCCCGAGCTGCCATGGAAAAACAGCTCCAGAATCTTACCATCGGCGGAAATCCAGTCCTGAGAGGATTTATCCGCCTGGGGCGGATTAAATGTTCTCGTAGCTTCTGAATAATAATCATCGCGATTGTAATAATCAAATGCCATTGACTGCATACATTTATATGTCGGATATGTCGAGACAGAGACATACGCTCCGCCGGTCTCTTCCCAAGTCATATATAGTTGATTGCCGCTGCTGTTGTATGATTCGAAATCATCAATAACAAGATGGTCAGCCACATTGAAGCTCCAAATATCACCTGTTACAATAATGTTCGGGTCGCAATTTCTGACCTCATCGACCCGCCAGTAGTATGTCCGACCTAACCGCAGACCTCCCGGATCGAAGCTGTTGGCATCCTGCGGCTGAGAAGGATAACTGACAGGATTCGCATCAGCATCGACATCGGAAATTGAAGTACCAAAATAGACAATATGTTTTTCAGCGAAAAGTCCCGGCCCTTCGGCCTCACTCAGGGCGGGCGACCAGGTTAAAACTACATCGGCCGGTACATTTTTGGCGCCATTAATTGGTATAGGATTAAAAGCAGCCCGTCCTGAACCGGGTCGAAGGACATCGCCCTGGTCAATATACGTCCGAGCACGTATATTAGCTATATCGAAGCCGGGCGAGCCTCCTCCCGTATCTAATGCAACAATGCGTATCGCCCTCGGCGTAAAAGCTTGTGGTGAGCCTGCCGAATCCAGCAGAGAAACACCCATGTGGTGAGCCTGTCGAATCCACGAGATGTCAAAGTTAATCGCTGTTGCGATGTCCATGCCGGTATTTAAGGCCGTTGCTTGTCCAAGCAGGTACTCTTGATTATTGCCGTCCGTAAGGAAGATAAGGGCTTGCTCACCGACCTGTCCCAGCTCGATAAGCTGTATATCATCGCCTGGGCCGTCAACAATTCTGCCTGGAAACTGTAATTCGATCCAGCGGTCTATGGGAATGGTAACTCCTGACAGATTCGACGGAGGCGGGCCGACAAGAATATCCCCGGGGACTACCGGAACAGGCCATTGGCCATCCACACCCATACCTTTCCAGCAGTCGTCACCGGGGTCGTATGCTTCGAGCAAATAGTTCGGATAGCGAAATTCTGCCTGTCCTGCGTCGCCCAGCCCGTCCTGAGTCCGTCGATTCGGCACGATAACGCCGGTCCTTCGATTCGGTGCGATATCGCCGGTCCGTCGATTCGGCACGCCGAATTCGTGACGAAATTCGCGGCGAAATTCGTGACGAACCGGGTCGAAGGGTCGAACCGTCGAAAGAAAGAGGATTAACATTAATACAGACAAAATTACCTCTCCTTAGATTCGGCGTGCTATCGCCGGTTTCGCCTTGTGGTAAGCCTGTCGAATCCAAAAGAAATCTGGTTAAAATATTAATTGGACAAATCCGCCTCAGCTCGTGGTGAGCATGCCAGCCCTGAGCATACCTGAAGGGTCGAATCCGGCGGATAAATTAATTTTCAACCATTAAGAAATTATACCATTTTCGCAGGCATAATTCAATGCCGTATTTTAAAGTGGATTTTATCTGCCGCAGGCGGGTTAATCTTCTTCTTCGGGAGGGAAAAACTGCAGGCTCTTAAAACGTAACTGCTAATTTCAGGCACCTGAACTACTGAGCGATTATTTATAGAAAATTAATTGAACCAAAGCCATTATTTATTTAATATGATTATACAATGCTGTTACCGATTCGTACAAGTATTTACCCGGGGCGAACGCCATACATAAACTACGCCCTGATATTAATCAATGCAATTATTTTCTTTGTTACGTACGGCCCACACGAGGAGATATTGTTCGGCCGATTAGCTATCGTGCCGGTCCACCACTGGGCGAAGCAGCTCATGCTCATTCCTGCCCAGCCGCGTATATATCAATTTTTAAGTTACGCATTCCTGCATGGAAGCTTCGGGCATATTATAGGCAACATGTATTTTCTGTATCTGTTCGGCAATAATGTAAACGACAAAATCGGACATATCGGTTATCTTGTTTTCTACCTTGCCGGCGGGATATTCAGCGGCATAGGCCATATGATTGCCAATCCTTCCTCCTACGCATATACTCTTGGGGCCAGCGGTGCTGTTGCCGCTGTTACCGGCGCGTATTTAGTATT
>MHYD01000011.1:0-475 GCA_001824645.1 Planctomycetes bacterium RBG_13_46_10
TGCAGCAACATGCCGACCAGATTGCGGCTATTCGCGGCAGTAGAGGGCTAAATGAGGGCAGACGCATTGCAGAGAGCACATTGACGTGTATAATGGGACGAATGAGTGCTTATACCGGCAGGGCGCTGAAGTGGGATTGGGTGATGAATGCATCGAAGCTGAATCTCTGTCCACAGAAGTTCGTCGCGAATCCGGCGATATCGCGCCGAATCGACGGATATGAGTTCGGTGATTTACCGATGCAGCCTGTGGCAATACCGGGGAAAACTGAACTAATTTGAAACTATTTAAAAAGTGAAAGGGTGTTTTATGAAAAATTATTTGTTGATTATGGCAGGGTTTGCATTGGCAATAATATCACTAACTGCGTTTGCAGTTGCACCGGTGCAGGAGCAGCCAATCCATTCGACAAGCTCAGGACAGGTTGTTCCAAAAGAAAAAATCATTCTTTGGAACGGCGAGGATTTTACCGGCT
>MHYD01000011.1:528-879 GCA_001824645.1 Planctomycetes bacterium RBG_13_46_10
GCAGATGGAGTCATTCGCTGTAACGGAAAGCCCAACGGCTATATGCGGACAGAGAAAGATTATGCCGATTATTTGCTGCATGTGGAGTGGCGGTGGCCGGAGAATGCCGGCAATAGCGGTGTGCTTATTCACAACAGTGGTGAGGATGTAATCTGGCCAAAAAGCCTTGAATGTCAGCTGGCCTCGGGTAATGCAGGTGACTTCTGGGCTATCGGCGGCGTCGAGTTCAAAGAACATGCCAAAGGAGGCCGGCGAGTCAGCGGACGCAGGACACTGAAACTAAAGGATAGCAGTGAGAAACCGGCTGGACAATGGAACGCATACGATATAATTTGCAAGGACAACTGGGCA
>MHYD01000011.1:1117-6651 GCA_001824645.1 Planctomycetes bacterium RBG_13_46_10
GCTTGAAGGAAAAGGAATTAAAATAGTAGATGCCACCTGTGTGCTGGTTAAAAGGGTGCAGCATATAGCTGAGGAGCTGGCAAAAGAAAACTATAAGGTTGTTGTAATTGGGGATACTAATCATCCGGAAGTTCAGGCGGTGGTGGGTTGTGCCGATGATGTTGTGGTTATCGCAGATGAATCGGACTTACATAAGCTGCCTAAAAATGCAAGACTGGGGATTGTTTGTCAGACTACACAAACACCGGAGTATTTCGGCAGGATGCTCGGAGCGATAGGCAACAGCGGCTTTAGCGAGATGAAAGTAATCAATACTTTGTGCCGGGAGGCGATAAAAAGACAGGAATCTGCAGTGCAGTTGTGCAGGAAGGTCGATGTTATGTTTGTGCTTGGTGGGCTGGAAAGCGCCAATACGCGGAAATTGGCGGAATTGTGTAAAAAAGAAAATAAACTGACGTTTCATTTGCAAAACTGGAATGAACTTGATATAAATACACTTTTTGGTAAAAATATAGCGGGCGTTACAGCAGGGGCTTCAACGCCTGAATGGATAATTGATGAGTTTGTAAAGAAGCTGGAAGCTTTATAGTGCATGTGCGTGTCCTGAATCTTTGATTGTATGACGTGCGTTTGCTGCGTGGGCAAATGCTTTTTTGTAAGTATAAAAAATTCGTGTTTGTGCAGAGTTGCACGAAGGCATATCGGCGTGTTTGTGGGGCGCCGATAAGTCAGATTTCCAGACTCCACAAAGGAATTAATGTTTATGGTAGATAGAAATTTAATTAACAGGTTAGGTTTAACAGAAGAAAAGCTCGACCAGCAGGTCGAGGAGTTGTTCAGTGCGAAAGAAAACGAGTTTCTGGAAGAGGCTCTTCGGACAAAGGTGGATTTGCGCCTGCCGGGGACCATTCTAAAAGGAACAATCGTATCGCAGATAGGTAACGATGTCATTGTCGAGGTCGGCCTGAAAAGTGAAGGTGTTGTCGATGCGGGTGAATTTAATAGCCCTGAAGAAGTGACTCCTGGCAGGCAGATTGAAGTGCTTCTTGAAGATACCGATTCCGAAAGCGGCCTTATTTTATTGAGTAAGCGCAAAGCAGACGCTATCAGAGGGTGGGAGACGATTATCAATACGAAAAAGGAAGGTGATGTTGTCAGCGGCAGGGTTATAAGGCGGATAAAGGGAGGTTTACTTATTGATATTGGAGTACCTGTGTTTTTGCCGGCCTCACAAGTAGATATCAGGAAACCGGGTGATATTAGCAGGTTTATCGGCAAAGAGGTAAAATGCAAGATTCTCAAAATTGATGTAGAAGGCCGCAATATCGTAGTGTCGAGACGAAAACTTATTGAAGAGGAGCGACGCAGCAGCAAAGAAAAAATATTGACGGATATTGAGGTTGGACAGCTACGCAAGGGCGTAGTGAAAAACATAGCTGATTTTGGTGTGTTTGTGGATTTGGGCGGCCTGGATGGACTGCTGCATATCTCTGACTTAAGCTGGGGCAGGATATCTCATCCGTCAGAAGTTGTTAATCTCGATCAGGATATTGAATGCATTGTTATTGGTGTTGATAAAGAGAATGAGAAGATTTCACTTGGTTTGAAACAAAAGACACCAAGTCCCTGGGAAAATATTGAGGAACGTTACCCCATCGGAGCAAAAGTAAAGGGCAAAATCGTAAATGTGATGAACTATGGAGTGTTTGTCAGGCTTGAAGACGGAGTTGAGGGGCTTGTACATATCAGCGAAATGAGCTGGACGAAGCGTCTGACACATCCCAGTGAGATGGTTAACTTGGGAGACGAGATTGATGTGGTTGTGTTGAACGTCAATAGGGAAAAACAGGAAATCTCGCTGGGGCTGAAGCAAACTGAAGTAAATCCCTGGACAATAGCTGCTCAGAAATATCCCCCCGGGACAATCGTAACAGCGAAGGTGCGAAGTATGACCAACTTTGGTGCCTTTGTGGAAATAGAGCCGGGCATTGATGGAATGATACACATCTCGGATTTAAGCTGGACTAAAAAATATGGACATCCGAGTGAGGCCTTGCAAAAGGGTCAGGAAGTTAAGTCGGTTGTCCTTGAGGTGAATGAGGAGAAACAGCGCATATCGATGGGTGTAAAGCAAATGAACGAGGACCCATGGATTCGTGCCATTCCGGAGAAGTACATTCCGGGCCACATAATAAAGGGTAAAATTGCAAAGCTTACTAATTTCGGTGCCTTTGTTGAGCTTGAGCCGGATCTGGAAGGTCTTTTGCATATTTCTGAGCTTGCAGATCACAAAATCGAGAAGCCTCAGGATGTTGTAAAAGTTGGGGATGAAGTGGAAGTTAAAATTCTGAAGGTTGATGCCGAGAACCGAAAGATCGGTTTGAGCTTGCGGAGAGTTCAGTGGTCTTCTGAAGAGCAAACAGCCAAAACAACGGATCACAAAGATTCAATTAATATTCATGACCCGTCTTATGAAGCCGATGAGAATAAGCAATCTGAGCATAGGGGCCCGAAAGCACACAAAAGCAAGGAGATAGAAGCACAAAGCAGTGTGGTTGAGCAGGAAGATATTGAACAGCAGCATGAACAGAATGAAGCAGAGCAATCCCAGGAAAAACCTGATATGGAGAGCGAGGCCGAAAGCGACAAGGATCAGGATGAGAAAAACGGGAAAGCGTGAGCATTTAAAGTTCAGGAATATAAATCGATTCTGAAGATAGGCATGCAAGCAGATATTTTACTGATATTACGTGTTTCGCCGAATATAATATACAGGTCAAACTTTCATGTTTATTCGGATTGTTCAGTCTGAGATTGGTGAGCAGCATGTAATAAGTAATAAAGATATTGAGAGAATTCGTTTTTGCTCTGTTTTTGTCGGTTTCTTTCTTGTTGGCTGATTTTATGTCTCCTGCTTTCTCTTTTGTGCGGTGTCAAATTATTAAATAAAAAAATTGCTTGCGGTCTTGCTGCAGTAAACCAAAGGTGAATTGAAAATGCTTTTTTCGATGTAGCAGAGATTGAAAGATAGTTTGTGATAATAACGTATTTATTGATAGTGTCTCATCTGGAGGGTATAATAATTTTTATCGTAAATAAAAAGATTGTGTCATAATTGGGAGGTTTATAATTATGTTACTTTGGGTTTTTAGAAGTATCTTTCTTATAGTTATTGTAGCGGTTCTTTTCGTTAATTTAACTTCGCCGAGCATTGCTATTGGTGAGGATGGTAAACCTTCGGAGCCATCACGCCAGGCAAATTTCAATGCTATTGTTTGCAGCAGTCTGGGCATGGCATTATTTGTTTTTCTGTTGGATGTTCTTACGCCCAAGAATAAACTCAGCGCCCTGGCGGGGGTATTTCTCGGCCTGTTGGTCGGAGTGTTTATTAGCTGGGCTCTGTCACCTTTGGTAGATATGATTATGGATACATACAAGATTGAGGTAACTCCTTATGCGGTTAAGGCAATTAAATGGATGATGGGAATATGTGTTTGTTACCTGACTATCAGCATTGTGATGCGAACAAAAGATGATGTTCGTTTTGTGGTCCCGTATGTTGAATTTGCCAAGCAGACCAAAGGGGCCAGGCCGTTGGTTTTGGATACCTCAGCAATTGTCGATGGGCGAATAGCTGACTTGTGCCAGAGCAGGTTATTCGATGCTCCGCTGTTTGTGCCGCGTTTCGTTCTTAATGAGCTGCAATTGATAGCCGATTCGGCTGACAAGCTCAAACGAAACCGTGGAAGGCGAGGATTGGATATACTTAACAAGATGCAAACGAACCCGAATATTGATGTGCAGATCGATGATACTACGGTTCCGGAAGTTGAGGATGTCAAAGGTGTCGATCAGAAATTAATGATGTTCACTAAAGGCTGTAATGGAAGGCTGGTCACAACTGATTATAATCTAAGCAAGGTTGCCCAGGTTCGCGGTGTTGATGTTGTAAATATTAATGATTTGGCTAGTTCATTGAAGGTGGTCGTTCTGCCTGGGGAGGCAATGGAGGTTAAAATCATAAAACCCGGCGAAGAGGCGGAACAAGGCATCGGCTATCTGGATGATGGGACAATGATTGTTGTTGAAGGCGCCCGCAACAAGATTGGACGGGAAGTTGTTATCAGTGTTACCAGCTCTTTACAAACTTCAGCGGGGAAAATGATTTTCGGCAAATTTGAGTCTTTTGTCCAGGATACAGATACGCATGACCGGCGAACATACAGCAGAAAGCCGGCCGAAGCAGGCGCAGTAAATAGTCAAAGAAACAGGAAATGACAGAAGAAATTGTTTGTCAGATTAAGTAATAACTATTACAGATTATTCCTTCAGGATAAACTTATTCGCCAAATCTCTTGCCTGAGAGTTTATTTCCTTGCTGTAGTTGACGAGTTAATTTGAGCACCTATCTCGGAGAGCTGGTCTTTAAACTGCTTGAGCATGTTTATCATCTGCTCACGTAACATTTGGTTGTCATTTTGCAGAGATGTAATTTGCTCTTGCATTGCAGCTTGTTCTTTCATAAGGCCATTTACAGCATTAGTTATGGCGTTTATTTGTGTCGTGTCGGCTGTTATTTGTTGGGAATGAGCCTGCACTACGTTTTGCAGCTTAATCTGGCTATCCTTAACTTCAGCGACTTGCCTGCTGCAACCGGCAAAAACCAGGCTGGTCACGACAAAAAGCCAGGCCAGGAGTGTCCATATATTGAGTTTTTTTGCGTTCAATTTATTTTCCATTTTTTAATACCTCTCTGTAACCAAACCCCAAAATAGTTCTGACTCAAAATTCGTCCCTGGTAGTGTTGCTACTGAGAAAGAACTGTAATTTTGCAAGCAGGCGCCGCGGCCCGCTCCTCCATGATGTTAATATAGGATAACATATCTGTTGTTATAAGTCAAGAGCGGAGGATAAGAATCATGGATAATGGTTATAATTCCTGCTTTCATGTTAATTAATGAGTCAATGGACAAGTGATTTTAGGACCTAAAAAGCTTATATGAATAATAAATCCCGAATTTTTATTTAAACCAGAGGCCGTTTGCTTCTAAATATCACTTGACGAACAGCCGGACTATAAATAAACTCCTGATTTCTCTAAATGCTGTTTTAAGGAGTTATTAGAGTTGGAAGAAGCCATTGCAAAAGCTTCGGCGCTTATCGAAGCAATGGAATATATCCGCAGCTTTCGCGGGCGGATTATGGTTGTAAAGCTCGGCGGAAGCGTGCTTGATGATATTTGTCTGCAAAAAAAGCTGCTGACCGATGTCGCCTTTATGGCCACCGTTGGGATGCAGCCGATAATCGTGCATGGTGGCGGAAAGGCCATTACCAAGGCGATGAATGATGCAGGGCTTGAGCCGGTCTGGGTGCAGGGACGCCGATATACCGATGAGCGAACTATGAATATAGTTGAGCATACGCTGGTGCACAAGATCAATACTCCTATCTGCCGGATATTAACCGAGCTTGGCTGCAAACCGATGGGGCTGCATTCGCTGAGCAGTTGTGTATTGTTCGCCGAGCCGCTGCGC
>MHYD01000012.1:0-1125 GCA_001824645.1 Planctomycetes bacterium RBG_13_46_10
ATCGCAGCAGGCGGCAATATAAATCCTGATGGCGTCAGCATGTTCGAGCCGATTGGCGGAAGCGCGCCGAAATATACCGGCAAAGGCGTTATAAATCCGCTTGCCGCAATCTGTGCAGGCGGAATGATGCTGGCGACACTCGGCGAAGAACAGGCAGCCGATGCTGTTGAAAAAGCTGTGATGAACATCACCGCCAACAAAGTAAAATCGCTGCAGGCCGGCAAGATGGGCTACTCAACCAGCCAAGTAGGTGACCTTGTTGCAGAGAAACTCTGCGACTAAGTCAAAAGTAAATTGGATTTTTACCTTTTAACTTTTCACTTTTTACTTTGAAACTATGCCTGCTAATCTTACGCCAGATTATTTTAAGGCTGAGCAGTGGTACCGCCAGGCAACTACCAACGATGAGAAAATCCTCGCGCTGGAGCGGATGCTCGCGGTGATGCCAAAGCACAAGGGCACCGACCATTTAAAGGCGGACCTGCGACATAAACTCAGCAAGCTCAAGGAAGACTCTGCACAGAAAGGTCACGGCAGACGCGCCGATATTTTCTACATTCCCCGTACCGGCTGCGGCCAGGTTGTTCTAATCGGCACGCCGAACTGCGGCAAAAGCTCCCTCGTCGCAGCTCTTACCAATGCGAAGGTCAACGTGGCTGATTTCCCGTTTGCAACAGCCGGCCCTGTGCCGGGAATGTTAAAGTTCGAAGACGTTCAGATTCAGATTATCGATATGCCGCCGATTACCGCTGACTATAGCGCACCCGGCCAGGTAGGTACATACCGCCATTGTGATTTGATAGCTATTATTATCGACTTGTCCGCCGACACTCAGGAACAGATGCGCATCTGTCTTGATTTTCTCGAATCGAGAAATTTATTAATTGATGCTGAATCTTCGACAGTTGACCAGCAAAGCAACAAATTAAATAAAAAGGTCTTTTGTATTTGCACCAAATCGGATATTACTGCGGCAGGTGCACTTGAGAAATTAACGAAGTCATGCAAATATCCTTTTGAATTTTATGCGGTTTCTGTTCAGACCGGTGCCGGCCTGGATAAACTGCCGGCTGTAATCTTTAGCCGGTTGGGAATCATTCGCATTTATGCCAAGCCGCCGGGTAA
>MHYD01000012.1:1232-3070 GCA_001824645.1 Planctomycetes bacterium RBG_13_46_10
ATAAAATTGAACTTGTAGAATACTTTTATAAAAAGATGACAATTTGGTATACTCGTCGCGCTGCGCTCGACGCAGCGGGTCGAATGTGGATTGATAAGCACCTCGTAGGATAATGACTTAACACCAGAAACACATGTTTTGCAAGGGGCGGCTGAAAATGCAAGGTAAGGGAAAAGGATTCGCCCCGTTACAAATGGGGATGCGCCGTTTAAAACTCAGAATCCCGATTTATCGGGTACTACCGGCTTTTACCCTGATTGAGCTGTTAATGGTAATTGCTATCCTCGCAGCATTGATCGGGATTCTCATGCCGACCCTTAACCGAGCCAGAGAACAGGGCCAACGCACCGTCTGCAAAGCAAATCTCAAAAATTACGCATACGCAATGTTAATGTACACCGCGGACAACGATGACAGATTCTGTGACCCGCGCAGTTGTTATTTTTCACAAACAGAACCTTACGGCGTGGAAGAAGGACTTCGCTACCCAATCCATGTCCGCTGGTGCAATGGAGATTTATATCTCAGAGAACATCCTGAATACGCAGGCCCGTTTTTCAGTTATTTGCTCGATGCAAAAGCTTTCATCTGCCCGACATTTGCCACCTTAGTCGGTCGAACCTCCGAAGACCCTTATTATAAAGCAGACGCCAAAAATCTCAGGGAATATAAGCCCTGGTACAATTACACCATGAATGCGTATCTTGGTAATACAAGCAACGAAGTTAAAAAATCAAGCGCCATGAAACTCTCGGAAGTAAAGCATCCCGGCGAAATATTTGCATTTACCGAAGAAGGTGTCTTAGTTGACCCCCGCTACAATGCCTCCGGACTTAACGACACATACATGATTCCAGGCTCGGACAATATGATTGCTTCCTGGCTTGAAAGTCCCACCGTTATGGGTGATTACCGCAACATCAGGCCAGGACCTAATGGCGTAGGACAATTCTGGGACATTATAGCTGGTTTTCATTATGCTCCAAGCGGAGACCCGACCGGGGGAAAGGGTAATTGTGCTTTCTTAGATGGCCACGTTGATAGCCATACACGTTTGGAAACATTTCCGCTTTCCTGGCCTCGCTAACCAAAAGACACAACTTTAAGCATCTATTATTTCGAGCATATCAGGGTGGAGTCTCTGCAGTTCTGGAATTTGGTTTCGGCCGATTTTAGCGTCGATAATGACAAAGCTGCCCGAATAATGCTCGTTTAAAATCCGGCTGTGCGCACGCAGGAAACTTTGAATTTTGCCGTTCGATTGCGAGTTGCTTACCCTGATTAAAAGCTCGGCGCCTTTATATGTCTCGGCAACCTTTTCCGAAAGTTTACCCAGGCCAAAGCCGGTTTTGGCCGATACGGTGATTGCATCAGAATACAATGTTTGCAGCATTTCGAGCCGGCTGAGCGACTGGAGGCAATCAACCTTGTTCAGCACATTCAAAATCGGCTTGTCCCCGCAGCCAATCTCGTTCAAAACAGCATTTACCGATTCGATCTGCCTTAAGGCCTCGGCATTTGAGACATCGATTACATGCAGCAGCAAATCGGCGTTTACAGTCTCCTCAAGTGTGGCTTTGAATGAAGCAACCAACTGATGAGGCAGTTTATTTATGAAACCGACGGTGTCGCTGATGAGCACTTCCGCTCCCCTGGCTGGCTCCCATCTTCTTGTTCGCGTATCAATCGTGGCAAAGAGCCTGTCCTCGACAAAAACGCCTGCATCGGTGAGTGCATTTAGCAGAGTGCTTTTGCCGGCATTAGTATACCCGACTATGCAGATTTTAAATAACCTTCTCCTGCCGTCAATCTCGCGAATTCTGCGCCTGTCGATATTA
>MHYD01000012.1:3151-3345 GCA_001824645.1 Planctomycetes bacterium RBG_13_46_10
GTGCCTATTCCGCCGACAGCACCGGCAGTAGTAGCTCCGCCTGCTCCTGCCACTGTATCGAGATGCGACCACATCTTTGTTAATCGCGGATAGGTGTATTCCAACTGCGCCAATCCAACCTGAAGTTTTGCCTGCCTGGTTTTTGCCCTAGTGGCGAATATGTCCAGAATCAGCTCGCTGCGGTCAAGAACCTT
>MHYD01000012.1:3460-3665 GCA_001824645.1 Planctomycetes bacterium RBG_13_46_10
CTGCCGATGTAGGTGGAAGGATTTATAGCTCGGATTTTCTGCTGAAATTTATCGACAATGACGGCCCCGGCACTTTCGGCCAAGGCGGCAAGCTCAACTAAATCATCACCGATATCGCCCGATTTCGGCCTGTTCAACAGGGCTGCTACTAATATGGCTCGCTCTTTTTTGACTCTTAGAGTCTGACGCATTTTCTCCAAATAAA
>MHYD01000012.1:3709-4828 GCA_001824645.1 Planctomycetes bacterium RBG_13_46_10
AACCTCATCCGCATTGAACTGCCTTTGTGCAAGCTCGTCTATGTTCAACCCGAATTTTTCAAATGCCCCCCGCCAAATCTCGAAATTGAAACATTCATCCCATAAATCAAATCTTGCACCAGCCCGCCAGGCGGCTTCGAGAACATCGCACAGCCGCCTGTCGCCCCGGCCAATCGCCGACTCCAGCACACTGCGATTTATATCGTGAAACTTAAACTGCAAAAACTTTGCATTAAGCTTTCTTTTTTCATCGAGAACTAACTGTTTCGCCTGCTCGAAATAGACTTTCGGCTTTTGGCCGAGCCAGCCGAACGGCGTATGCGGCTTTGGGACAAGCCAGCTTATGGTAATATTGATGTTGGCGGTTTTGCCGTCTATGGTTTTTCTCAGCTTTGCTAATTCGAATGATAATTCAACTATGCGTTTTACGTCCTCTTGCGTTTCACCGGGCAGGCCAACCATAAAGTACAGTTTTAGCTTTTGCCAGCCTGCCTGGTACGCAGCCTCGACTGCGGAAAATAAATCATCATCCTTGAGCGGCTTATTTATAACCTGTCTCAATTTCTCACTGGCAGCCTCGACGGCAATCGTTAAGCCGCTTTTTCTCACGCTGGTCAGTAATTCAGGAAGCAGCTTTAGCTGCTGGTCTACCCGCAGGCTGGGCAGTGACAGCCCAACATATTTGTCCTGGAAATATTCATGAAGACGGGATGTTAGCTCTTCAATTTTTGGATAATCCGCAGCGGACAAACTCAACAGGCTGACTGTATTGAATCCAGTAGCGTGGTAACAGGCCTTTGCAATATCTACGATTTTTTCGACACTGCGATAGCGAACAGGTCTCCTGCAAAAACTGGCCTGGCAAAATCGGCACCTGCCGGGACAGCCTCGCATAATCTCAACGCTTACCCGTTCGTGCACAGTTTCAATGAACGGAACAATAGGACGAAGCGGGACTGGGGCATTCTCGAAATCTTCGACAATGGCGTTTCGTCGCTCCTGATTCGTATGAAAGGCAGGGACATAAACCCAATCGAATTTCTCTGATGCGCTTATCAAAATTTCTTTTTTTGCTGCGCCGTTTTTTTTCTTTTCTCTGACCAGCTCAACAAGCTCAAC
>MHYD01000012.1:4982-10496 GCA_001824645.1 Planctomycetes bacterium RBG_13_46_10
GACATCGCAACTTCATAGACATCGGGAAAGCATAATGCAATAGTCAAATCACACTGCGAGAGGTCCTTTTTGATTTGGTTTATCTCGCCACCTATATACCTGCCGGGCCTGCGAACAAACGGCAGAAACTCCCGCTCGACTTTTTCAGACAAAATTATTACATCTCTTTTATTCACAGCGACATTATAAATCGACTGCCGACTATTTTCTATTGATTATTACCCTGTTATAAATTATCAATGCTGTTATTTCAGGAAACGTCTTATGAATATAAAAAACAGTAGAATCCTGCTTATAATCCTCAGTGTTTCATTGGTTACATTACTGTATTTTCTTATACTAAGAGGCCCAGCCGAGGTCGACAGCAATTACCGCCTTGTTATGGGGACATTTGCCCGAGTTGTCGTTATCGCAGAGAAGCGCAATACTGCTAATCGATGCATTGAGGCCGCCTTTGCAGAAATCTATAAAGTTAACGAGCTTATGAGCAGATTCAAAAGTGACTCGGAAATAAGCATCGTGAACCGAGAGGGATTTGGCCGAGCAGTTAAAGTCAGTGATTCAACTTACGAAGTTCTGCAAAAAAGCGTCTCTTTCAGCAAACTGTCCGATGGAGCCTTCGATATTACTGTCGGACCTTTGGTAGATTTGTTTCGCTCATCAGAAAAAACAGAAGTCGCACCCGGCCCAGAAGAAATTGCTCAGGCCAAGGCTAAAGTTGGTTTTGAGAAGTTGAAATTAGATGACACCAATAAAACGGCCAGTTTTACAGTAGAGGGCATGAGACTGGACCTCGGGGGCATAGCAAAAGGTTACGCTGTTGATAAAGCAATCGAAGCTGCGCAAAAAGCCGGGGCACTCGGTGCAATGGTTGACATCGGCGGCAATATTCGATGCTTTGGTGCAGCACCACGCGGCAAAGATAAATGGCTTATCGGCCTACAAGACCCAAAAACAGTGGAAAATCCAAACCTACAGATACCAGGCGCAGGCGGAAATGATTATTTATTGACACTAAAATTAAAAGATAGAGCTGTTGCTACAAGCGGCGACTATCAGCAGTTTGTTATAATAAACGGCAAACGTTTGAGTCACATTTTAAACCCCCACACCGGAATAAGCGCCGAGGATCTATCCAGCGTGACAATAATTGCAGATAATGCCACCGACGCAGATGCTTTATCAACAGCGGTTAGTGTAATGGGAATCGAAAAAGGCCTAACTTTAATAGAGAAACTGCCGGACACCGAAGCAATCTTGATAACATCACCGCCAGATTCCAAACTTATGAAAACCAGCGGGGTAGAAAAATATATAAAGTAGTTGTTTTAAAGCAAAATGTGAGTATACCCTAATTAAGTGCTGGTTACTTTTTCTGTATCTTTTCTGCTTGGTTGGCGAGGTTCGGGGGCGGTTTTGCCGCGATAAACAATAACGCCGGTCGGGCATTTGTCCATCGCAGTTTCGTTCTTTTCGTTAGGCTGGTATTTTTCGTAACTCAATCGGGCTAAATTATCTTCAACAGTGAAAACATCGCTCTGCTTTGCACATAGCCCACAGCCGATACAGCCGACCTTGCACATCGAGCGCGTTACCTTGCCGGACTCTTTGCTGCTGCAGGCTACCGTCATCATATTCTCACAACTAAAAGGAACCATCTGGATAAGATTCCGCGGGCAGGCCTTCGAGCAGGCTGTGCAGCCGGTGCATTTCTCGTAGTCAACAACAGCCAAGCCGTCAACAATGTGAAGGGCATCGAACTTGCAGGCTTTTGTGCAGTCGCCAAAGCCGAGGCAGCCGAACTTGCACGCCTGCACAGGAGACAATGCATTCGCAGCTATACAGCTTTGTATGCCTTGATATTTTGCAAATAAGGTTTTGTCGGCCTGATGTGCACGACAGTGGACAATTGGGCGAAAAGGGAAGCCATCAGTGCGAACCTGAATATTTAGAATCTCAGCGATTTTCCCAGAGGTTTGCGGCCCGCCCGGCGAACATCTACCAATCAGCCCCGGGTCCTGCATAACAGCTTTTGCGTATTGAGCGCAGCCACCGAAGCCACAGGCACCGCAATCCAGGTGCGGCAATATTTCATAAACCTGCTCAACCTTCGGGTCAACTTCAACCTTGAGCTTCTCTTTTGCTATCAGAAGCACTATGGCAAAACCAGTACCCAGGCCAAGCATTGTAAGCCCTGCCGGCCAGGCACTATTCCATAGCTCGAAATAGATTCCCGCTTGCGCGGGAATGACAAATGTTTCTATCATCTTATCATTCCTGCAAAACCCATAAAGGCCATAGCCAGTAACCCGGCAGTAATCAGCGTAATTGGCGCACCTTTCAGACACGCTGGCACATCAGCCAAATTCAGAGTTTCGCGAATACCTGCCATAATGCAGATAGCCATTGTAAAGCCGATGCCTGCACCAAAACTGAGAACCACCGCTTCAAGCAGATTATCAATGCCCCATAGATTTATAAACAGACATAAACCTAAAATTGCGCAGTTCGTGGTAATCAGCGGCAAAAATATTCCAAAGCTCTCGTATAATGACGGGAAAAACTTTCGCACATACATTTCAACCAGTTGAACAGCGCCGGCTATAACCAGTATGAAACAGACGTATCGTGTGACTTCCAGCGGCGTACCCATTAATACCAAATGGTCAATCAACCACGTCAACGTGCCGCTTAGAGTCACAACGAACGTCACTGCCAGACCCATACCGAAAGCCATATCAATTCTGCCGGACACGCCAAGATAGGGACATATACCGAGAAATTTTGTAAAGACCAGGTTGTTGATTATAACGATAGATATAAAACCCATAATTAAAACGCTAAGAGTATTCATTATTTTATTCCTCTTATTTCATAATTGGTGCTCTTCATTATTTATCTCATATCAAATAATGGTGGGGCAAGCCCCACCCTACCATCTTGAATATGGCTTTATCTTGCTCTTTTAGTTATCAGGTTTACCAGCCCTAACATAAGCCCCAGGGTTAAAAATGCTCCCACAGGCATACTCATCGCAGCCCAAGGGACAAAAGCATTCGGCATCAACTGGACTTCGAATATTTTGCCCGTGGAAAGAAGCTCCCTTACGCTGGCTAAAACACATAAGACAATTGTAAAACCGGCACCCATTCCTATCGCATCTATAATGCTTATGCCTACAGTGTTTTTACTCGCACACGCTTCCGCCCGGCAAATTATAATACAGTTAACAATTATTAATGGGACATAAGGCCCAAGCATTTCGCTCATTCTCGGCAAAAACGCCTTTAAAAACAAATCCGCAATTGTAACAAATGCAGCTATAGTCAATGTGAACATCAGGATTCGCAGGTGAGGCTTTAAGAGATTTCTCATCAGGCTGACAACGATATTGCTGCATACAAGCACAAAAATAACACTAAGGCCCATTGTCAAAGCCGGCTTGACCGCCGCTGTCACCGCCAGCGTAGGGCACATTCCCAGAACCAGCCGAAAGGTAGGATTCTCACGCCATAAACCAGCTATGAGCGTATCTTTGTAAAGTCCGGCTTTAGTATTACTTTGGTTTGTCATTACTAATCAATCCCTTTTCCTGCATCTGCTTTTTTATCTGAGGAAGGTAATCATTTATTATCTTAACAACTGCTTCGCTGCTGACGGTAGCACCGGTTATTGCAACGATTTCAGAATCAATTTTTTTAGGATCTCCTGTTTTTACGAGCTTTAGGACATCAACAGGAGCTGATTTGAACTGGTTTTGATAGAAATTATCTTTGATTTGGTCTCCGAAACCGGGCGTTTCATTACTCGCCAGGACATTAAAGCCGACAATTTTTTCAATATTCTTGTTAACAGCAATAACCAGCTCAATTTTATCCTGAAAACCCGAACCAGCGGCTTTAAAGCTCCAGCCGACACATTCTCCCATCTTGGTCACAGCTTTATAAATATTAACTTTTTCTTTTTTTCCACCTATAGAATCAATTTCAACTGTTGTTGCTAATTCCGGCTTAGCTCCCGGCAGAAGAGCACCGGTCAAGAGATTAAATTTCTCTGTTTTGTTCCCCTCTATTCTTTCCGACAAAGCATAATTCGTCGCTGCTATTAACAAACCGAAAAGGAATGATGAAACAATCAACAGCCAGCTTTGTTGAATAAAATATTTTATCTTAAACACGTGGTTTACCTCCTGCTGGGATGCGTCTGCAAAGCCTGTCAATCAATGGCGTCATGCCATTCATCAAGAGAACTGAAAACATCATGCCTTCGGGGTACTCCCCGACAATTCTTATAAGCATTGTTATAGTTCCTACTCCTGCACCAAAAAGCCACATTCCTCTGCGTGTCAAAGGCGCAGTGACAGGGTCGGTTGCAATGAAAAAGGCGCCCAACAGCATTCCGCCGCCGGTCAAATGAAAAATCGGCTGAATATAAGCATTAGAATCTATCAGATAGGCAATCACCGCGAAGACAAAAGCTGACAACAACACAGCCAATGGCGTGTGAATGGTTATCGTCCGCCTTACCAATAAATAAAGACCGCCTATCAAAAGCGCAATAGCACTTGTTTCGCCCAGACAGCCGCCCACTGCGCCAGTGAATGTGGCTTTAAACTGGTCTTCATCATAAATATTAGCACCACTTTTTTCCTTTATGGCTATTTTGCTCCAGGCCAACGGTGTTGCCTGTGTCCTCGCATCAACTTTGTTCTCAGGAGAAATCTTAGGCATAGCAATATCGACCGTAGCCGGCACCGTCCAGGTTGTCATTAACATTCCGAAAGAGGCGGTTAAAAACGCTCTTCCCACCATCGCGGGATTAAAAATATTAGAGCCGAGTCCGCCGAAGACCATTTTCCCGATTGCGATGGCAAAGCAGCTACCGATTATCGCTGCCCAAAAAGGCAAGGCAGGTGGAAGTGATAAAGCCAGGATGATGCCGGTAACAACAGCACTAAAATCGCTGAGTGAATTGGGCTTTTTACGGATTAGGTTGCAAAGCCACTCGGTTGCAACCGCTGAAATAACACAGGTGGAAATAAGAATAAGCGCATAGAAGCGAAAATAATAGCCCGCTGCCGCCATTGCCGGCGTCAGGCCGATTATTACATCTATCATTACATCGCGCGTAGATAAACGCTGGCTAAAATGTGGAGCGCATGAAACTCTTATATCGCTTAACATTCAAACTTTTCCTGTTGTAAAACCATCAACTTCCAATTATGATGGTATTTTCTTCTTTTGCCTGGCTAAAAGGGTTTTTCCCGTCTTAATATATCCTGTCAGCTCTATATTTGCCGGGCACACGAAACTGCAGCAGCCGCATTCTATACAGGCCTTTATATAGTAACTCTCTGCTACGTCTAAAAGATTATTTTTAACTGCGTGGGCAATCTTAGTTGGATTCAAATTCTCCGGACAAGCTCGCAGGCACCTGCCGCAGTGAATGCAGGGCGTCTGGCGGCGTGCGAATTTGGCTTTGCCGATTTCCTCTCCTGTCAGCACGGTTATAGCA
>MHYD01000012.1:10506-11186 GCA_001824645.1 Planctomycetes bacterium RBG_13_46_10
TTGTAACAGGTGTCTCCAAATCCGCAATTGCAATTCCCATCATCGGACCGCCAACGATGACTTTTGCCGATTTCCTGGTTACACCATCACAAAATTCGATAAGCTGGCGGACAGATGTTCCTATAGCGACATTAAAATTACCGGGTTTTGCGATTGCCTCACCGGTGACAGTCACCACGCGGTGAGTCAGCGGTGTGCCATTTATGACTGCATCTGCAATTGCCGCTGTCGTAGCAACATTAAGCACGACAACTCCAATCGCAGGAGGAATTCCGCCTGTAGGAACATTTTTTTTCAGGATTGCCTCTATAAGCTGTCTTTCACCACCCTGTGGATATTTTGTTTTTACAGGTACAATTTTAATCTGACCGGAGCCTGAGGATTTTTCAATTGCAGCACTAATAACCTCTATTGCACGAGGTTTATTGTCCTCAATACCAATAAAGACCTGCGAACAGCCGGCTGCCCTTTGCGCAAGTTTCAATCCGGCGATAATCTGGTTCGTCCGCTCGAGCATAAGCCGATAGTCGCAGGTGATATATGGCTCGCATTCACAGCAGTTGATTATCATTGTTTCCCTGGGTGTATGCGGGTCAGGCTCTATTTTCACTCTTGTCGGGAATCCCGCGCCTCCCATACCGACAATACCGGCCTTACGGACTGCATCACATATCTGTTCA
>MHYD01000012.1:11268-19877 GCA_001824645.1 Planctomycetes bacterium RBG_13_46_10
GGCAGCTTCTTTAATATCGGGACCCGGCTGTATTGCACAATCACCGGTAAGGTCCTTCATTTCAGGTGGATGTACACCGCCGGTAAAAGAAAACCTGCCTCTTGTATCGACTATCATATCTGGAAACCTACGAAACTATCCTTTGTTACACAATCTTTTACTTATTATCTTTGTTATCAATATAACCATAAAAGTCGCTGACAGAGCAAGCAGAAAAGCAAGTGCTATTTGCAGACGGCCTGTATTTATTATCCTTGTTAAAATTCGCTCAAAAAAAACCAACGAAATGATAAAAACCAGAACAGGCAAAAGAAATGCAAGGCAAACCGTGACTACAGCAGAAGCGCCTTGAAAATTTACCAGTTTTTTATAAACATCCCGGCATCTGTGTTCATAAGTGCATCCTTTACAGTTTTTTTGCTTGCCCATAGTTATTTTGCTACATTCAAAATAAACGATAATTTATAATACATGGCGATAAAATTTTCAATAGAACTTTTTATAAATTGCTGATTTTAACTATGCGTGTATGCCGTTTATTATTAAGTTTTGTTCTTTTTCTTTGTCTTTACGAAGGTTGCGCAGTCAATCCCATAAGCGGTGAAGAAGATTTTATGCTTTACCCGGAGCAGCACGACATTGCAATAGGCCGAAAGTACGCCCCTGAGGCTGAAAAGCAATTAAAAGGTAAAATCCCCAATGAAGAACTGCAAAATTATATTGATACCGTCGGCCAAAGAATAGCCCGAATAAGTCACAGACCCGACTGGGAATATCACTTTATGGCCGTGCAGGATGAGTCAATTAATGCGCTTGCTCTTCCCGGCGGCTATGTTTTCATTACCAAAGGTTTGCTTGTGAAATTAACAACAGAGGCACAATTGGCATCTATTCTCGCTCATGAAGTTTCACATGCTGTTGCACGAGATAGTGCCGCGGCAATAAGCCGGGAGATAGGGATAGGTATTTTATTTGCTGCGGCAGTAATCCAGGACGCACCTCAGAGTGCTCTGGAAGCAGCGAATATAACAAGACAAATACTTGGTCTGCAATACAGCAGAGATGACGAGCAGGCGGCTGACCTGGCTGGGCTGGATTATATGGTGCGGGCCGGCTACAATCCACAGGGCATGATAGAGACTATGCATGTTCTTCAGGATGAAATGAAAGTAAAACCTATAGAATTTTTCTCAACACATCCCAACCCACAAAACCGCATAGGCTATTTAAAACAAAAGATTCAAGCAAAATACCTGAACCTTGTCGATGTAAAAATCGGTAAAGAAGAATACAAGCGACATGTCATAGAAAATTTAAAAGATAACCAAGTTCACGAACAAAGAAAATAATTTAGGAATCATAAATAATTAATTTGGATATTCCTTATTCAATATTCGCGGTTCCTGGCAACAGTGCTAATAAGTTGTCGGCTATCCCGCACGCTGTTTAAGTCTTTCTTTTCTAATAGCTTCAGTTTTACTATAGCCACATTCAGTACATCGATCGGGATGATCTTTCGAAGCGCCATAGAAGAAAATCTTGCCGCATTTCTCACATTTCTCGGCCAAGAAAGAACTTGGTTCCCCACATTTTTGACAGTTAAGAGCCGGTGTCTGCAATGATAAAGGATTGGCCTTCTGTTTTTCCTGTACCTGCTCGAAATAATCTCTTTGATCTATTTGATATTCTGTTTTACATTTTGGATTGTTGCACTTGATCCAAACCATCTTTTCGCCGCGTTCAATACCGTCGAGACCACTTGAGCCTCCTGAGCGTGTCATTAAAAAAACCACAACGGCCAAGATTAAGCACAGGGCAATAACAATGGTATAGATTGTGTTTTTCATAATAAATTCTCCAACTTATAAACAACATTTTAATTATCCATTTATGTATAGGTTATAATCTCTCAAATTCTTTGTCAATCGCTTATTTTCTTATTACTACAAAGCTTGCGCATGTCATAATCGCTGGTGGGAAAAAGCCAGCCTGATTCGCCGATTGGCTTTGATTGGGTTTGTTTTGGCTTTGTTTTTCCATATCTACAAAATTGTAGAATTTCTCTTATTTACTTGTCAAAATAGAGCTTACGTAAATTATAACCTTACTAAAATTGGCTTTGTTTTGCAAAAAAAGGTTAATTTGTAGAACATTCTCTACAATTGTCGAGCAATGTGGTTTTGTACAAAACTTGTACCATAGGTATTGGCAATTTAGGCAAACAAATCTCTTAAAAAGCATAATATCCGTCCTGTCGGCTGAATTTTAATTTTTACTTTGTGGTTTTGCTTTTTGCATTTTGACTTGTCTTTACACGTCTGTCCTCCGCCTTCTGAATTCTGTCTTCTATTTTTAGCAGGTATTATACCAAAAACGGCTTAATTTTCAAGTAAAATTTTAGGAACAAAAGCGGGTAAACTTAACTGTTCTTGATATTGATCCGCTTCTGGCGGATAAAAGCTCTGTATGACCCACGGGGTTTCTTTATTTCAGGCCGTATAAGTATTTAGGATTTTTCTCTGGGATTATGGATATCATCCTGTTAAAATAGATTTGCCTTATTTGCGAATACTACCTCAAATGAGGATATATGGAGGGAATATGGCAGACGAGTACTTTTGGCCTGTTCGTAATGTTGCCGAGTTTGCTTACTGTCCTCGTCTATTTTATTTGATGGAAGTCGAAGGAATCCACCTGCCAAGTGCTGATACAGAAGCGGGTAATGCAGTACACAAACGTGTTGACAGACCAAGCGCAGCAGACAAAGACGAATATATTGAAGATAAAGATATTAATCGCCCCAAAATAATGCGAAGCCTTACTCTTACCAGCAGTACTTTGGGATTAACGGCCACACTTGACCTTGCTGAAATAAATGGAGATATTGCAGTACCGGTCGAATACCGCAAGGGGCATCCCAAAAAGACTGTTATGGTTCCTCCGCCGGATGACATCGACGATGAGCAGGAACAGTCGGTACTTTGTAGCAGTGAACCGTGGCCTGCCGACCGTATTCAAATTGGTTTGCAGGCTATCCTGCTGGAAGAAGCCGGTTATAAAGTATTCGAAGCAGTCTTATACTATGCTGCAACGAAACAGCGGCTTAAAGTTACTTTTGACAATGCTCTGAAGACCGAAGCATTGCAGATACTGGAGGCAGCAAAAGCCTGTGCAGTCGGGCAACGACCTTTGCCATTGCTAAACGATTCCCGCTGTCCGAGATGTTCTATGCAGCCAATCTGTCTGCCCGATGAAGTTAATTATGTCAGGACAGAAGAACCTGTCGAAGAGGCCACCCCCCGCAAGATTTGGCCTCCGCGTGACGACGGTCTGCAGGTTGTTGTTCAGCAGCAGGGAACTAAAATCGGCGTTAAAGGCCAGATGATGATTATTACCGACAAAGAAGGTCTTACCGTAAAAGAAGTGCCGCTTGTAAACATAGAAAGTATTTCCATCCTTGGTTCAGTGCAAATATCCACACAAGCAGTACATACCTTCGCCGACAGAGGTATCCCGATAGCATATCTTTCAGCCGCGGGCCGGCTGATCGCTATGGTTGACCCTTTGGACTCCATCAGCGCCGCAATCAGGCGGGCACAGATAAAGATATTCGATCAGCCGCAAATGTGTCTTCACTTAGGCCGTGCGCTCATTGCCGCGAAAATAACAAACCAGCGGACACTTCTTATGCGAAATTATAATGACCTGCCGTCGTTTGTAGCAGATGAGTTGGCGGAAGAAGCAAAAAAGGCTTCTTCTGCCGTTTCATTTGACATCCTTCTTGGTTATGAAGGACAGGCTGCGGCGATTTATTTCAAGCACTTTGCGGGAATGTTCAAAGGGCCTTTGGCGGCGGAATTTGATGCAAATGGAAGACAGCGTCGCCCGCCACCAGACCCAATTAACGCATGCCTTTCCTTGGGCTATTCAATGTTGACTCACGAATGTGTAGCGGCTCTGCGAACTGCCAGGCTGGAACCATCTATCGGGGCTTTTCATGTGTCCCGACCGGGCCGGCCCGCTCTGGCTCTTGACCTTATGGAGCCGTTCCGTCCGTTAATCGCTGATTCTATTGCAATATCTGCTTTCAACAGAGGCGAGCTTGCCGAGGGACATTTTTTCAGGTCTGCTGCCGGATGTATGCTTACAGACTCAGGTCGAAAATCATTTTTCAATGCTTATGGCCGTAGAATGAATACTGCCGTCACACATCCGGTCTTTGATTACCGTCTAAGTTATCGGCGAATGATTATCTTACATGCCAGAATGATTGCGGCGTGGCTGCTTGGCGAAATACCATCGCTTGCATTTTTGACAACGCGTTGAAAAAGGAAATCGTATTATGCGCCGATGTTATCTTGTGTGTTATGATATTTGTGACCCGAAACGCTTACGGCGGGTTTTTAAAATTTTAAAAGGCTATGGAGAACACTGGCAATTTTCCATCTTTTTTTGTGTACTTAAGGATATCGACCGCGTTCGTCTTCAATCGGACATCGAAGCGGAAACTAATCTTAAAGAAGACCAGACTATGATTATCGACATGGGGCCTGACGAAGAAGCCGCACGGGAAGCTGCAACCGTTTTGGGACAGGCACTGCCAAGACAGGAAATTGGAATAATTGTTATCTGAAGGCATAATTTCTTGTTGAAACTTTGCGCCTGAAATAATATTTTTATGATATTCAAAAAAGAGGAAAGGAATATTTATGTCGGTAAGGTCTTTTCAAGCACGCGTGGAATGCGACAAACAAACGATGGAACACCTGTGGCGAACACACAAGGTTTTTAATGAGCGCCTACCAGAAATTATCAAAATCTTGTTCAAAATGAAACGCGGCGAGTGTGGTCAAAACGATAAACAGAAATCACTCTATAAGAGCATCTCGCAATCCATATTAGAAGCGAATGCCCAAAATGCAGATTATCTTTTGAACAGCGTGAGCATAAAGGGCTGGAAACCAGGTACCGCAAAAAAGTACAGAAACGCCAGTTTCACTTGGGCAGACGATGCAGCAAAACTTTCGTCACAAGGAATTCATGTGTATGACAAAAAACAAGTTCTCGGAGACCTTCCAGGAATGATGAGCCAGATGGTATGCCGTCAAAGCGTGGAGGCAATTTCAGGCCATATTGAACTTACTAAAAAGTGGGAGAAAGAACATAATGAATGGCTTAAAGAAAAAGAAAAATGGGAATCAGAGGACGAACATAAAAAGTATCTTGATCTACGTGAAAAATTTGAACAGTTTGAACAGAGCATTGGGGGAAAAATAACTAAACGGCGAGGACGATGGCATCTATATCTCAAATGGCTTAGCGATAATCCTGACTTTGCTGCGTGGCGAGGTAATAAAGCCGTAATAAATCCCCTTTCCGAGAAAGCGCAGATTCGTATAAATAAAGCCAAACCTAATAAGAAAAATTCTGTAGAAAGAGACGAGTTTTTCAAAGCGAACCCCGAGATGAAAGCCCTCGATAATCTGCATGGATATTACGAGCGTAACTTTGTTCGCCGACGCAAAACAAAGAAAAATCCTGACGGATTCGACCATAAACCAACATTCACGTTGCCACATCCTACAATTCATCCTCGATGGTTTGTTTTCAATAAGCCTAAAACAAATCCTGAGGGCTATCGAAAACTCATACTGCCTAAAAAAGCCGGAGATTTAGGTTCTTTGGAAATGCGTTTGTTGACCGGAGAGAAAAATAAGGGCAATTATCCGGACGACTGGATTTCTGTTAAATTCAAGGCCGATCCGCGGTTGTCTCTTATACGCCCTGTAAAAGGACGGAGAGTAGTAAGAAAAGGAAAAGAACAAGGACAGACAAAAGAAACTGATTCATACGAATTTTTTGATAAGCATCTTAAAAAATGGCGTCCGGCAAAGCTAAGCGGCGTGAAACTAATTTTTCCGGATAAAACACCAAAAGCCGCTTATTTATATTTTACCTGTGACATTCCTGATGAGCCATTGACAGAAACCGCCAAGAAAATCCAATGGCTTGAAACAGGCGATGTTACCAAAAAGGGCAAGAAACGTAAGAAAAAAGTTCTGCCCCATGGATTAGTCAGTTGTGCCGTAGATTTGAGTATGCGGAGGGGCACCACAGGATTTGCCACATTATGCAGATACGAAAATGGGAAAATACACATTCTGCGATCACGCAATCTGTGGGTGGGATATAAAGAGGGAAAAGGGTGTCATCCCTACCGCTGGACAGAAGGTCCCGACCTTGGTCATATAGCCAAACACAAAAGAGAGATTCGTATTTTGCGAAGCAAGCGAGGAAAACCTGTAAAAGGTGAAGAATCGCATATAGACCTTCAGAAACATATTGACTATATGGGTGAAGACCGCTTCAAAAAGGCGGCACGTACCATAGTCAACTTTGCTCTAAATACAGAAAATGCCGCCAGTAAAAACGGGTTCTATCCACGAGCAGATGTTCTACTTCTTGAAAATCTGGAAGGACTAATTCCAGATGCAGAAAAGGAGCGGGGCATAAACAGGGCATTGGCAGGATGGAACAGGCGACATCTCGTTGAACGAGTTATTGAAATGGCCAAAGACGCGGGGTTCAAAAGGAGAGTGTTTGAGATCCCCCCTTATGGAACTTCTCAAGTATGCTCAAAGTGCGGCGCATTAGGACGAAGGTATTCTATCATCAGAGAAAATAATCGGAGAGAAATCAGGTTTGGTTATGTAGAGAAATTATTCGCATGTCCAAACTGCGGATATTGCGCTAACGCAGATCATAATGCATCGGTCAATTTGAACAGGCGGTTCCTTATAGAAGATTCGTTTAAGAGTTATTATGACTGGAAAAGATTATCAGAGAAAAAACAGAAAGAGGAAATAGAAACCATCGAGAGCAAGCTAATGGACAAACTATGTGCGATGCACAAGATAAGCCGAGGTAGCATCTCAAAATAAAAAATATCTTTGTTGCATAAAAAATATGCTTAAGGTAAAATAATAATGTGGAGTAAGGTCGGAGTAACGACCGAACGTTTAGCGTGCTATAGGCCGCTGAATGCCACACAGCGATGTGTTTTGAGTGTCAATAGCTGCTGACCCAAAGGCCAAAAGCCGAGTAGGGCTTGACTGATGCGGTTTATATCGCACATAGGCGGCAGTAACACATATCGCGTCAATCAAATTTACGTTGGATATGGAAAGTGTCTTTGATAAGTTCATTAGTGAGGCCGGCGTTTAAGCCGATGCTATTTTGATTAACTGACACGCGAGTGCGATGGTCTTGCGTATGCCCCCTGGGGATACTCGCAAATAGGCATTTGAGCCTTTAATAGACTATTGGGGCGATTTATGTGCAACCCAGATTATATTTCCTTTCTTGATTATGGCGCTGTGCTCGAAAAGCAGTTGCTAACTGCCGACACAACAAAACCTTATCGAAGGGACCATTGCACCGGCCAACGCAAATCTGATTGATGGACACACGGCATGACGCGGAAGATCGGGTTCGAGCCGGCGCATTGCACCGGCCAACGCAAATCTGATTGATGGACACTCGATTCCGCTGTCTCCTGCGCCTGGGCCTGCTGCATTGCACCGGCCAACGCAAATCTGATTGATGGACACTATTGAATCTCGAAAAGGTCAGCTTCCGCGTAAGATTGCACCGGCCAACGCAAATCTGATTGATGGACACTGATGGTCGAGCAGCAATAATAATTATTTGACTTATTGCACCGGCCAACGCAAATCTGATTGATGGACACTAATTCCATCCGTGGTTCTGTTCAAGTACGGTGATTGCACCGGCCAACGCAAATCTGATTGATGGACACACGTTGCTCACCCCGGGACGGACGATTTTATTGATATTGCACCGGCCAACGCAAATCTGATTGATGGACACATGAACCACCCGCTCGGCAATAGTCTCTGTCTTCAATTGCACCGGCCAACGCAAATCTGATTGATGGACACAAACTGGCCGGCGGATAAAGTCCCTGCAGACCGTTATTGCACCGGCCAACGCAAATCTGATTGATGGACACTTATACTTCGCAACGTGTCGGGCCTTGGCAATCCCGATTGCACCGGCCAACGCAAATCTGATTGATGGACACGTGATACCGATTCTGATGCTGACTGCGAAACCGATTATTGCACCGGCCAACGCAAATCTGATTGATGGACACGACACCACGCAAAAAGCTTTTGGAAGAGCAGCTCAAGCCATTGCACCGGCCAACGCAAATCTGATTGATGGACACAGCGAAGGCGATTGTGTCTATAATTCCCTGCTTAGATTGCACCGGCCAACGCAAATCTGATTGATGGACACTATCGGATTGTGGTTCGTTCTGACTATGATAATCGGATTGCACCGGCCAACGCAAATCTGATTGATGGACACTGACAGTCAGCCGAATAGAAGCTGGTGTTGAGGCATTGCACCGGCCAACGCAAATCTGATTGATGGACACCATATGAAAGTTTCGCCGGACAATACGAACTGGCCATTGCACCGGCCAACGCAAATCTGATTGATGGACACCTTTTCCCGCTTTTTCGCATTCAATACAAATTTTATTGCACCGGCCAACGCAAATCTGATTGATGGACACATGA
>MHYD01000012.1:19903-20068 GCA_001824645.1 Planctomycetes bacterium RBG_13_46_10
GTTGATTGCACCGGCCAACGCAAATCTGATTGATGGACACCCCTTGCAATTCTCAAAAAGAACTCGCCGCGAACATTGCACCGGCCAACGCAAATCTGATTGATGGACACCCGAAGCAGACTTGCAACGAGACTTTATAAGGCAATTGCACCGGCCAACGCAAAT
>MHYD01000012.1:20105-25121 GCA_001824645.1 Planctomycetes bacterium RBG_13_46_10
GACAGCCATATTTTTCAGATTTTCTCTGCCGCTGCTGCAAAGTTTGTTATCACCGGAAGATAATATACTTAGAGCGAAATTATCCAGCAGCTTCGTCATACATTCCAGAGTATCATCCTCATATTGCAGTTGCGTGCAATTTTCTTCCGAACCATCGCCGATAGTCAGCCAGCTTCTACTGACGGTTAAAATCTTATTTTTACCATAGACTTTCAGAAACTCACGTCTCGGCCCAAGCCCTGTACGTCGAAACGCCAACAGATTACTAATAAGCGTGTCATTAAATTTCATCACTACAACCGCTGTATCCTCCGTCAGATATAGCCGCTGCTGTTTATCGCCGGCCTGATTAGTATTTAAGGAATAAACCTGCAGCGGTATCGGAAAATTCCACATTATCTGGTCTATCATCTCATAACAATTGTGAAGCAGCACTCCTCCACCTGCAAGTTTTGGGTCCGTAAGCCAGGCAGAGTCGTTCAGGTCACCTGCGTTACAAAAAACTTCTATAAGAAAAACCTGTTCAACTTCGCCTTTCTGTAAAATTTCACGAAAGGCAAGAAAACTCTGAGCAAATCGGCTGGGGTTGGCAATAGCAAATTTTATGCCTTCGTCCTCGGCTAGCCGAACAAATTCCGCAGCTTCTTCAAAATCTCTTGCAAGCGGTGCCAGCTTGAGCACATTGAATTTCTTTTTCATGGCCATTTTGATATGTTCATCGCAGCTGTATATGCCAGCTGCGACAAGCAGACAATCCAATTGACTTTGTATCACTAACTGTCTGTAATCGTCATAAGCTGAGCAATGATATTCAGCAGCCGTTTTTTCAGCGATATTAATATTCTTGTCGGCTACAGCCTGAATCTGAAAATAATCAATTTTCGATGCAGCTTTTAAAAGCATCCTGCCACCATCATCGAGGCCCAATACCGCAGTTTTTAATTTATCTTCACTCATCTTATTGGATTTATATAAACATCTTTTTATCTATAATAATGCTCGGCAACTAAAACTATTCAAACAATTTTACTCTTCCTTTAACAGAAAGTAACTATTAAAACAATCCAAATAAATATACAAGTAGCGGTGGTAGTATTTTACAGCCGAAAACAAGAAAGACACTCAGAAAATTTGGTCTGAACTATGAAATATTTGATTTGCAAATATAGCAATCGCTATTAGCAGGCTCAAATGATTAAACAGCTATGATAGCTGTCTGATAAAACTTATTTTTTAATAGCTCTTATCAGAAATTCCATTCATAGCGTTAATTTGTTTCACATGATTGCACTTTTTTACTCGATATTAAAATCTCATCTTTTATGCCGGGTTTTGGCAGACTAATGCAAAGAATATTTCCTCCACCGTCATCTGCCGTTTCTACCCATATCTCTCCACCGTGTAATTCCACTATTTTTTTAGCTATGGATAAATCCAATGCTTGTTCCTGCCCCAGATTCCAATTGGGCATTTCTTTAATAAGCTCATAACAATTGAAGAGATCGTCCACACTGCCACTGTCAACAAGTGTTCCGCCGTTTTGCACTTCCACCGCAACCTCGCTGCCGGCATCCTTAAAGTGTATTTCAATATGATTGTTTGAAGGAGTGACAGATATTACATGTTCAATTATGCTGTTCAACGCCTGTGCCAACCTGTCACGCTCTCCATTAATAATGAGCTTAAGGTCCGGAGTAAAACTCTTAAGCTCAATGCCTTTCTTGTCAGCAAAATTCGATAGCTCATCAACAATTTCGGAAATCATCTCACCGATGTCCAGAGCAACAGGCTGCAATTTAAGCCTGCCCGCATCAATTTGTAAAATGTCCCGAAAATCGCTAAGAAGTTTCCCTGCTTTACTAAGGTTCTTCCAAACATCTTCCTTCTGCTCAGGATTATCCAAGATACTTTCATGTGCCAGCATCTTTATCAGTGCTTCTGAAACTTTCATAGCCAATTCGCTCTTTAGCTGACACTGCTCCTTCAACTTGAGATTTGTTCTTCTCAGTTCATCTTCGACAAGGATGCGTTCAGTTATATCTCGAACAGTCCCTACGACAGCAATTTTATTGCCGTTTGCGTCTTTAATGATAGATTTTGAAATGGAAACCGGAAAAATACCCCCGTCTTTTCGCCTGTGATAAAATCCGATTTCCCACCTGTCTCCAAGACCATGTGTTTTGAAAACGGTTCTCGTGCTGGTTGTTTTATGCCCTGCCAACCAGAGCACGCTGCTGTTTTTTCCCAGTATTTCCTCCTTCTTATACCCATAAGTATTGCAGAAGGCTTTGTTCACGAAAGTAATTTTGTCTTCCATATTAGTTATATATACACTATCAACAGTGCTCATAATAGCACCGGACAGCAGCTGCAAGTTCCCTTCTGCCCTCTTATGGTTTATGGCATTCTCTACTGTTATGGGCAGCGTTTTGAGATAGCTTCCTTCTTTATCCTTTGCCAGGTAATCATAAGCCCCTGCCCGCCATGCATTGACAGCAACTTCCTCATTGCCGATGCCGGTTACCACAATAACGGGAGTATTCTTAACCAAATCGAGCAGGTCAAAAGCCGTACCGTCCCCAAGCAGGTAATCGGATATAACTATATCGAACTTTTGTCTTCTTAATATGTCGCTGGCCATTTCAACCGAGCTGACTATATTGTACTCATAATGCAGTTTTTCCGTTTCTACCAATCGCTCGAATGCCAATTGGTCAAGTTTATCATCCTCTATCATTAAAACTTTATACATTTCGTCACTCATGATTTTGCTCTCCATCAGGTAATTCACTTAAAGTCCAGTACAGGTCGATTGTTCTAATGGCTTCGAGGAACTTTGCATAATCGACGGGCTTGACGATATATCCGCCGACGCTGAGCTTGAAACTCTCCATTATATCGCACTCTTCTTTGGAGGTAGTCAGCACGACAATAGGGATCTTCTTCAGCATATCATCCACTTTGACGACTTTCAGGAATTCAATGCCGTTCATCTTGGGCATATTCAAGTCCAGCAAGATAACGCAAGGCTTTTCATTGCTCCCGTCCCTTAAATACTCCAAGGCGTTTTCCCCGTTTGTTCTGTGAGCCAAGGGATTAGTTATCTTTAAATCCTTAAACGCCCTTTTAACAGTCATTGCATCTACATTATCATCTTCAACTAATAACACTGGTTTCGAGCTTCTCATACTCAATCCTCCCCTTTTGCTTTGGTAATGTGAATAAAAATGTGCTTCCTTCTCCTACTTTTGATTCCACCCAGATCCTTCCACCATACATCTCAACTATCTTCTTAACCACCGTAAGACCTACACCGGTACTTTCAACATCATCACGCCGGGATAAGGTCTGAAACATCTGAAAGATTTTCTCAAAATATTTCTCTTCAATACCGGGACCATTATCAGTGACACTAAACCTCCAGCAGTCCTCCTCTTCAATACAGCCGACTCTTATCTGACCCTGCGGCTTATCCATATATTTAACCGCGTTGCTGAGTAAATTCTGGAAAACCTGAGATATTCGTGTCTTCTCAGATTCAATTACAGGTAAATCATTTTCAACCTCAATAGTGATGTTTTGCGGCGGAGCAATCAAGTCGATAATCTCCGGTACAAGCTCATTCAGATTTATCTGAACTCTTTCTTCTTTTAGACGTCCGATACGGGAGTACTGGAGAATTCCGTCTATCAAGTTATGCATTCGGTCCACTCGATTTAACAACAGACTCATCTGCTCCTTACCATCTTTGTCAAACTTATCCGCGTAATCGGTCGATATCCACCTAACCAGAGTATCAATCCCCCGCAGCGGAGCTTTCAAATCGTGCGAGACTATATATGCGAAATCTTTTAGCTCACGATTAACGCTTTCTACCTCCTCCATAAGCTCAGCCTGTTTTTCCTCCGCTTTCTTTCGGTCGGTGATGTCACGGACATACTCAATCACTCCATGGAGCTGACCTGTTTCCTGGTCAAACATGGGAAAAGTATAAAGGTCCAGCCAACCAATAACTTTTCCTCTTTCTCCCCTCTTGGCAACCACCTCATACATAGATTCCTTTGTTTCAATTGTTCGCAGCGCAGGGCATCCCTCACACGGCTGGTTGCGCCCATGATAAGCTTCATAGCACTTTTTACCTATTAAAGGCATTTCGTGTGCGTACCACTTCTCCATTGCCGAGTTCACCCGAATAACGCTTAAATCCGTCCCCAATATGCTGATACCATCCTGAATACTGGAGAACATGCTTGATAAGAACTGTTCTCTGTCTTGTAGAATATGCGCCAGCTTTTTTTGTTCGGTGACATCCCGGAATATGCCCTGTAGTACTTTTTTGCCCCTAATCTCAATCAGGCTGGCTGTTATTGCAACATCCCTTGTCTCTCCGGTTTTAGTAATAACCTGTGTTTCTATGGTTTGACCCATTTTTTCTTCAAGATGCTGTTTGAAAGTCCTGCTATATCCTCTATCGTTTTCCCTCGGAGGATGAAGAATTCGCTGGTGCTGACCAATGAGTTCTGATTTTTCTCGGCCGACCAACCTTGTTGCTGCAGGATTACAATCAATCAATATACCTGTTTCTGCATCGGCTACGAAGATAGCATCCATTGCTCCTTCAAACTGCGCTCTGTATTTTTCTTCCGCTTTACACAAAGCCACCTCCGTCCTCTTTCTCACATCTATCTCCCGATTGAGATTATCTATGGAGGTTGTAGTCCTTTGTAAATCACGGCTCATCTGGTTAAATGCCCCTGCCAAATCCCCTATCTCATCCCTGGTTTTAATTTCTATTTGTGTATCTAATTTACCTCCACCTATTTTAATAGCAGCATCTCTCAAACTTACGATTGGTTTTGTAATTCTTCTTGAGAGATAGATACCAGCTACAATGGCCAAGGCAAAGCTTAAGAGCAAAATCAATGCAGACATAATTAATGCTGTTATTACAGTTTTATATGCCTCCAGGATTGGTAACTCAACCACCACTGCCCAGTCAGGTCCACCGAGATGCGC
>MHYD01000012.1:25138-28650 GCA_001824645.1 Planctomycetes bacterium RBG_13_46_10
TAGTTCCCTGGATACCCTTTACCACATCAGCACTATCTATATGGTTTAATTCATCTCCCTTTACAAATTCATTCACCTCATCCAGATGAGCCAAATTCTCTCCCTTTAATACCCTGCTGATATCACCGAATGCGATTAGATTACCGTGTTTGTCCACCACATAAGCCAGTCCATTATTACCAACTCTAATCTTGCCTACCAAATCCCACATGAATTTTAAGTTCACCTCGGCCAGCAATGTTCCTTTAAAATCGCCAAAGACATCCATGACCGCAACAGCCATTATCACCATTGGCTCACTGGTGATTTCATCAATATATACCGAGCTGATGTGTGTTTTCTCCTGTCTTATAAAAGAAAACAAATCACTCTCAATGCGCCTTGTAAATCCATAAGAGACGGAATTGGATAGACGAGAAACTTTTTCTATCTCCTGCTTTTGGGCGTCTAACAGTACTAACTGGCGAAAGGCTGGCTCTATGCCCAGTAACTTTTCAAGGGCGATTTTATGACCTTCCTGCCGGGTATTTAAAAAATTGCCAAGAGAAATGGTTGCGTCCAGCACCTTCAGCTTCTCCTGAATGTAACTTTTGACCCTATTGGCTGCATTTTCTGCAATAAGCCTTTGCTCCTCTGCAAGAAGTTTTTGCTGGCTCTGGAAGTTAAAATACATATTTAAACTTCCGGCGATTAGAAGCACTATTGCACTTAAACCTAAAAAGGCAATAGCTAACGTAACCGTCAGGCTCCGAAAACTCTTTGTTTTTTTTACTTTAGTTTTCACAGACATAATCTATTTTATCGAATTATCTTATCTGCCCTGCTTAATAAGCCTTCATTCACCTTCAAGCCCAATTCCTGAGCTGCCTTGTAATTGATTTCAAAATAACTCTCGGATGAAACAACCGGGATTGTGCCGGCTGGGGTGCCTCTTAGTATTTTGTCTGCTAGTATTGCTGCCTGCCTGACTGTTTTTGGGTCGTCAACATCTATGCCGAAAATCGACCCATAATCACCAACTTGCATCGTTATACCACCAATAGGCAGCTTATGCTTATATGCAAACTTAGCCATTACTTCAAAAGCATCGATCGTGCAGCTAAGAGGCTCTGGTATAAACAATATTACGTCAAAGCCAATTTTATCTAATTTACTTCTTGCATTCAGCTCAGCCTGAACTTCTGCCGCATTATCAGCCGGAAATTCAATCAATGTTACACCCACTGCTTCAGCCGCCGGCCGCAATACCTCTAACTGGCTGGTGACGATAGGATAACCTCGTTGAAAAGGCACCCACATCCGTTTGGCTTCTGGAACCAGCTCGCGCATAACCTCAAAGCGCTTGATAGCAAGGTCCGGACCAGGGTATCTAACACCAGTTATATGCCCACCTGGCTGTCTTACACTATCAATAAGGCCAGTCCCCTCAATATTGGCAATAGCAAAAAGAACAGGAATTTCTGTTTCACGAGTAGCTGCCTTGGCCGCCATCGATACCTCAGTGGGAAACGTGAAAATCAAGTCAACCCTATCACTTACAAATTTCTCAAGGATTTGCTGCTCTTTATCCGGTTCAAAATTTGTTCTTCGAACGTCATAAATAATGTTCTCACCTTCTATGTATCCCAGCTCAGACATCTCAGACTTGAAGATGTCGGGGATAGCACCGATATAATCCAGGCCGCATAAAATACCTACCCGATACACTTTGGGTTTCTTTCCGATACAGCCACTCAAAAACACGCAAACAGCAATTAATAAGGTTGCAAGCAGTATTTGCCGTCTGAATCTAATTTTGTTACCTTTAACCATTTCAATTACCTCTTTTATCTCAACGAATTATCTCATCTGCCCTATTTAATAAGCCTTCACTCACCGTCAATCCCAGTTCCTGAATCGCTTTACAATTAAGGCGTAGATGACATTTGGGCGTGATAACCATGATGGTGCCGGCTTGTGTACCTTTAAAGATATTATCAACCAAGCCTGCAGCCAGTTTACTAGTTCCAATATTGTCTGGGAAAAAACTAAATAAGGCCCCCAGGTCTGCCATAAAGCCCATGCAGCCGCCAATAGGCACTTTATGTTTATTAGCAAACTCAAGGATAGTCGCAAAACCGTCTGCTGAGTGGGTAAGAATATCAGGCATTATAAGAATAGCGTCAATTCCAATATCGCCGGATGCTGCCCGCTTCTCTATAGCAGATTTGAGGTCTTCTAAATTGTTAATGGTATCTTCAACCAAAGTTATACCTAAAGATGAGGATGCCGGACGCAATCCCTCAAGCGCGATGGGTATAGCAGGGTAATTTCGATCATAGATTAAATAGACTCGTTTGGCTTGTGGTACCAGCTCGTGCAATATTTCGAGACGTTTAACTGTACTTTCGGGGCCGGGGAAACGCACACCAGTTATATTGCCACCGGGAAGGTGAACCTTCTCTACTAAGTTGGTTCCTTCTATAGTAGATATGGCAAAAACCACAGGGATGTTGGTCCCTTGCGTGGCTTGCTTAGCCGCCATGGCTGGTTCTGTGGGAAACGCGAAAATTAAGTCAACTTTATCAGCTACAAATTTTTTGGCGACTCGCTCTTCCCCTGCACGGTCAGCGTTCAATCTCTGAAAGTCATATACGATGTTCTCGCCCTCAATGTAGCCTAATTCTGTCATTTTGGCCTTGAAGCCATCTACTATATTGGCAAAAGCTTCTACGCCGGAGACAATACCAACCCGATGTACCTTCGGTTTCTTTCCGATGCAGCCACCCAAGAAAACGCAAACAGCAATTAATAAGGTCACAAGCAGTTTTTGCTGTCTAAATCTAATTTTGTTATCTTTAGTCATTTCAATTACCTTTTTAACGGATTATCTTATCTGCCCTGCTTAACAATCCTTCACTCATACTCAGTCTCAGCTCTTGAGCAGCTTTGTAATTGAACTCAAAAAAACTCTCTGCTGAGACAACCGGAATCGTTCCGGCTGGTGTACCTCTGAGGATTTTGTCTGCCAGTATCGCTGCTTGTTTGCCCGTAGTGATGATATCAACATTCACACCAAAAACCGACCCATAGCCCCCAACTAACATTAAGGCGCCACCAACAGGTATTTTGTGCTCATGCGCAAACTTACCCATCACTGCAAAAGCATCAGAGGTTACAGCAAGAGGTTCAGCTAAAAACAATATGGCATCCATGCCAATATCAGCCGATTTGGCACGCGCATCGAGAATAGTGTGAAGTTCCGCCGCGTTATCTGCAGGAGCCTCTTCTAATGTCACACCTGCAGCCGCTGCCGCCGGGTTCAATACTTCCATCTGGCTGGCCACAATAGGGTAACCACGCTGATAGGGTATCCACATTCGTTTGGCCGAGGGTGCCAGCTCACGCATAATCTCAAAACGTTTGATTGCCAGATCCGGACCCGGGTAGCGAATGCCGGTTATATTTCCGCCGGGCTGACGCACGCTATCCACCAGACCGGTGCCTTCTATGTTAGCAAAGCAAAAAAGCAC
>MHYD01000012.1:28684-30800 GCA_001824645.1 Planctomycetes bacterium RBG_13_46_10
GCCATAGATACCTCTGTGGGAAACGTAAAAATCAGGTCAACTCTATCTTTCACAAATTGTTTAAGAATTTTCTCTTCTTTGTCAGGCTCAAAGTTCGTTCTCTTTACATCATAAATAATGTTCTTTCCCTCGATGTAGCCTAACTCAGCCATCTTTGACTTGAAACTATCTTGTATATCCACGATATAATCTAAGCCGCACAGAACACCCACACGATACACCTTGGGCTTCTTTGCACTACAGCCACTTAAAAACATACAAAAGGCAACCAACAGAACCAGAGATAGTATTTGCCGAAATCTAATATGCTTACTGAGAATCATATAAATCACCTCTATTCTTAACCACAATTTCTTAACCCTTTTGCCTGTATTAGAAGCGGTACGTGAAGTTTACGCCGCACCAGGTTTCATCTTCCGGATTAACAGAATCTTCCATGGAAATCTGATAGTTCACATACGGCGTAATTGTTATATTACCGGCTCCAAAATTCGTACAGGCGCCAAGAATGGCATGTGACCAATCATGCTTGGCACCGCCGGCGCCGAAGCCGTCGTTATAGGTTATATCACTGGAAAGCCTGAAACCCTGACTTTTACCGACAGCCCAGAAATCAGGGACGGCAAAATTGAACGCCAGGCCTAAAACGTGAATAAATCCCTCGCTTCCTTCCAAATTGGAATGGCTTCTGCTCGGCCAGAGCCGACCAAAGTAGTAGTTTGGCAGCAGACCACTATCACCGAACAGCTTTGGCCAGGACAAGCTCACACCAACTTCCTGTGTATCAGACTTTGAACCATGTATTCTCGGCATGGTGTAGAAAAAATAATTGGCAGTATAATTAGTGACATAAGGCGTATCTTTCAGGAAAGCTCCCGTATAGAAAAGCGCATATAGCATCTGAACAGACTTTTCCATGCCACCTGATAATGGAAAACAGCGTATGAATTTCCCGCTGAAGCCTGTATCACCCAAAGTAACACCAACCGCAGGCATGAAGACACCATGGTCATCATATAAATCAAAGCCATGCCACATATTTTTGCTCTGGATCGTAGCACCTACGTCAACCGAAACCTTGTCTTCAAGGCCGCGGAAAATATCCAAAAGCTCAAAACCATACCATCTGTACTTAACTACAGGTATGGCGCTCGGGTCAACCTGTTGCGAAGTTCCTTCGGCTTCCTGGCCTTGACATGTACCCAATAAACTCAGCACAAAAACACCACTTAACAACAATACTACAGATTTCATAACAATTACCCCCCAAAATCCATGTTCATCATTTTCAAACAATACTTTCTTCGAGTTTTTCATCTTTTACCCTTTCCATTTGTTTTGGCAGCGTGAACAGGAATACACTTCCCTCACCTACCTTTGATTCCACCCAGATCCTTCCACCGTACATATCCACAATCTTCTTAACAACCGTAAGACCTACGCCGGTACTTTCAACATCGTCCCGTCTTGATAATGTCTGAAACATCTGAAAAATCTTATCGAAGTATTTTTCTTCTATGCCTGGGCCATTATCTGTCACACTAAACTTCCAGCAGTCTTCCTCTTCAATACAGCCGACTCTTATCTGACCCTGCGGCTTATCCATATACTTAACAGCGTTGCTGAGCAAATTCTGGAAAACCTGAAATATTCGCGTCTTCTCACATTCAATCACGGGCAATTCATTCTCAATCGCAATGGTGATGTTTTGCGGCGGAGCTATCAAGTCGATAATCTCCGGCACAAGCTCATTTAGGTTCACCTGAGCTTTTTCCTCTTTAACACGTCCGACTTTTGAGTACTGTAAGATTCCATCGATTAAGTTATGCATTCGGTCCACCCTGTTCAAAAGCAGTTGCATCTGCTCCTTGCTTTCGGCGCTAAACTTATTGTCGGAATCAGCCAATATCCAATTAACCAATGTATTAATCCCCCGCAGCGGAGCTTTCAAATCGTGAGAGACTATATATGCGAAATCACTTAATTCCTTATTAACTCTTTCCAACTCCTGATAAGCTTTTTCCAACTCTGCAGCCCGTTCCCGCTCAACCTCCGCTGTCGCAGCCTGAGCTGCAAGCTCTCTATCCCGCTGCATTAAAGCCTTCAGGTCATCAAT
>MHYD01000012.1:30837-31140 GCA_001824645.1 Planctomycetes bacterium RBG_13_46_10
TCTTCGTATTGCACATCAACTCTTTGGTCAAAATCCCCTTCCCCTATCTTTTTTGCACTTTCGGCCAAACGCAGAATCGGTACGGAGATGATATTTTGTAATTTTGACGAGACAACATAAGCAACCAAAGAAGCAAATACCAAAACAACAGAGATCACTCTGATATTACGTATCAGCAGCGCACACAGGAGACGCAAATCTGAGCGAATACATACCGTTCCAATTATTTCACCATCCAGACTAATTGCTTTGACGACAGTCAGATACTTGTCACAAAAAACATGGCTATATTTTCGAAGCTCG
>MHYD01000012.1:31149-37147 GCA_001824645.1 Planctomycetes bacterium RBG_13_46_10
ACTTTTTCGTTTGTGCCGTTACGATAATACGCTGCAAAAAGCTGATTTTCCTTGTCATAAATGCCACCAAAAACAATGGAAGAATTCGCACGAAGAGCGTTTAATGTCTCGCCTGCATCACCGGGACTGTCAAAAGTCAGAGAAGCTTTACAGTTGTTACCTATCATTTCCGCCTGTGTCAGCAGACTTCGCACCATACTCTGGCGGTAATTTACCCATTCCCAGGCAACAAATACCGTTCCCGCCAATATTAGCGCTACGATACAGGTAATCATAATTACCAATATCAGCTTATGTTTTATTGTCATGTCTTTGATGACAGACATATTCACTCCTCAGCGCTGTTTTATTCCATATACCATCTACTTTTGAATGTTTTTGATTCTTCTCGTTGGTTTCTACTCTAATGACTCTTTTAGCCAGCCTCAGAAGTTTGGAGCTGATTTTAAGCCTGGCTTTTTCGGAGGCGACAATGTTGATTTCAAATTGTACCTTCTTGTCTTCCATAACGAAGTTGATGATGCCGCCGGCCTCGATAAAACCATCAGTGTCTGCAACCGTTAGGACACCATTATTTTCAACAAGACTTATTATTTCTTTCAAATGTATTTTCTCTGAAGAGCATATAAACAATACGTGGCATTCTTTAAGAGCTTTGATTTGGGCATTCAGCTGAGCCGAATCTTTTTCGGCTGATTTTTTCAATTCTTCTAGCCCCTTAAATCGTCTTAAAACAACATTTTTATCTTTAACCTTTTTATCTTTAACAGGCTCAAAAGCATCACCAAAAGGATCATTGCCGATAATGCCTACAATTATCGGGTCATTGATATCAGCCATTTTCTCCACCGGCCAATCGACAAACATGATAAAGTTATATAAAAATGCCGCCTTGACTTGGTACTCTCGGCTGGTTGTGGGATCTGCTTGTGCTTTAGTCACAAATAATGCCATAAACAAAATAAAAAACAAAACTATTAAATTGTAAGCTTTAATCCTCATTTCTCAGCACTTATCGAAAAGAATGATTTCTTAAAAAATACGATTTCGTCTCCAGTCATATTCAGAACTTCAATTGCAGCCGGGCAAAGAACATTCGACCCGGTGTCTCGTGCGCAGATAATTGACCCAATCCAAAGTGTGGATCATTTGTTTTGTTTAACAAGTCACTTACGCCAATCATAAACTCGCCTTTGCCCTTGGCGAACTTTTTCGCCAGACCCAGGTCGAGGCGGTGCGATGAGCCAACTTCTAAAATGGTTGTGTCAAGGTCGAGCTTACGGGTTGTATCCATATACTTATAGTTTGCATTAAATGTCCATCCGTCCGATAAAAAAAGACGCCCGGTTAATCCAGCCTTGTGTTCAGCAGGAAGATAGGCGCGAATACCCTGTTGGGATATATCCTCCTGGAAGGCATTATAAGTGTACCAGGCCGAGATTTTTCCTGGTTTGCCCTCGAGAATTAACTCAAGTTCGCTGCCCCAGGAATCGGCGCCATCAATATTATCAGCCTTATGGTAAGGTATCGAACCAAGGTATGTCTTGGTATACCCGATCAGCTTGTCAAAACGCTGGTAATACGCATCAGCTCGCAGAATCAGGTTTTTGGTAAATTTTCCTGTATAACCTGCATCGAGTGAGTAGGTCTCTTCGTTTTCCAATTCATCAGCCAACACCACATTAAACGCAAATAGGCCGGGCGGGTACGGAGGAGAGGGTAAAGGGACGCGACCGGTCAAAGCTTTGCGAGGTGACACGAAAGGAGTACGAAAAGCCTTGGCGAAGCTGAGTCGAAGTATGTGGTCCTTTTGTTTATCCATTGCGTAAAGAGCAGTCAACCGAGTTGCCCAATCAGTTTGTGTTTCCGAATAATAGTCTGTACGAATCTGGCCTTCAAAAGTAAGACGGTCACTTAGCAACCAGCGGTCGATTAAGAATGCCCCTGCAAATTGTTCATTGAATGGACTACCTGAGTATGTAAGTTCCTGAGGGTTCTCTATTTTGGTATTGGTATCAAGCTGTATAAACCGCAAATTTCCGCCTATCGTAATGTTGTGGGCATTTGCAGCCTTGAAATTCAATTGTCCCTCGATATCATTTTGCATCCAGTTCCATTTCATAAGGGTCGGTACCATTGAACTTCCAAAATTACCGAACCACTGTAGATACCCGGTACTGCCGTTATCAAATTCGTGCTCTAACTTTGTGTAGGAGCGAACTGTTCCATACCGGCCGGTTCCCCCCGGATAATATCCCCCCCACTCCCAGTCACCTAACTCAGCGTGGGAATAACCGGTGCCAAATGATATCTTTGTCTGGTCGGAATAATCATAGAAGGCTTCGGTATCAAATCGCCAGTTGCGCATAAAATCATTCGCAGTAAATCTACTGAAACCCATTAGAGCATTAACTGCGGCAGTGGTATTGGATGCATAGCAGCCAGCACCGGCATCATCGGAATTTTTAAGATCTTCATACCCCGCAGACACTCGCCATTTCCATTTGTCTTTTTTGTCCGCCACGCGAATATGAGTATAGCTGTCCCCGAATTCAGTCATTGTTGTTGAGCCAAAGTATCCCAGGATATCTTCTGGTTTTTTTGTGATAATGTTGATTACACCGGTAAAGGCGTTAGCGCCCCACGCTGCTCCGACGGGACCTCGCACAACTTCTATTCGTTCGATATCTTCCATAAGAATCGGAAGTGTGTAATATTCTGCGCCTCCAAACAACGGGCTTTCGGCAGAACGTCCATTGATAAGCACCAAGGTGCGGTCTGAAATGAATTCATGTAGCCCCCGTACACCAACGGCATACCTGAAGCGACTGAGTTTGAGTACATCTACGCCTGGGGTGAACTGGAGAATTTCGGGAATGGAAGTCAACCCGCTATAGTGTATGTCTTCAGCGGTAATCACGCTTACAGGGACCGATAATTCGCCAACTTTCTGGGCTTGACGAGAGGCTGAAACTACAACCGGCACCTCCATTAGCTCTTCGATAGACATCTCGAATAAATCTTCTTTGCCGTTGGGATCTTGTTGCTCAGCTAATAAACATGTTTCAACGCCTAACAAAAACCAAAGCAGCAAGACAAATGTAAATTTATATATTAAAATACTTTTCCGCGCAATCATGACCATCCTTCCCAATAAAGGTCTTTACACAATCAAACTTATTAATAAGCAAAGCACGCTTCGAGCTTTTCATTTTTAACTCCTACTTCATACTTTGGTAAAGTGAAGAAGAACGCGCTTCCCTCTCCCAATTTTGATTTCACCCAGATCCTTCCACCATAAATTTCCACAATCTTCCTGACGACGGTCAGACCGACACCCACACCTTTTATCTCATCTTTCGGTAATAATGTCTGGAATATCTGAAAGATTTTCTCATAGTATTTCTCTTTAATGCCAGGACCATTATCAGTTATACTGAATTTCCAGTAACTCTCTTCCTCCACGCAGCCGATTCTTATCTGCCCCTGTGGTTTATCCATGAACTTTACAGCATTGCTGAGCAAATTCTGGAAAACCTGACTGATTCTTCCCTTTTCACATTCTATTACAGGCAATTCATTTTCGATTGTGACGCTTATGTTTCCCGGAACAGCGAGCTTGTCAATGATACCCGGCAAAAGCTCGTTAAGATTTACCTTAACTTGCACTTCCTTAATACGTCCGACACCGGAGTATTGCAGGATTCCATCTATCAAGTTATACATCCTGCTTACCCTGCTCAAAAGCAGCTCTATTCGCTCCCTGCCTTCATTATCGAACTTAACTGCATAATCTGTTGACAACCAGTTGACTAATGTGTTAATCCCCCGCAGCGGCGTCTTCAAATCGTGGGATATTATGTAAACTAATTCATTTAACTCTTTATTTACATTCTCCAGCTTCACAAGTAACTGGTTCTTGTGCTCTTCGTTTTTCTTTTGCTCGCTAATATCAAGGAAGCTTTCTACAAGGAATTTACGCCCTTGCCAGTCCGCAATTGTTACACTTTTCAAGATGGGAATCTTTTGGTTGTTTGGTCGAAGAAGCATACGCTCGGACCGATCGACAGTCTGTCCCAAATCACTTATTGGGCATTTTCCCATTTCAGCCGGACAGATAAACTGGTGGCATATCTTGCCTATAATCTGCTCTTTAGGCAGGCCAATCATTTTTGCTGCAAGAGGATTTACATCGACGATTTCATGAGTTTCACAGTCAACTATCACAACGCCTGTAAGTATTAGCGAGAGAATAGTGTCAAGACGTTGCTTGTGTTCACGAAGCATTTGTTCTATCTGAATGCGATGGTTAATCTCTTCGGTTAATCGCTGGTTGGCGATAGTCAGCTCGGCAGTACGCTGTTGTACTTTTTCCTCGATTTCGCTGTTGATTTGGCGGAGTTTCTGTTCAGCAGTTTTACGCCTATCTATTTCAACCTTTAGGCTTTCATTCACCTCTTCGAGCTTGGCCATTAATTCGGCAGCATTCGCGTTGGCTATGGCTACATCTTCGGCCAGGCAGGCAAGTCTCTGATTATCCTCTTCAAGTGCGGCTATTAACTCGGCAGAACGCGCATTGGCTGTGGCTACATCCTCAACCTGGCGGGCAAGTCTCTGGTTTTCCTCACTTAGGCTTTTGTTTACCGCCTCAAGTGCCAAGAGGTCCTGGTTGATGACCTGAGTATTCGTCTTGTTTGTTTCGTCAAACATATTTTCGCATTAACCGAATTAGCAGCATTTCGTTAAAATATTAATGTTTGTACGGCATCGCTTGCGGCCCGTATTGCGACTTCAGTAAGTCCCACATAAGAGACTGCCTCGTTAGTTTTTTGTTCACTCTTTCCATTCGTGCATTTACTTTCAGCACAGCTTGAGCAGAGCTGAATGACAGCACCATTATTTTCAAGCATCTCTATATAGTTCTCGATCGGCTCGAAGCCGTTTACTGATTGTTTTGCGGCAGGTATATTTCGCTCTGACCAGGTGACTCCTTCCAACACGAGGATTATCACCACCTTTACACCCGAAGCTGCTGCGGACAAAGCAAAGGCAAATCCCAGTGCCGCTCGGCCTTTGTCTTGTGGGCCTGATGCGATTATTACCTGTAAAGAATATGGTTGTTTTCGTTTCATAGTTTATCTATATAAATAGCGTTACTCTTGAATCGCGGGCATCGGCCAAATAAGTTGCCACACCGCCAAAGTCCAAGTTATCGAGCAGCTCTTCTTTGGTTATTCCTATTACTTCCATAGCCATCTGACAGGCTATGATTCGTACACCCGTTTCACGGGCCAGGCTTATCAGGTCGGGCAGGGACATTATATTTTTCTTTTTCATAATATAGTTGAAAAAGGCCGGTCCTGCCCCAAACATATTCATTTTTGAGGTGCCAAGATGAGCTGGGCCGGAAGGAAGAATCAGAGCCGCGAGCTTATCAGCGATTGGTTTTCCTTTTAAGCTGGTTTTTTTCTTCAGGGCCGCCAAAGACCAAAAGGTGAAGTATATCGATGCTTCCATACCCATTGCCGTGGCACCTGTTGCTATAATAAGTGCGGCGATGAGCTTATCCATGTCACCACTGAATGCAACTATGGTGACGCGATTACTGAGCTGTGATGTCCCGGAGTTTTGGACTTGTGCTAAAATCTGCTCAAGCTGCTTCCGGACAGAATTTAGTTTTTCGGCAACTTTATCTGCAACCTTATTGTCTATATAATCCAAAAGGTTCTTGTCTAATTGTGCTGTTGTTTCTAAAGGTCGATGATACATCGAACATACTCCCATTTTATGGTTTTCTAATAACCGCCTTCTTGACCGGCCCTTCTGTGAACTCCAGCAGCTCGTAACCCATCGTCCTGACCCATGCCCGGACATCAGATGCAAAAGCAGGGTCGGACGCCTCAACAGCCAATGTTTGCCCGGTGGTCATTTGTTTAAGCTCCCTGCTGAGCTTTACTATCGGCATGGGACACCTTAACTGAGTACAATCCAGATATTT
>MHYD01000012.1:37281-51903 GCA_001824645.1 Planctomycetes bacterium RBG_13_46_10
CAGTGACATTGAACTTCCAGCTTTCTTCCTCCTCAATACAGCCGACTCTTATCTGCCCCTGAGGCTTATCCATATATTTAACAGCGTTGCTGAGCAAATTCTGGAAAACCTGAGATATTCGCGTCTTCTCACATTCTATCACGGGCAATTCGTTCTCAATCGTAATAGCGATGTTTTCCGGCGGAGCAATTAAATCAATAATACCCGGCACCAGCTCATTTAAATTCACCTGAATTTTTTCCTCTTTAACACGTCCTATTCGTGAGTACTGTAATACTCCATCAATCAAGTTATGCATTCTGTCCACTCTGCTCATAAGCAGACTCATCTGCTCTTTACCCTCCTGGTCAAACTTATCCGCGTAATCAGTTGATATCCACTTGGCTAAAGTATCAATCCCGCGCAGAGGCGCTTTCAAATCATGTGAAACTATATATGCAAAATCCTTTAATTCCTGATTCGTTCTTTCTAATTGCTCGAGCAGCTCGGCCTGACGCTGCTCTGCCTGATTGCGCACCATAACTTCTTTTGTTAATTGCTCATTAGTATTCCGCAATACTAAATCTCGCTGCTGGATTTGCTCTAACATGCCGTTGAACGCCTCTATAAGCAAGCCCACCTCATCGTTAGCTTTCTTTGCAGCGCGAACAGAGTAGTCTTTTTCCTCTGAAACTACTTTTGCAATCTCCGCAAGATTTAGAATTGGAATAGAAATAACCCTTTGTAGTCTGGCGGACATAATATAAGCCACCGTCAGGGCAAGACATAAAACCATGATTATCACAAGAAAGCTGTTCCTGAAGACAATATATAAAGGACCCAGGTCCGAACGAATACAAAGCGTTCCTATTTTTTCTTCCCCCAATACAATACTTTTGAACACAGTTAAAATGTCATTTTCAAAATAGTAACCGTCCTTACCCAACCGTGCGGGCTGAACCGAAGTATTATTAGACTCGCGATAATAACGGGCGAAGTTTTCTCCATCCAGCGTATAAACACCGCCAAAGATTATAGACGGCTTTGATTTTAATGATGCTAAAGTTTTTTCAACATCCTCGATATTCTTAAAGGCCAGCGCCACATTGCAGTTTTCCGCTGCCATCTGCGCATCTGTCAAGATATCCTGTATGATGGAATTGCGAAAAGTTATGCGTACGAACATAAACAGCATAAAACTTGTCAGAACAAGAGAGGATAAACACACCACCATGACAATGGCTATAAGCTTACCTTTTATTGTCACATTTGGCAGTTTAATCATAGTTAACCTGTCTCCTTTCCCGATGATTCCTCTTCGATAACTCTTTTTGCTATCCTGAGCAGTTTGGAGCTAATATTCAGCTTTGCTCGTTTGCTCGCTGAAAGATTAATTTCAAAATCTCCTTTTTCTGCTTGTGGAATGAAATTAATGACCCCACCAGCTTCGAGAAAATTTTTAATCTCGCCAACAGTCAGCACACTATAACCATCAACCGATTTAATAATTTCCATAAACGTTCTCTGCTCCGAAGAACAAACAAACAGTAAATGGCATTTTCTCATAGTTTCTATGTCAATCTCTGACCTGCTGTCGCTATTATCGCTGCGTTTATCAATCTGACTGAGCCCCTTCAACCGTGTTACAACCACCTTTTTGCCTTTGACGACCTTACCTATAATAGGCTCAAAAGCGTCGCCAAACGGGTCTTTGCCAATAATCCCGACAACCATTGATTCATTGCTGTCGCTGATAAACTCTTTAGGCCACTCAACCGTTTTCAGAAAGTTATATATAAATGCAGCCTTGATTTTATACTCTCGGCTGGCGGATGATTTCTCATCAGGCTCTGCTAAAAGCGACCCCCCAAACAAACATGTGAGCAGAAATATAAAGATATAAGTTTTAACTGTCATTGCGACTTTACAATAATCATAGTAATACGAAACTTAGTTACTCCACTGAGCAGCAACTCAATTTAGAATTTAAACTGCATTCTCGCAAAAAACGTTCGCCCCGGTAATTCATGAGCAGTAAATGCTCCGACGGAAAAAACAGGCTCTTTTATTTTGTCAAGCAAATCACTGACGCCGAACAAAAGCTCACCTTGTCCTTTGGCAAATCTCTTAGCCAATGTGAAATCAAGACGATTAGATGTACCTGTGTCAATTGATGAATTTTCATAGCTGTTCATAGCATTGTTAAAGCTGTAGTTCACATTGAATGTCAAATCCTGGGATAAATTCAAGCGTGATGTCAGACCCACTTTATGTTTAGAAGGATATAGTGAGCGAATATTCTGATGCGACTGGTCGGTCCTTAGATCATTATAGGCATACCAGGCCGAAAGTCTTCCATGCCTGATTTCTTTAGCCAGCTCAACCTCAGCTCCGTGGGCGGTTGCCCCATCTATATTGTGAAGCTGGAACGTCATCGGCGGTGTAACAAGACCGCCGATAAGATGTGTGAAGCGCTGATAGTAAGTATCTACATTCAAATTCAGTCCATCCGCCAATTTACCTTTATATCCTGCTTCAAGTGACCATGTTTCTTCGTTTCTCAGTTCTTCATTTGGTATAAAATGGATGAGATATGTGTCCGGCGCAATAAGAACGTGTGAAAACATACCCTTCCTCAGGCATACTAACGGAGCACGAAATGCCTTGGCCGCACCGAACCTAACGATATGATTTTGCTTTTCATCCAGTGCGTACAATACCGAGCTGCGCGCGGACCAGTCGCTTTCCGTACCACTATACCAGTCGGAGCGAATTTGACCTTCAAGTATCAAACGGTCATTGAGACGAAAACGGTCAATCGCAAATAATCCTGCCCATCTTTCCTTGGTAAGGCCTCCAACCACATCAAGACTCTCCGGTATTTTGGCATCTACGTCGAAACGCAGCCAACGCAGATTGCCGCCAACGGAGATATCGTGCTTTTCCATGGCTACGAAATTAAACTGCCCTTCAATGTCGTTTTCATTTATAAAATATCTGTCCGTCATGACTTTGTGATGTGAAACATCGTAGTTATTGAACCATTGTAAGTACGCGGAACTTCCATCATTAAATTTATGGTCGATGCGTGAGACCAACCGACTCACACTCGTTAAGATGTCTCTTTTCGGGAAATAGGCAATAAGCTCGTAGTCGCCATAGTTAAGGTTAGCGTAACTCGCGTCAAAGGTATATTTAGTTTGTTCGGAGGCATTATATACAGTTTCACTGTCAAATCGCCAGTTTCGGGCAAAGTCTTGTGCAGTAAAACTATTGAAGCCGACAGAGGGAAAAACAGTTACAGCAGGCTGACCAGATATGTAATCACCTGCACCTGCCTTGTCGGAGTTTTCCCTGTCCTCATAACCTCCAGATAATCGCCAGCTCCAATTCCCATCCTTGGCTGCCCAGCGCGCATGATTATAAGAGTCACCGAATGCATTCATTGTACTTGAAGCAAATACACCAACAGCGTCCTCGGGTTTCTTTGTGATTATGTTGATTACCCCTGAGAAAGCATTAGCACCCCAGGCGGCACCGCCCGGACCACGCACAACTTCGATACGGTCGATGTCTTCGAGTAAAACCGGAAGTTTCTCCCACTCTACGCCACCAAAGGCCGGATTTATGGCAGAGCGCCCATTGAGTAACACGAGCGTGCGGTCGGATGTAGGGTCATGTAACCCGCGAACGCCGACTGCAGCACGGTTACGATCGAGCTGTAAAACATCCACTCCAGGAGTGAACCGAAGTATATCCGGAATTGTAGTCAGGCCGCTGTAATGAATGTCTTCAGCCGTAACTACACTGACTGGAACCGACAGCTCATTCAGTTCCTGTGCCTGACGAGAAGCTGAGACCACCTTGTATGGCTGCCTGGCCAAATCCTCAAGCGGCATCTCAAAAAAATCTTCTTCTGTGACGGAACCATTTTGCTTGGCAAATAACTGCACATTAAATACAAATGCCATACTTAGCATAAATGAGATGATGATTATTCGTTTTGATAAGCATTCAGGATTTTTAAACTTTAAATCCATAAATGTTCGTTCAATTGTTTTCGCATCTGCACTATCATCCTCAACCAATAACACTGGCTTCAAGTTTCGCATTTTCTGCCCCCACAATTTCTTGCTTTGGCAAGGTAAAAAAGAACGTGCTGCCCTCGCCCACTTTTGATTCCACCCAGATCCTTCCACCATAAATCTCCACTATCTTCTTAACTACCGTTAATCCAACGCCGGTACTTTCCACTTCATCACGCGGCGCCAACGTCTGGAATAGCTGGAAGATTTTCTCGTAGTATTTCTCTTCAATACCGGGACCATTATCAGTGACATTGAACTTCCAGCTTTCTTCCTCTTCAATACAGCCGACTCTTACCTGACCATGCGGCTTATCCATATATTTAACAGCGTTACTGAGCAAATTCTGAAAAACCTGAGTAATTCGAGTCTTCTCACACCCAATCACGGGCAATTCATTCTCAATCGTAATAGCGATGTTTTCCGGTGGAGCAATCATATCGACGATTTCAGGCACAAACTCATTCAGATTAATCCGCACAATTTGTTCTTTGACGCGCCCGATTCTGGAGTATTGTAGGATTCCATCTATTAAGTTATGCATTCGGCCAACCCGATTCAAAAGCAAATCCATTTGCTCCTTACCTTCCTGGCCTAACTTATCTGCATAATCAGTTGTTATCCACTTCACCAGAGTGTCAATGCCACGCAGCGGAGCCTTCAAATCATGCGAGACTATGTATGCGAAGTCTTTTAATTCCTGATTTGTTTTTTCCAATTGTTTGAGCAGCTGGGTCTGTCGTCTCTCGGCCTGCTTACGCTCCTGAAAGAATCCGCCTATACTGTAGAGTGCCGCATTGTCGGATATTTCAGGATGACCTTGTAAATACTCTCGAAGGTATTGCTTTATTTTCGAGGGCTGGGCCATAATGAACCGGCAGGTGCTATCACCTCTGGCTTTGCACATTATCTCAGAAGCAACAAGCGGAATCCCAAAGCTCTCCTCGCACCATCCGGACGAATACCCGGCATTCATAGCGCAAACACAGAAATTGCTTTTTTTGCCGCTCTTTTCCCACGCATCTGACTCAAATGAAAATGGATGGTCATATATGAGATAGTAGTTTTCATCGGGTGTCGGTTTTGACTCAGGAAATATATCAACAAAGGCCCAGCCGGTATGAGAAAAATGAATTGGTCCTGCGGAAAGCTTCTCTATAGGGTCCTGCACACCCATCTTTTGATGGAAATTCCTGGCATCCATCTTACCGATAGCATGTGCAACATCAAAAAGAAGGCTCCTCGCGATTTCCGATGCCTTTTCATCCTCCCAGTCCTTGAACATATTCTTTATGGTATCGAAGAAATCTACCGACATCGAGGCTGCTCTGACAAGAATATACCTCTGGCCGAAGATTTCTATCTGACCCTTCGATGCTTCTTCCTTCTTCTCGCGGAAATACCTTCTTACATAATCCTGAGCCTTCTGGAAAATCGGTTCAAACTGTTCTGGAACATTTACAGTGTCCAACATAATACTTTGCCTCCCTTATACCAATGAATCCACAATCATCAGCCAACATTTTGTTACAGCATCTGCCGGCAGTATAAGGATGATTGCCAATTAATAATGACTTCAAACTTTATATCTTCGACCCCCATTTTTGATTCCACTAATATCATGCCGCAGCACATGTTACTAAAATCCCCTTACGAAAATTAGGCAAACCATTCTTCGACAAGCTCAGGATGGTGAGCAATGCCGAACCACAGCTTTTTTAACTTTCCCTCCATGCCGATATGTTTAAAGTTCGCCTCCGGCGGACAAAATCTGCCTGAGTACTTTTCGTCATAAAGGAAGTGCTTATTTAGGAAAAGTCCGATTAACAGCCGGATTATGCTACATTTGATACATAATCAAATGTACTGCACCGGGCAGCCTGACTGTTGAACCAGGAATCAACAGATTAAGAGCAACGTCCTGAAAAAAGCGGTTGGAATAGAACCATTAGCCGCTTAGAGTGTTGAAATTTATCCGCCCCCGGCTGATTAAGTCCCGATAAGCCGGAGCCCCGGTATGACGGGATTAATGGCAGGCTTTAATTTGAAATATCCATTAATTGCTTATTTCCTGACCCATAATATAGCTTTTTTGAAATCAAGAGCTATAACAGTGTCCTGGAAATACTGCATACCTAATATCACATCGCAGTCACTTAATAGAGGACTTTCAGCAGGGAAAACCGACATCTTCGCATTTGAAACCAGCCTGTCGCCCACCTGAAGCTGTGCGACTGCTTTTTTGCAGGGCAATCGTCCTACATACGGGTACAATTCTGTGCCTTCTTTAAGAGTGACCCCGATTAATCGGGGTTCCTTTTGAGATAGTTTTTCCCACAGCTCATCATTAAGCGAAAGGCCGCTTCCACTGCCGGTATCGAGCTGTACTTTCATTAACTGCCCGGCTACGGGAATCTGAACAAAAAGAAAAGCATTGCCGTGGTCTTCTTCAATTGAAAGCGGGAACTTTGACCACGCCTGCTCCTGGTCAGGTTCGAAAACACCATCGAGTGAAAACTCAGCTTCCTTTCCTACGCCGTCGAAAACAACAAAACTGAATTCCCGCAGAGCTGTCAGCCCTACAATAATAGAGTCATCTCTGGCCACCGGCAAACCAAAGAATTTAAGCTCCAGGTGCCGCTGCAAATACCAGCACGGGAAATCCTTAAGAGTCATTCGCCCTACACGTAACTGCGGAATGAAACAGCGCCCCAGGCCGTAATCCCGGCCTTCCGCTTTATTTGTCTGCACAGGAAAACAACGCAGATTGTTTTCAAGCACGTGAATATCGTTAACAAATACTCCCTGTGAAGCTCCCGTATCTAATACAATCGGGTTTTTTCTTGTGGTGAGCTCGCCTGCCCTGAGCGAAGTCGAAGGGTCGAATCCATTCTTGCTGCCTCCTATGCTGCCTTCAACTACAATACAATGTTTTGCGTTATAAGAAGGATGATATTTTACATGAAAAGTACCGAATTGTTCAGATTCGCTGTCAATCTGCCATGTAGGGGCAAAGCTATGTCTCTGCCCTGATGGTAAAGACGAATACACAGGTTCGTCCTTACTAACTATTGCATATTGAAATCCAGAGTTAGCGCAGCCGGACAGCAAGCTCAAAACCAAAAGAATCATAAATAATGAATTTTTCATCACTGCGGCTTCTCCGCTAATAACAATCACCCCAGTTTTTCATATTATACCAGATTGGGCCGGTAAAATCAAGCAGAAACTATTGACGGCCACCTGCCGCGACCAGCGCCGGCACGGCGGTCAGGAAATGTTGAAAGCTCTTTTTAGTCCTCAAAAGGTAATGTTGCGGAATAGTTGGGCGCCTCTTTTGTTATTTGTATATCATGCGGATGTGATTCACCGACCGACGCAGGGCTTACGCGAACGAACCGGCCGTTGGTCATCAGCTCTTCGATATTTTTTGCTCCGCAATAGCCCATGCCCGCTCGCAATCCACCGACCAATTGATATACAAAGTCGCTCAGCATACCGCGGTATGGCACGCGACCTTCAACGCCTTCCGGCACTAATTTGCCTTCCTCGGTTGTGCTTTTCTGGCCATATCGTTCAGCCGAACCCTTGACCATCGCACCTAAAGACCCCATGCCGCGATATTCTTTAAACTGCCTGCCCTTGTAGATAACGAGCTGCCCGGGACTTTCCTTCAGACCTGCAAACAACGAGCCTATCATTACGCTGGAAGCCCCCGCCGCGATGGCTTTGGTTATGTCACCGGAGTGTTTTATCCCGCCGTCGGCAATGACCGGAATATTGTGCTTTTGCGCCACCTGGGCACAGTTGATTATCGCAGATACTTGCGGCACTCCCACGCCGGAAATTATCCTGGTCGTACAAATTGCTCCGGGGCCTATGCCGACTTTGACCGCATTAGCGCCGGCTTCAATTAAATCCTCCGCCGCCTCACCCGTGGCGATATTGCCCGCAATCACGTCAATTTTATAATCAGCTTTGATTTTCTTCACGGTATCGATGACGTTCTGCGAATGACCATGGGCCGTATCGACTACGATAATATCAACGTCGGCTTTTATTAAAGCCTCGATTCGCTCATAATCGTGCACGCTTACCGCAGCGCCGACGCGGAGCCTGCCACGCTGGTCCTTGGCTGCCCGCGGATACTCCTGAACGCGGTCGATGTCTCTCATAGTAATCAGGCCGGCCAGCTCACCTTGCGAATTGACCAAAAGGAGTTTTTCAACTTTGTGCTCCTGCAGAATTCCCTTCGCCTGCTCGAGTGTTGTACTGGCTGGACCAGTGACAAGATTCTTCTTTGTCATTACCAAATTTATTTCGATATCATAGTCTTTGAGGAACTTCAAATCCCTGCGTGTCAGAATGCCGACCAGCTTTTTGCCTTTGACGATTGGAATGCCGGAGACATTCTGCTCATTCATTAATTCCTGAGCGCGTCTTACAGGCTGGTCCGGCGATAATGTAACCGGGTCAAGAATCACTCCATGCTCGGAACGTTTGACTTTCGCTACCTCCCGCTTTTGGGCTTCGACCGACATATTCTTATGAATTATTCCAATGCCGCCTTCCTGTGCCAATGCAATAGCCAGCGCCGATTCCGTAACCGTATCCATAGCAGCAGAAACAATAGGGATATTTATCGTGATATTGTTTGTCAATTGCGTGCTTGTATCGGCCTGGCTGGGTACAAAATCGCTCTTTGCGGGTATTAGCAGAACATCATCGAATGTTATAGCATCAGCGACAATCTTGCTTTTGTCCATATTCGGCTCCAGTATCTATCATCACTTTATTCAATGCTAAGACTATAATATCGTGATAAACCATCGTCAAACCTATTTTCTCCCCGGCTTTTAAGGACGTGTATGCCATGTTTCTAAGCGGAATCATGAATCTCAAGTAACACTTTCTATAATTACTTCCATTTTTGCTGTCTTCCATCATCTGTCTTCTGTCCTCAGTCCTCTGTCATCTGGTTAAGAATTGGCTTTGATTGGCTTTGTTTTTCCATATCTACAAAATTGTAGAATTCATTATATTCACTTGTCATAAAATAGCTTACGTTAATTTTAGTCTCTCGAAAATTGGCTTTGTCCCGTCTTGAGCCGGGTCGAAAGATTTGAAAAAAAAGTTAATTTGTCGAACATTCTCTACAATTGTCGAACAGACCATGGCCACAGGTGCCATGGCTAATTGGGTAATTTTTACGTTGTGGTTTCCGTTTCGCATTTTGACCCATTCGGCTTGGCTCAGGACAGGATTTTGATTTGCTTCTATCCTCCGCTTACTGTCTTCCGTCTTCTTTTTTAGCAGGTATTATACCCAAAACCGGCTTAATTTTCAAGTGAAATCTTCTCGAACCTTGATGCTTGATGCTGGATGCTCGATGGGTGGCAGCCACTGAGCGAACATAGTGAGTGAAGTGGACGGCAAAAAATCAAGGTGAGTAGAAATTGCCATGTAGTCTTAAGGCTTTGTAGCATCATTGAATTCTAAAGAATTATTGAAAGGATGATTTGAATCCGAAAATCGCTTGATTCTCAAGACAGCCGTTCTGCCTTCTGTCTTCTGTCATCTGTCGTCAAAACCAATGTAGGACAAGCTTCCAGCTTGTTAAAATAAATTACAACCAGGCCTGTCCCGAGCCCATTCGATTACACTCAGGGTAAACTTAGTCGAGGGAATGGTTGTGCTACTTTACTTTTTCCATACTCGTACGTAAAGCGCTTACGCGCTTTACGTATGAGCATTTCTTTGTTGTTGGTTGTTGATACGCAGCAAACGTATTAAGGTCAAATACAATGTAGGGTGGAATTTACCCCACCATTTTCTAAAAAGATGTACGTAGTATCTTGTGGCAGCGACTGAATGAAGTGAAGTCGATGGTTGGACAAGAAGCAGTAAGCCATCCACTTCGTGACAAAAAAGTCACTCAGTGGCTGCCACCCATCCTTATGAACCTGTAAAAAGTGGTAAATTCCTATTAATTAGTATCTAATATTTTTGTAAATGAATTCTTTATGTATTTAGACCATTTTTCGAGAGCTTTAGATAATTTTTTAAGATTGTAATAATTTGAGTTTCCAAGCTTCTCTGAGCCGGTTCGAAGGTTACCGGTACCTCGGCTGGTTATACCAAGCTCCTTCAATATATCGATTGTATCTTTTTGTCTCTTTACTTTTCCCTTGGTCCAGTCAAAAGGCCAATCTTCATAGTGCTTGAAGTAATTTGCAAGAGCATTGATAGCTTGAACTTCTGTAATTTCTGTCCCTTTTATTTTGTTACTTCCCTCAAGCATTATTGCGGCTTTAAAAGGAAGGTCTTTTTAGTGTAATACCTTCCTTTAAACATTTATTGGCATGTTCAGCTCTGGAAGCCATCGAGTTGATATATGTTTGGCATACCACAAAAGCTGCTCCCAAAAGGCTTTCTATGAAATCATATTCATTATCGATTATGGAATCTAATACTTCTTCCGGAAGTTTGATTTTTATATTCTCTATTCGCTGTGAGATTTCTCTTATTGCTCGGCCTAATGGTTGAAGTATTACGTTAAGCACATTGATTTCCGAATCATATGAAATGATAGAAAGAAGGATGTTACTTTCAATATTCATTTGTGTTCTCATTATATTCTATTCATTTCCTAAACATGGATTAAACGGTTTCGCATAAGAAAATTTTCAAATCATGTCCACTATGTTAACCTCATAGAGATCGTCTTGAGCTAGTGGTTATATATCATCTCAGACCGTCAATCTTTTGATAAAGGTCCATCCAACCTAAATAAACTCTTTGATAGAGATATTTTATCCCAAATAGATTCATATAGACATTCCAGACATACAACATAGTATATTTCATATTCTTTAGCGTATTCTCTCAGTTCATCTCCAACCGGATAAATTCCCTTTTTATCAGCTTCGAGAATTGGCATTCCTTTTAGGATTACTTTCTTATGACCTAAGCACACATAACATTTTGGGCAGTAACAAATATCTTCGAGCTCTTGGCAAGCAATTGAGAGAAAACGTTTGAGTGATTCTTCAATAATACTTTCGAGCTTCTTGTTGTATACTGATAATAACCTCATTAGTTTGTCTTGTTCTTGTGAAGAAAGTTTGATATTTAATTGCAGAGACATTGGATTCATTCCTTTCACATGATAATAAGTACTATTAGATGATTATTATATTAAAGAGATTACTACTTCAAATCGTATATCGCCTCAAAGAACTTGTTCAACATTTCTCGATTTTCCCAGTCATTAGCTCTTATCGGTTGATCTTCACCCCTTTGGACAGACCAAAGATTGAAATCCTCTCCGTCATGAGAAAATGCGAAGCGGATTCGAATCTGATCGCCCTGTACCCAAATCCACGAAGGCGTTTCTCCCTGCAACAATCTTAACATCGCTTCTTCTTTTTCGATGAGACCCAAGTTTTGCTTCATCCTTCCAGTGAACTCAACAAATTTGACACCATTTTCAGATATTCGTGTTATCCAATTTGGATCCGCAAAAAAATTATTGAATGCCTTACCGATGGTTGTGTACTCATAGCCAGGTATCATACCTGACAGTATAGATAACAGAGCGGGAGGTTCAGCTTTCAAGTATAACTCGCCTGACTCTGCCTCTTTACCTACTTCAACACGAATTTGCTCACCATTATCAAATTTCGCTAATCCGCGATAACCATCCGATGCATCTTTCTGCAAGACCACAGAAACACAATGGAGACCTGCTCGTTTGATTTCGTCTTTTCCGTTGAGCCATTCTCTTAGCGTTTGCTCCAGCTGTCTTATTACATCATGTGAAAGACCGTCTAGCTCTTTGTTGCTTTCTGTGGTGTTGACTCTTCTAGAATATTCTTCAAGACCTATTTTTTTTATAAGGTCTATTTGCTGCTCATTCGTTTCGCCTAAACGCTCAGCGGCTTCTCTCCTTATTGTTCGACTTGCTTCAAGTTTAATGAATGGCACAAGAATAGACACCACAAAACCAGGTATTACAACAAACCAGAATATGCATTTTGTCCATTTGTTTAATTGTCTTTTTTTTGTATCTTTGTTCATCATCTTGAAAGACCTTTTACTAACAATTCAAAAATTTTTTGGCTTTGATAAAAAAACATTCGATAGTCATGTATAATATTTCTCTATATATATCTAAAATCACTTTTTTATCACCATCAAGTATGATCTTGCTGTTGAGGTGGATTTCGCCGCATGATTGATTCTTTAATAATTTCCATAAATCGTTTTATTACATCTAATTTTGTTTCGTTTCTTTGACGCAATGATCTAAGTATTTTCAGATAGGATTCCATGATATTGTCTGAGTTTTTCTCTTTCACCGTATATTCCCCGATTATATAACAAAAGTGTTGGCTGATTTATCGGTCATTGCCCCCATTTTACTTATGTTTGCTGCGGTTTGTGGCGTAATCAAGGATGTAGAATTCCGCTTTTATCTGACAATTCTTTTATCGGATGAAAATGGCGAGGAAATAATTTAAAAATGGGAGAAAAACAGATGGATTGGTGTGATTCTCGTGCTTTGTAGCTCCCGCAGCTTCTTGCGAAGCAAGAACGGGAGCAGAGTATATCATCACACCATATTTGACTGTGAAAATGATTGAACAACGCCAGTACAGGATTTATAATGGCAGATGAAAAAACAACAGATTAAAACAGGTTGGCCGAAAGGCAATATCGTGATAACAAAAGAAGAAATCTTAAAGACGTTAGCTAAAGATAAACCGGAGTTGCAGAAGCAGTTTAAGGTCAGCAAAATAGCATTATTCGGGTCTTATGCAAGAGGAGATCAGCAAGCTGGTAGCGACGTGGATATTCTCGTCGAGGTTGACCCATCTATAGGCCTGGACTTTGTAACATTGGCGGAAAGAATCGAGAGACTGCTCGGCGTTTCTGTTGACCTTGTCTCAAGCCGGGCGGTTAAACCCAGGGCAATGAAATTCATCCAGCCGGAGCTGATTTATGTCTAAACGGCCTATTAATTTACTACTGAACGACATACTCGAATCAATCGACAAGGTCGAGCAATATACGAAGGAAATGACATTCGATGAATTTTCAAACGATCAGAAGTCCATTGATGCGGTGGTCAGAAATCTTGAAATCATAGGTGAGGTCGCAAATCGGCTGCCTGATGACTTTAAAGAAGAACATTCAAATGTAGAATGGTACAAAGTCGTTGGACTGCGAAATCGAATCATACATGAATACTTCGGAATTGACCTTCAAATTATCTGGCAAATCGTGCATGCGGATTTGTCTTCGCTGCGTCAAACCTTATCCCAGATATAAAGGGAGATCTCAGGCAATCAATATACAAAAATTTCGTCCAGCAGAATTGGTGCGATTTCATCACACCCTACGGGCTACCTCTCACGGTTTAAAACCAAAGATTGACCATAAATGTATCGGAGAATAGAATGAGTACAGCGAAACTCGTTTTTTCGATGCTGGATACTCGATACTCGTTGAGAAAAGCCTGCCCCGAGCAGAGTCGAGGGGAGCATCAAGAATCAAGTATCAAAAAATTCTGATACCCAGATAACCTTAATCGTAAGATACGAAAAAATGCTCGATAGAATTTATAAAGCACAAAGGCAGATAGATGCTGTCTGCAAAGGTATGAGCAAGCAAATCAACATAATGGAGGTTTGCGGCACACATACTGTTTCCATCTTTCGCAGCGGCATAAAATCAATACTGCCGAAACAGCTAAAGCTTGTTTCCGGCCCAGGCTGTCCGGTTTGTGTTACCGACCAGAGCTACATCGATATTGTCCTGCAATTGGCTGGCCGTGATGATTGTATTATTGCCACTTATGGCGATATGATTCGCGTACCGGGCAAAGACGGCTCGCTCGAAACAAAACGCACTGAAGGTAACGTCAAAATTATCCTGAGCAGTGTCGATGCACTTGGATTAGCGAAAGATAATCCCGACAAAACAGTGGTATTTGTTGCAGTCGGTTTTGAAACCACCGCACCGGCTACTGCTGTAGTAGTTAAAGAGGCAGCCGAAGCAAACATTAAAAACTTCTGCATATTAAGCGGCCATAAATTAGTAGTGCCCGCGATGCGGGCGCTACTCTCGGAGATAAATCATAATATAGACGGCTTTTTATGTCCCGGCCATGTCAGCGTGATAATCGGTTTTGGCGCTTTTGCCGAGATAGTAGAGAATTTCGGTCGGCCCTGCGTAGTGGCCGGCTTTGAGCCGCTGCAGATAGTCGAAGGGCTTGCCGAAATTTGCCGTCAGCTCCAAACCGGCAAAGCTGAGCTAAAATCAGTTTATTCTGCGGTCGTGACGGAGCAGGGCAATATCTCCGCCCAGAAAATCATCGCGGAATACTTCGAGCCTGCGGACGGATACTGGCGAGGCCTGGGAAAGATTGAAAAAAGCACACTCAAACTTAAAGATAAATACAGTCGATTCGACGCCTTTAAACGGTTCGAATTGACGGAAATCCCAGCCGAAGATACCACGGGCTGTCGATGCGGCGAAGTGCTCTGCGGACTGA
>MHYD01000012.1:51944-52024 GCA_001824645.1 Planctomycetes bacterium RBG_13_46_10
CGGAGCTTGGCGATTCGGCAAAGTTAAATCTTTCCTCCGGCTCGATATGTTTCACCACGGACAGCTACGTTGTTAAGCCG
>MHYD01000012.1:52091-52190 GCA_001824645.1 Planctomycetes bacterium RBG_13_46_10
CAGGCTCAAAACCGGCTGCGATAGCTTTGGCGCTGATAATAGAAGAGGGTTTTGAGATTAAGCTGCTCGAAAAAATTCTGGATAGTATTAGCGAGCAGG
>MHYD01000012.1:52264-64094 GCA_001824645.1 Planctomycetes bacterium RBG_13_46_10
ATCAATACAGCCGGTCTCGGCGTGAGATTGCCGAACGTTGACCTGGGAGTAAAGAATATTACAGTCGGCGATAAGATTATCATCAACGGCACCATCGGCGACCACGGGATGACTATTATTTCGCAGCGGGAAGATATTAAATTTCAATCTTCTCTAAAAAGCGATTGTGCCGGCCTCGCCGATTTGACCTGTAAATTGCTTGAAAATACAAACGGCGTAAAATTCATGCGCGACCCGACTCGCGGCGGATTGGCCGCGACGCTTAATGAAATCTCGCGGGATAGCTCCATGAGCATTGAAATTCGCGAGGTTGACATCCCAATCAACCCAGCGGTGCAGGCGGCGGCAGATATGCTGGGCTTCGATGTGCTCAATATCGCCAACGAAGGCAAATTCGTCGCGGTTGTTTCACCTGAATCAGCTGATGATTGCCTGAATATCTGTAAAAAACATCCGCTTGGAAAAGATGCAAAGCTAATCGGTGAGATTGTGCAGACTCGGAATGTGCCCACGGTGGAGCTTATAACCAAAATCGGCGGAAGAAGAATCATACAGATGCCATACGGCCGCGAGCTTCCGAGGATATGCTAATGTCCGCAAGCGAAATAACGCTGCTGAAGTCGGACAACAATTCGCAATGGTGACGGTATTATGGTTTGGCCTATGTCTGGTAAAGGCCGTGTTCATAAATATAGTCTGCCACGGCTGGGTGCAGCATGCTGGTTATATCGCCCCCGGCAGCCAATTTATTTCGTATCTCCGTGCTGCTCACGTCAATCAGGGAGGTTTCAATCACATTTTGCTGAAGCTTCTCGACCCGCTTAGCGCCCCAGATTTCCTTAAACATGGAAAAGTCCGGCGGCGCAAAGCCGGCCCGATACATCGTGGCCAGATTACACTCGTCGATTAGCTCGATGATTTTGTACCAGTGTGGCAAATCATCGATGCTATCTGCACCTATAAGCCAGCAGATTTCGGTTTGCCTGCCGTAGTCGGCCTGGAACTGCTTTACGGTTTGCAAGGTATAACTGGGCTGCGGTCTTCTCAGCTCGTAATCACTTAGCTCGAAATTATTTTTCCCGGCAATTGCAAGAGCTATCATAGCAAATCTGTCATCATCACTTGCAGCGGGCCTGAAGCCTTTCAGCGGAGAGCGCTTCGCCGGAATGAAGACAATCTTTTCTGCGCCGATGTGCTTCGCCGCCTCGTCTGCGACATGCGTATGGCCGAGATGAACCGGATCGAATGTGCCGCCGAATAGAGCTATCTTCCTTTTTTCCATAAACAATTAACAGATTACCTGTGTATTATTGAAAAAATATTTAAAATATTAAAAATATTTTTAATCGGCATCCAACATCAGATAAAACCGACCACGCAAACAAATTTTCCTGCCATTTGATTCTTTCTAAAAGGCCTTGCTATTTTGCATGCATACATAGTGACATATATTCACGCCTGTCAACAACAGCAAAATCCGCGAATCGACGAATAGATAAAACATATTAACGTTAATGCGATATAGTGACATCTTCTCGCCGGCACCAAATACGTTCTCTTTTATTAATGTTTCCTTCAAGAACTTATCAGCAATATCAACAACAGTACAAACACAATTGAGAAAAATTTTGTTAAGTATTTTAGAATATTATGACGATAAAAAATATAAGAATATTTATTAACTTGAATATAATTTTATTGACAAGTTTTTTAATAACGAATTTAGTATTGATATGTTGAATCAAACAGTAAAGGATTCATACAACTGAAAGGGTAAAATGATGGCTAAGAAAAAAGCAAAGAAAAAAGCAACAAAGAAAAAAGCAGCAAAGAAGAAAAGATGAAGTAACGATTAAGTCACGAGCTTGCCTGTAATCTGAAAAAGGATTTTGGTTTTCTGGTGATTAAGCTCGTCAGATGTTTCAACTTTGTTATGACATCGACAACAGAGCAAGCCATGCAAAAAACGGAAGATTTAATTAAAACGAAATCTTCCGTTTTTTTATATCCGGAAATTCGAATTAGCCGCCCCCACAACAAACTTGCAACAGCATAGTCTGCTATTGCAAATCATTTTCTTGCAATTCGCTATCAATTATCTATACTATTATACACAATGTCAGCCTTAAGGCTGTATTCCATATATTCTTAAAAGGAAAAGACTTATGGATTATTTTCAATATAAAAATGGCAGTCTTTTCGCCGAAGATGTGGCAGTGGAAAAGATAGCCGCCAAAGTGGGAACGCCGGTTTATATTTATAGCAAAGCCACCTTTATAGAACATCTGCAGAAGAGTCAGCAGGCCTACCGCGAGCTTGATACTCTGGTTTGCTACTCCGTCAAGGCGTGCGGCAATATAAACATCCTGAAGTTCATGGCACAGACCGGCTGCGGCTTCGATGTCGTCAGCGGCGGCGAGCTGTATCGCGTAATGCAGGCCGGAGGCGACCCGGCGAAAGTTGTTTACGCCGGCGTTGGTAAAACAGACAACGAAATCATCCAGGCGTTAAAAGCCGGCATCGCTTACTTCAATATCGAGTCGGAAGCCGAGTTGGAAAATTTAATACAACTTGTAAAAATCGCAAATCGCAAATCACAAATCGCAAATCCTAATGCTGCTCTGCGCGTTAATCCCGATGTTGACCCGAAGACCCACAAATATACAACCACGGGAAAAAAAGAATCAAAATTCGGCGTTGATATTGAAAGAGCAGAGAAATTTTTCCACGACTATGGCAAAAATAATCCGGTGCAGCTTTGTGCTATTCATATACATTTAGGCTCTGCCGGACACACCGTTGAGCCTTATATCGAGGCGATAAAAAAAGTTTTAGCTTTGATTGAACGGCTGCGCTCCGATGGTTTCACCATCGAAGCCCTCGATGTTGGCGGCGGCTACGGAGCCGACTACGTAACCGGCACAGCGCCGACGGCTGCGGATTACGCCGCAGCAATCGTGCCGTTATTAAAAGGTAAGAATCTTCGGCTTATTCTCGAGCCGGGTGCGAGCATCGCAGCCAACGCAGCGATTCTATTAACGCGGGTTCTGTATCTGAAAAAAGGCGGCGAGAAGAAATTTGTCATAGTTGATGCCGGGATGAACGATTTGATTCGTCCGCCGCTTTACGGTGCGTTTCATTTCATCTGGCCTGCCAATGTGAGTGAGAAACTTACCCCGCATCAGCGGGAAAGAGATTTGAAGTTGACCGGCACCGAAGTCGTTGACGTGGTTGGACCGATTTGCGAGGGTGCGGATTTCTTCGCACAGGACAGGGCCTTTCCGCCGGTCAAACGCGGCGATTTAATCTCTATCTTTACCGCCGGCGCTTATGGCTTTAGTATGAGCAGCAACTACAACGCCCGCGGCCGGGCTGCCGAGGTTCTCGTCGATGGCAGCAACTTCTCCGTCATCCGCAAACGTGAAACATACGAAGATTTAACAGCATTGGAAAAATAATTAACCACGGATTACACGGATTTTCACAGATTATAAATATTTAGCCTGCCGTTTCACGGCAGGTTCACAACCCGTCATTGCGAGGCCGTCAGGTAGGGTGTGCAATGCACACCAATAAAAAAGAAAGAAATGGTGGGCTGTGCCCACCCTACTCATCACTTCTATGATTAGGATTGTAGGTTGGGGTTTTCATCCTTCGCAGCTTGGTTGGCGCAATTTCATCACACCCTGCCGCCTGTCATTACCGCCCCGCATCGCAGTGCGGGATAAACTCCAGCGGGAATCCATTACCCGTCATTCCGAGCGAAGTCGAGGAATCCATTTTGAGCAGATTCCTCCGCTTCGTCCCAACGTTGTTGGGACTCCGGTCGGAAAGACGACGCGTACAATCCTGTGTCATTGCGAGGCCGTCAGGTAGGGTGTGCAATGCACACCAATAAAAAAGAAAGAAATGGTGGGCTGTGCCCACCCTACTCTTTATTTCTATGATTAGGATTGTAGATTGGGGCTTGCTCCACCATTCTGTTTATTTTGTAAAGAAATCTTTGATTCGCTCGATCCAGCCGAAGTCAGCAAGAATATCAACTATTATCGCAGCAATAATAGTTGCAATAACAGCTACAACAATAGCACAAATAAAATGCGAAGTTTTTTTGAAGATCCAACCTATTATCTTTTTAAGTAGGCAACAAGCCTTTTGCCCTGTTTCTGCTTGCTTTTTATCTACACCACGGCAAAGTTGTACCAAAACGTAGGTGGCTGTATCCAACTGCCTCCATTTGCTTTCATCGCCTGCTTCGATTTCATCAAGTAAGTCTAAAATCTTTTTGGCTGTTATGAAAAGTTTGGAGTCGGTACTGCCGCTCATTCTTTTTATAATAGCTTTGGACAAATTTCTTGCGTATTCGCATTTTCTTTGAAGCCGATCTGCTTTCTTTGCTTGTTCAATATCTTCTATATCATCATCGGTTAGCTCTGTAGTAGGTTTAGCAGCAACAAATTCCGAATTGAATTTATCCAACAAAGTTTTAAACTCTCTATCCTTTAGTTGATCAACTAAATCGCTAAAAATTTTTTCGGTCTGGTCATAAACAGACGACCCTTTGTTTATATTTGCTCTTTCTTGACCATTAGGCATAACCTAAGCCTTATTTTTCAAACACTGGGAATACTGATATGAACCGCCAGCCGTAGCTTTTGCTCTGAGGCCTACACGTCTTCGATTGTTCCTCTCCTCTTTGCTCATATGATTATTATACACTATTTAGGCAAAGAAGACAAGGCCCTAATTTGATTTTATTTGCTTTGCAGTTACATAATAGCTGTACTTAATTAGCTACGGGGTATGGATATTCCAGCATAAATTTTTTGTGCGAACTACTATTGAATGGCTTGCGCATTGCCGATATACCTGTTGCGGTGTCCTTTTTGTTGAACTGGAAGTGAGATATTATGCTCTGCCGTTTGTTACTTGATTTTCTAATAAGGTAATTAGACAAATGGAATTATTAGGAATACCTATAGTACCTATCATTATCATTATCTGGATTTTGCTGTCTAATTACACCGAGGAACAGAAGAAGGAGAAGGAAAAAATTTCCAAGAAGTGGGATAACATAACCACTGGAATGAGTGAGACAGAAGTTATAGGGAAGTTGGGACAACCGCATCGGATTTGGCGAGCCGGTGCTGCTGAAATATGGGTCTATGGATCAAGTGATTCCAATGGTCAGATAAGGTTTCTTGATGGGAAAATAATAGCGTATGAAAGATCTAGTTAATAAGACATCTGATACATAATTATAAAATTCTTATTTGATCAAGATTTAGCTGTTCCCTTTCCCATCAATATTTGAATTAGATTTTTGGATTACTTTATATGCCAAGAATATGCTGCAAATGTGGTGGGTTTGTACAGACTGACCAGACTATCTGTGATTCTTGCGCAGCAAAATATACAGATGCACATGACGCATTAGCGTCTCAACCATTTCCCAGTCAAATAACCATAGGTAATCAAAGTTTTGATGGTGATCAATTCATAGATTGTGTAGCTGTAGAGCTAAAGAAAGACATAAACTATCTTTATGACCTTGGTATCAAACTAGACAAGGGAGAAATGATCGCTAAGACAGGAGGTTTGGCTTGGTCTGGGTATGAAGCGTTCAATGGTGATTTGCTTTCAGCCTTGATTATCGGCGGCATTTCACTTCTTGCAGGTGGTCTAACAAATAGTTACAAACGTATTAAACTGATAGAGATGAAACAAAAATGGATGAACCTATTATCAGAATTGAATCAGGAACAGCTTGGTTACCTTTGGGCTAGATTGCAAAGTAAATATCCTCTACTTTTAGGACAATTCCAAAATCTTCTTCAAGCAGGTCAAAAATAGAACTCACTTTATACTCGTCTTTTGTGCGGTTACTTTAGGCAGGAACTTCTCATAAATCCTAAATACTAAGCACGAAGCACGAAACAAATCTAAAATTTGAATGTTCAAATCTTAAAAATATATTGTTTTGTTCATTTGAATTTTCAAAATTCGATATTGTTTCGAGTTTCGGATTTAGTGCTTCGGGTTTTTCTCATATAGCATTTTATGCCTGATAGAGAGATTGCTTAGTTCGACAAGCTCACTACAGGTCGGCCTAACGGCCTCGCAATGACGGGATTATGGATTCCCGCCTACGCGGGAATGACATTGTGAATAATTGCAAAATCTTCTCTTTCATTTCCGGGTGAATGTGCGTATAATCTGCGGTCGAAAACCCCGCAATAAATTGCGGGGCTAAATATAAGTTGTACGCAATACGCAACACGAGATAGTAATGGGCTATTTTCGGGAAAATATTGAAAAGGCAAAAGGTTATGAGCCGGGCTTTCAGCCGAGTTTGGTTGGTGAGGTGATAAAGCTCAATACCAACGAAAATCCATATCCGCCTTCACCGGCCGTGATGAAAGTGCTGGCAGAAATCACACCGGAGCAGCTTCGCCGATACCCGGACCCGCAGGGCAACGTTTTTCGGCGGGCGGCGGCGGAGATTAACGGCGTCGGCCCGGAAAATATTATGTGCTGCAATGGCGGAGATGAGCTATTGAGCATGGCCATTCGGGCGTTTTGCGATGAAAATCACCCTGTTGCGTATCCTGTTCCCACATATTCGCTTTTTCCCGTTTTAGCCAATCTTCAAAACTGCAAGGCCATCGAGATTCCTTTCGACGGCGAATTTAACCTGCCGGCCAAACTTTCTACGACCGGTGCGGCCTTGACCATTGTTTGCAACCCGAATGCACCCACCGGCTCTTTTATAGATGTTAAGGAATTGGCATCATTAGCTGATGAATTAACAGGAGTCTTATTGATAGATGAGGCTTACGTGGATTTTGCAGAGGTGAATTGCGCATCGCTGGTCAGGAATTTCGATAATGTGATAATACTGCGGTCAATGAGCAAGGGCTATTCACTTGCCGGGATACGGTTTGGATATGCCATCGCCCAGCCGGCATTGATTGAAGGTTTGATGAAGGTCAAAGATTCCTACAATGTCGATGCTGTGGCAATAGCTGTGGCAACCGCAGCAATAAAAGACCAGCAGTATTTCAAGGAAAATATCGAAAAAGTAAAGGCAGACCGCAAAGAATTGATAGAACAGCTTCGAGCGATGGATTTCGAGGTCGCAAATAGTTTCGCGAATTTTGTGCTGGCAAAAAGTAAAAATAGCAGGGCAGGCGAGATTTATGATAAATTAGTGCAGCGTAATATTTATATAAGGTACTTTAACCTGCCCGGAGTCGATGATAAACTGAGGATTTCGGTTGGAACAAAAGAGCAAAACCGGAAGCTACTGACTGCTTTGAAAGAAATTTTGTCGGGATAGGTTGCTTCGCTTTGCTCGCAATGACACGACATAGGGATTATTTTATGGCTGATAGAAGTGCTAAAATTCAAAGACAAACGAAAGAAACCGATATTAGCTGCGAGCTTAATCTGGATGGTACTGGTAAATATGAAATCGATACGGGCATCGGTTTTTTAGACCACATGCTCAGCCATTTAGGCAAGCACGGCAAGCTCGATTTGGTAGTGAAAGCCAAAGGCGATTTACAGGTCGATGCTCACCATACGGTTGAGGATATTGCAATATGTCTCGGCGAGTGTTTGAACAAGGCCATCGGCAGTAAAAAGGGGATTGCCCGTTACGGCCATAGCTCTGTGCCGATGGAGGACGCCCTGGCGAATGTATCGGTGGATTTGTCGGGCCGGCCGAATTGCGTGTATAATGTCGAGTATCGAACGGACAAAATCGGCGATTTCGATGTCCAGTGCCTGCAGGAATTTCTGCGCAGCCTCAGCAATACCGGCAAATTTAATCTGCATATAAATGTGCCTTATGGTATAAACAGCCATCATATTGCCGAGGCGATTTTCAAGGCGCTCGGCCAAGCTCTGGCGGAAGCTGTTAAGATTGTCGGGACGGATGTCCCCAGCACAAAGGGAAAATTGTGATTGAAGAGCCGGAGGCCGAATATCGAAGCGGTATCGGCACCGATATACACAGGTTAGTCGAAGGCAGGAAGCTGATGCTCGGCGGGGTTTATGTGCCTTTCCCGGCGGGCCTGGCCGGTCACAGCGACGGCGACGTGTGCCTGCACGCTGTGATTGATGCACTGCTCGGGGCAAGCGGAATGGGCGATATCGGGACATTGTTTCCTGATACTGACCCGCAATGGAAGGATGCAGACAGCAAAAAGCTTGTTATGATAGTTAAAGAGCGGCTCGAAGAGAAAAAATGGCAGGTGGTTAATATTGATTTAATAATATATGCAGAGCAGCCGAGGCTTGAGCCGGTCAAGGGACAAATTAAACGCTGTATCGCGGGGCTTTTAGGAATTGATTTTACCTCGGTGAACGTAAAGGCCAAAACAAATGATATGCTCGGCGACATAGGAGCAGGACAGGCAATTGCAGCTACTGCAATAGCGCTTCTGAGAAAAAAGAAGAGAAGAACATTATAAAAGCACGAAGCACGAAATCCGAAATTCGAAACAAATTTGAATTACAAAAATTAAAATGACCTAAATAAATCAGCTTCGAATATTTGAGCATTTGAATTTCGAGATTGTTTCGTATTTCGTGCTTCGGATTTCGGATTTAAGAAGGTATTTATGGGATTAAGTCTTTACAACAGTCTTACACGGAGAAAAGAGGAATTTAAGCCGTTGAAGAAAGGCAAGGTCGGCATATACGTCTGTGGGCCAACCGTATATGGGGAGACACATTTGGGACACGCGAAGAGCTATGTAAGCTTTGATGTCCTGATTCGGTATCTTCGGTACATCGGATATGATGTCACCTATGTCCAAAACATAACCGATGTGGGCCATTTGCTCGGCGATGCCCAGGAGGGCCAGGACCGGATGATGGTGGCCGCTGCAAGAGAGCATAAACACCCAATGGCTATAGCAGAGTACTATACCCGCAATTACTTCCGGGACATGGACAGGCTCAACTGCGTCAGGCCGGATATCAGCCCGCGAGCAACAGGCCATATTGTCGAGCAGATAGAGATGGTAAAGACGCTTTTGGAAAAAGGTTTCGCTTACGAGGCAAACGGCTCCGTTTACTTCGATGTGTCCAAGTTCAGGGATTACGGCAAGCTTTCCAGCAGAAATACCGAGGAAATGTTGGCCGGTGTTCGCGTGGAGGTCTCGCAGGACAAAAGAAATCCCGTCGATTTTGCTCTTTGGAAGAAAGCCGAGCCGAATCATATCATGCAGTGGCCCAGCCCGTGGGGTATGGGTTTTCCGGGCTGGCATCTGGAATGTTCTGTGATGGCTATGAAGTATCTGGGCAAGACCATAGATATACATGGCGGAGGACTGGACAACAAGTTTCCGCATCACGAATGCGAGATAGCCCAATCGGAGGCTGCAAACGGCGTGCAGTTTGTTCGATATTGGGTTCATAATAATATGGTAACTGTCGATGGGCAAAAAATGAGCCGGAGCCTTAATAACTTCATTAATTTAAAACAAGCCTTTTCCGGCACCCACGAAAGATTGACAAGATACTATGAGCCGCTGGCGATAAGACAGCTGGTTTTGAACAGTCATTACAGAAGCCCGCTGGATTTCTCCGATGCGGCACTGTTCGGGGCGCAGAGCGGCTATAATAGAATAACCGAAACAGTTCAAGCCGTCCGAAAGAGAATGGCTCAGGCCGAACGAGGCGAGCTTGCTCCTAAGACTGGAGAGCAGCTTAAGCATTTGAGAGAAAAATTCGAAGCAGCGATGAATGACGATTTGAATACATCTATCGCGCTGGCGGTGCTGTTCGACTTGGTTCGACTGGCAAACAAGCTGCTCGAAGATAATAAAACAACAATGGAAACCCTCAATGCGGTGGAAATTTTATTCAGCCGACTGGGCGGAGATGTTTTGGGTATAGTACAAGACGAATATCCGCAGCTTGAACATGCCGATAACGAATCTATAGGAAAGCTCGTTGACATCGTGATAGAGCAGCGCAACGAAGCCCGCAAAGACAGGAATTTTACAAAAGCGGATAATCTTCGCGGGCGCCTGGAGGATATCGGCATAGTTTTGGAAGATAAACCTGACGGAACGCAGTGGAGATGGAAAGGCTAGGCCTTAAAATGAGAATCCTCGGCATAGACCCGGGACTACAAGTCTGCGGATACGCTTTTCTGGAGACGGAGCAAAACTCGGAAAAACTCATTGAGGCTGGTGTTTTCAGAACGTCCGGAGGTTCGTCTATAGAAGCGAAACTAAACCAGATAGCCGAGGATATGGACTGCCTTTTAGAGAGGTTCGGGCCTGAAGTTGTTGCTGTGGAGCAGTTATACTCGCATTATACACATCCGAGGACTGCTATATTGATGGGACATGCCAGAGGCGTGATATTACAGCGATGCGCACAGGCCGGCGTTGAGGTCAAAAGCTTCAATGCCACCCGTATAAAAAAATCACTGACCGGCAACGGCAGGGCATCGAAAGAACAGGTGCAAAGGACTATTCAAACACTTTTAGTCTTGCCGCAACTTCCTGAGCCGCCTGACGTGGCGGATGCCATAGCGGCAGCGCTTTGCTGCGCAAATTCATTAAGGATTGTTGCAGCAGTTTAAACGAAAAGTATGATAGCTAAAATAGAAGGTAAATTGCTTGTGCTTAATACCGACAGCGCCCTTGTGCAGGTCGGCCCGGTCGGTTATGAGGTGATGCTGCCGGGCTATTGCGTCAGCGCAATGGCGGATAAAATAGGCTCGAATATCTCGCTGTGCATTTTGGAGTATTATGAGGGTGCGCCAGGCGGCGGCAATCTTATACCGAGAATGGTGGGTTTTTTAAGCGCGCATGAGAGAGACTTTTTCACGAAATTTACCAGCGTCAAGGGAATAGGTATAAGAAAAGCCCTGCGGCTGCTGAGTATTCCCATAGCCACCATAGCGGCGGCGATAGAAAATGATGATGACAAAACTTTGCAGTCGCTCGACGGCGTTGGACAAAAGATGGCTCGCCAGATTATAGCGGAGTTAAAGGGCAAGCTAAAAGCCTTCGCAGCGGGGACGGAATCTGAAAGAGCCGAAACAAAATTTAAGCCCTTCCAGATTGAGGCGCTGGAGGTTCTCATTGCATGGGGCGAAAAACGAAACGAGGCGATGGAGCTGATACAGATAGCCTGTGAACGGCACCCAAGTATAAGAACGGCTGAAGTACTCGTGCCACTTGTATATAGATTAAAACAGGGAGTAGAAGTATAACAACATAGTAATTTGTAGGGCGGGGCTTGCCCCACCATTCTATTATGACGATAGGCAGAACCATAAGCAGTCAGGCATTAAGCCAGCAGGAAGAGATTTTTAATATCTCACTTCGACCCAGGCACCTTGATGAATGTGTGGGCCAGTGCAAAACAAAAGAGAAACTTGCTATTGCCATAGAAGCGGCCAAGCAGAGAACAGAGCCTTTAGAGCACATTTTGTTTTACGGCCCGCCGGGACTGGGCAAAACTACGCTGGCTCACGTTGTTGCAAACGAGATGGGGACAAGAATACGGTGCTCATCCGGACCCGCCTTGGTTAAAGCCGGTGACGTGATGGGCCTTTTGAGCAATATTAATACCGGCGATATACTCTTTATTGATGAAATTCATCGGCTGAGCACAACAGTCGAGGAGTTTATTTATCCGGCAATGGAAGAGTTCCGGGTTGATTTTACCGTCGATAGCGGCCTGCACGCAAAAACGATAAATTTCCCGCTGAAGCGTTTTACTCTTGTTGGCGCAACCACACGAGCAGGCCTGCTAAGTGCGCCGCTTCGCAGCCGATTCGGGATGATGTATCATTTGG
>MHYD01000012.1:64118-66731 GCA_001824645.1 Planctomycetes bacterium RBG_13_46_10
GATAGATGCTTTGGGACTGGATGAATTAGACAGGGCTTTTTTGCGTACACTGGTTAACGTTTATGATGGCGGCCCGGCCGGCATTGAGGCAATCGCAGCTACATTGGGTGAAGAAAGGGACACGCTCGAGGATGTGGTTGAGCCATATCTTTTGCAGATAGGCTTTGTGCGCCGAACAAAACGAGGCCGAGAAGTCACTAAACAAGCCTGTGAGCATTTAGGATTGAAATACCCAAAAAAGATGGACCCCGCCCTGCGGGAACACAAAAGCGACGCCGAACAGCCTGAATTATTTGAGCAAGACAACCAGTAAAGTACTGATTCTGATCGTTTATTTGGGGGATTACAAATGCTTGATGAAATTTTCTCTTTCCTTGCAAATGTACTTATAATGTTCAAAGAATTACTTCTTGTACTAGTTGGTGGTCTTTGCGCTGCTTTCGGTGGTTTTTTTGCTACGTGGTATCTGGCTAAAAACTCAAGAAGAATTAGAAGGGAGGAAATAATTGGCGAAAAACAGGTAGAAGTATATCAAAAAGCCGCAAGATTATCTTCTCAAATACAATCTTTGTTAATACAAGGGACATTAGAAGATGCAAGGAAATTTGTACAAGAGAACAGCGATTGGTTTTGGGATAATCGTCTGTTTTTACCGCAAGGATTTCAAGATAAATGGATTTCGATTAAGTCAAATTTGAATAAGGCCGTTCGATTAGAGAAAAAACAAGGGGAAGAGGTCGACGAGAAAAAAAGGGGAAACCAGATAGACAAATTAGGAGATTTGGAATCATTTATCCGCGAACTAGCCCAGGCTGCTGAAAAGGTAGTTTTGGAAGAGTTGGATCTTCGACCAATTGAAATAGAAAAATTCTTAAAGAAGAAACAAGAAGAATGAAAAAACTAGAGAAATCACTTTTTGGTACCCGTTACGAAGTCAAATCGACCATTTTACGTCATTGCGGTGCTTTTAGGCCACGTGACTAAATCTGAGATTGCTTCGGGACAAAGTCCCTCGCAATGACGTGGTGTAATATGACCCTCCGTCATTGCGAGGAGTCCCGCCCAGGCAGGGCGGGTTGACGAAGCAATCTCATAAACCATCGTATAAATCTCGCCAGTCTTTATTAATACTATTTATTAATTCTTCCTTTTTCCTGCGCGAGCCGGCTTTGATTTGTTTTTCCCTTTGGATGGCACTGAAACAATCACGAAATATTTCATAATAAACAAGATTTACAACATTGTACTTTTTTGTAAATCCTTGAACGAGCTTCTGTTTATGTTCGTACACTCGTCTTATGAGGTCATTAGTCACGCCAGTATATAGTACGGTTTTTCTTTTGTTGGTCATTATATAAACATAGTATTGTTTTGTGTTCAATAGCCTATTCTCTAAATTCAAGAGATCAGATTGCCGCGCTCGGCTGCGCCTCGCTCGCAATGACAAGCAGCGAAACGTCCCCGTCATTGCGAGGAGTCCCGCTTAGCGCTGGGCGGGACGACGAAGCAATCTCAATTGTCTAAAAATCTCCCATTCAACTTAGCCTTTCAGGATATGTTTTGCCATTTTGGGGCGGTGGCCGAGCAATTCTGTGAAGTGAGATGTTAAAATCTTCTCGATTTCGCGCAGAGTTCTGTCCGGTGCTTTGATGATCTGCTTCAAATCAGTTAAACAAGCTGCAGCATGTTTGCTTAATTTAATCTTGTCAGGAAAACTTGCTTCGCAATCTCTGCAAATAATCCCGTTGGCGGAGCTGCTGAAGTAAAACTCGTATTGCGTATTGAGTATTGCGTTTTGCGTTTTACAGTTGGCACAGGCGTTTAGTACAGGCATCAGGCCGATTTCGCTGAGCAAAGTCAACTGAAACAGAATCAGTAATGACAGTATGTCTCGGTGCTCAGCGTTTGACGCCTGATTTTCGTTGATATTCTCCAGGAAGTTAAGGAAGCTGTCGAAAAGCCCCGGATGCGGGTCGTTATCATGTGTCAGCTTGTTCAGCAGCTCGGCAGCGAAAAGACAACAGTTAAAAGCAAAAAAATCATCAATCAGGTGTGTAAAATTTTGCTGACGAAATTCGGTCAGTGTTGCAAGCTTTTCTCTTGTCGGGTCGGACAAAACAATTTCACCATAGGAAAGCATTTCTATCGGCCCATCGAAAGCCGATTTAGACCGCTTTGAGCCTTTAGCGATGGCTCCGACTTTGCCGTTTGCCTTGGTAAAAAAGGTCACTATCTGAGACGTTTCGGAATAATCAACAGCACGCATGCAAATGGCTTTATCTTTTGTCAACATAGGAGATTGGCGGATTGGCATCTAATTTTCTAACTGGATTCAGTTCTTCTCTGGATTCTGATGTGTTTCACTCTCCGAGGCTCGGCTGAAGTAATGGTAAATTTTATATTTTCGTAATCGAAGCTCTCCCCGGCTTTTGGAATATAGCCAAGGCGCGAAAAAACAAAGCCTCCTAAAGTATCATAATCTTCCTCATCCGGCAGATTTAATCCGAATTTATCGTTCAGGTCATCGATATATACTCGAGCATCAACCTCAATGGTATCTTTGTCAATTTTTTTAATTGGCTCGGCGGGAGTTTTTTCGTATTCATCGGTAAT
>MHYD01000012.1:66783-67677 GCA_001824645.1 Planctomycetes bacterium RBG_13_46_10
CCGCCGTATTCATCGAGCACAATGGCTATATGCTGCTTTTTATTTTGAAACTCGTGCAGTAATGCCCTCAGAGGTTTTGTTTCAGGAACGAAAAAAGCTCCTCTCATCTTGTCATGTATTTTAAAGTCCTCCGGTTTTTTCCCAATCTGGGCAAGCAGGTCCTTGGCATAGATAAGTCCTACTATATTATCTATATTGTCTTCAAAGACAGGAACGCGGGTATGACCTGCGTTGTTTATGGTTTCCAAAATCGTTTTCAAATCTGAGCTGACCTCTACAGCTACTATATCCGTACGAGGGGTCATAATTTCGGCAGCAGTGGTTTCACTTAATTCCAATACACTTTTGATCATTTTCTGCTCTTCCCTGTCGAGCACACCTTCTGTTCTCTGCTGCTCGAGGTCGCTGAGAAACTCCTCCTGTTTTTCTTCCTGTCGTTCTTCGGGTGACCTTTGGACAATACCGGCCAGCCGTCTGATTAGGCCGTCATATAATCCAAAGATATAGAGAACGGGTGAGACTATCAATGCAAAGAGCATCAATAGTCTGTATGTCCGAGACAGGATTTTTTCGCCCGCATATTTCGCCCAGGCGTGGGGTATTGCCGTGCTGAATATCGAAAATAGCGCCATTGCAATTATAAATGCAAGAGCATAGTCACCAATTGTCGGCTTTGCCGGCCGCAGCCTTGCGAAAAGCGCGACCAACAGCAGCAATATACACATATGAAAGAAAAGGCGATACAGAGAGCAGGTTAAAATAAGCTTCTCTGCATTTTCTACTACACGATTTGTGAGCTTTTCTCTATCTAATCTCCTGAGGGCCTGCTGTAACTTAACGTGTGAAAATGTCCGCAATGCAATCCCATTGACGGAAAAAAACAGGGTAGCTCCG
>MHYD01000012.1:67685-67926 GCA_001824645.1 Planctomycetes bacterium RBG_13_46_10
GCAAATCAATAACACAGCCCAACTGACGTAGCTCACTGCTTAATATCCTTACAATCAAACTAATAATATAGAATATCAAACAAGAAATATTCGATATTCATTTGTTCTTATTATATACCAAGCCATAACCAAATTGCTGCAAAATTTCATCTTCCATCCGGTGCATTTTTTCAGCCTGTTTCACAGTGGAATCGTTAAATCCGAGGTTATGAAGCAGGCCATGGGTGATATACAGTGCCAA
>MHYD01000012.1:67998-68263 GCA_001824645.1 Planctomycetes bacterium RBG_13_46_10
TGATTTATCAGACTCAGAAGCCTGCTCGTCAGACAAATCAAAGCTCAAACAGTCGGTGGCGGATTTACGATTTAAATACCGGGCGTTAATCTTTCGAATTTGGGCATCGTCAACTATCGCAATGCTTACCATTACATTACAGGGCTGAAAACGTTCACAGATTAATTTAACGAGCCTTTTCATCCTGGATAGAGACACTTTAATGTTCTTGAAGCTTTTGGTTATCTGAATCGTTATCATTGCTTATAAATTTAGACAGTAAACT
>MHYD01000012.1:68347-68575 GCA_001824645.1 Planctomycetes bacterium RBG_13_46_10
GATAATGTGCTGCAAGAGTTTTTGACATGCTTGCTTCTATCTGGCTTAGCTCTCTTAGCGACATGTCACATTCATCGAACTGGCCGTCCTGCAGGCGCTTCATAGCCATATTATGTACAACAGCCTCTATTTTTGTTGGCGTCGGTTCAGACAAAGACCTGACCGCGCCTTCTACGGTATCAGCCAACATTACGATTGCAGCTTCTTTTGTTCGCGGCTTCGGGCCGG
>MHYD01000013.1:0-116 GCA_001824645.1 Planctomycetes bacterium RBG_13_46_10
AGCTACAGGCGGGAAATGAGGCCGCCATTCGTCGAAAATACAGCGGGCCTATAGACCTGCTCAAGCCGACTTTTTACCTATCCAGTGCTTTAGGCCCTCAGCCTGCAGAATTGGTA
>MHYD01000013.1:141-5896 GCA_001824645.1 Planctomycetes bacterium RBG_13_46_10
GGTTCTTCGAGCCGGCCGGTGAAGCTAACGAGAAAGCACCTGAAAAAGGCGATGCCGCCGATTATAATTACAACGAGAATCTGCTATTGACCCAGGCGATTGAAAACGGCGCACGAGGAGCATACTGGCATATCCTGCAGAAACTCCGAAGCAACTGAATTTGCCGAGATTGTCTTTGTATAAGTTTGTCACAGCCCAACGATTTTCAGTACAACTCCACCGGTGCCGTAAGGACCAAGAGTAGAGCTGGCCAGAACATATATTTCGCCATCTGCATCGACTCCGAATCCTTTGACATAAAGACCAAGCTCATGGTTATCAGCACCAATAATGAATTCCTGTATCAAACCGGTCTCAAGGTCGGCATAGAATAGTCTGCCGGCAGGTGCAGCGAAGGAGCGGGAGAAATCGCCAAAGACATATTTACCAGCAAGCTCCGGTATTGCTGTTCCATTATAAATGTAACCGCCTACTACAGCTATGCCGTCATCATGGTCATATTCTGCCGCCGGGTCGGTCAGCTCCGCCGGAAGACCTGCTAAATTGCCCGACACCTGGCCGGTAGCCGGGTCAAATCGGAAGGTCCCTTCCTTTAAATTCCAGCCGTAATTGCCTTCTCGCTCGACAATATTGATTTCCTCAACATTATTTTGTCCAACATCGGCTACAATCAATTTTCCTGTCACCGAGTCAAAACTGAATCTAAACGGGTTGCGAAAACCGTGTGCAAAAATTTCATCAATACCGTCGAGACCGACGAACGGATTGTCCACGGGGATACGGTATTTTCCATTGGCAGCAACAAGGTCGTTACTATCCGGAGTGGTTAATGGGTCCAATGGGTCGATGCGAACTATGCTGCCGTGTATAGTATTTATATTCTGGCCATTACCTGCCGGTCCATGGCCATCACCTGAATCGTTTGCAGCCCCGCCATCACCGAGGGAAATATACAGGTATCCATCCGGGCCGAAGGCCAACATCCCACCATTATGATTAAACTGCGGCTGGTCGATCCTGAGAATTTCTCTGCGGCTGTTCGGGTCAATCAAGTTTGCATCACTAACGGCAACTGTCCATTCTGCAATGACACTCTGGTGGTTGATGCTGGCAGGCGCAGGGTCTGTGGTAAAATCGGCAGGACTAGTAATAGGCTCACTTGTGTAAGTATAAATTTTCTGATTACCAGGACTTGCAGGATTAGCAAAGTCAGGATGAAATGCCAGCCCCAGAAAACCTCGTTCATCATAATCATTTTCATCATGGCTTCCTATAATACCGAGAGGAGAAACAAGTCTATTCGTCAAATCCAGGAATAAGGCAGGTTGAAGTACACCATTAACAATCAAATAAATTTTTCCTGCCTGGTCTATAACAAACAATCGGCCTGTTCCATCCGGAGATATCTGCAAATCCACCGGTGCCGCAAAACCCGAAGCAACCGTCTCAAGCTCAATGCTTACTGCTCCCTTTTCAATCCTTTCGGCGATTGGTAATCCCTCAACTGCGAAATTGCCACGCATAGTAGAAGGGTGAATACGGCAGCGATAGCCCGGCGTTTTCCCCTGAGTAGTCATTGCATTATAGAGAGAAAAAGTCATAGTAAAGGCCACTGTGCCTAATTTATTATCCTCCCACTCCACTTCCGGTTTAGCCTCAAAACTGCCTACAGTTGTTCCCATTGATAATAAAACGGTATCTGCTCCGGCAGAAGATGCTTTGGCGATTACTTCAAATGGATGGGTTAAATAATCAGTAATAGTGACCTGGTAACGCTTGCCAAGCTGTAACGTTAATGCCGGATTTTGTGCACCTATAGACGCATCTAAACCGGCATCAGCAGGTTGAAAAGAATCCAGCCTATATGAAATTAATCCGACATTGCCGAAAGTCCAGGATACATCAGGTGATGAAGCCCATATACTACCTGTTCCGCACAGGACTCCTGCTAAAACCACCAAGAATTCTTTTTTAAGTTTTCTTGCATCCATGGTTTTTCTCCTTTCTGAATACCACTTTCAATAATAGAATATACATTAAAGTTTATTCATAGTAATCCTATCAAATAAGTTGGATATTGTTCAGTAAATTTTATTGTGTAATTATACAAATAATCTTAATCCTTGTAACAAAAGTGTTTATGAAGAATAAAATTAAGAATTAAAATATCAGTTTTTGTTTTATTTCCCAATTAAATGCTTTATTGTTATCTTGAAGGTAAACTCAAACCCAACTTATTGTGACTGTTATTATTCGTTTACTTTGCCCGTATTAACTCGATGTTATCTTACCAAGGTGCAATGAAAATATAGAAAAAAGAGGCTATATCATGTAAACCTGTAAAATTTTTTGCTTGCCTAAAATACAAACACTGTTAACAGACAACGAAAACTTCTTTTAATACCGCCTTCTTTCAGGTCCTAAAAAACACCATATAAAACCGATATATCAGCATTTATATTTTCATTAATCGTTTATGTTACGCATTACAGCCTAAATGGCACATATATAAAGAGAAGGAAACAAACATTTCTTTGAGCTGTTGGTTTTCCTATTTAGGGAGGATGGTTCACCAATAATGTTAAAATGGAGCAAATAATCTTGACATTGCATGATAAAATAGGTTATAATAATGTATCACTATGGGGAAATTCCTTAACACATCTATGTTGAATAAAGGCCATATTAAAGTGCTTTTATGGCGATTAGCAGAATTCTTGACACAATGGATTCGAGCGTTGAGAGTCTCATTGCTGCCACTTCGTTCTTTGAAAAACCTTTGCCAACCGAAGTTTAGCCGGTTTTATATCAAGCTTATTATCCCTGCTGTCCTTATCGGTATGGCAGATATTTCATCAGCCAAAAGTACTAATTACAGCAGTAGAGGCATAAGCAGTTTTTCTCCTATAAAGAATCCTTACAATGCTGATGAATATATGTCGAGGCTGGCGGAAAAACTCCCACAAGAGCAAAGAAATTTATTATTAAGGGGAAACGAGCTTAACAAAGAGCTCACTGAAAAATCCAAAAAAGCAGTATCCGGGACAGGCATGAATGGTGAGGAGTCATCATCCATCGAAGAGCCGTGGTCCCTGAAAAAGGATTTAGAAAAATACAGAGCTTATGCTGTAAAAGAAGGTTCCAGATATTCCGATGAGAATCTTACAAAGGCTTTGGAACATTTAGGCCTGTTTGTGGAAGATGGAATAAATGTTTTCACATTAGGATACGGTTCAGACAGAGGACTGCCATTTAGAGCAAATGACGGGAATGACATTTCTTGGCATGCGCAAACAGTGGCAGAACAAGCAATACTGGCCTTCGCTAATTTCACAGATGGCATATATTCTATTATAGACCTTATTGCTTTTGATTTATTAGCTGACATCCGGAAAGACGTTTATAGGGATAATAATCCTGTCGTGAGACCTTTTATCTTCACAGGCAGAACTATAGGATGTACCTGGAAAACAACAGAAAACATAGGCAACACCTTAACCTTGGGTTATTTTGATAATGTTACCGGCTCAGCAGCTATGTGCGTCGGCGACATAATCGAGAGCTTAAAACAAGGAGGCCAGGCTGTTACTAACCTGCCAAGAGAGGTTATCTTCCTGACCGTTGGTATTGATGAAGACACAGATAAAATGCTGGACTGGCTGCTGGTCGTACCCTGGGAGCTGGCAAGCAACATAATAGAAATGCAGGGCATTGCAAATATGCAGGATTACAGCACCGCCTTTAAGGAGAAAGGTGTAGTAGGCTCCATATTGGAATTTTCAGGCTCAGCTATTATTACTTATTGTGCAATAGACGAGCTTATTGATGAGCTTGATAATGACCACAAAGACAAACGAGCCGGACAATCACAAGGCTCTTCTGGCTCCGGTGGTAGTGGTGGCGGCGGAGGCGGAGGTGGTGATGACGGCGGCATTATTGACACGGGAGATGATATTTTTTATTTCTGGTATCCACTCTAACAGCCTGTTCATATAGTAATGCCCACTCTAATATTCTTTGTTTCTTTCCTACATATCGGTTATTAAGCACAAACCTATGGTTCCCTCGTTCACGCTATAAATGCTCAGCTTCAATTTCAATGCTGAACAGCATTTTCAACACTTTGTAGTTTACAAACACAATGGAATCTCAAAAACTGGCCTGCCAAGTCGTAGTTCGGAACGTTACAGATCATTTTCAAGACTGCCCGTCTTAGCTCTATGCCAAGCCCTGAGCGAAGACTGGCGTGTATTTGAAAAAATCCGAACTGATTTTGCGCGCGATTGACCCGGCGGGCGGAAACTTGTCCTGAGCTTGTCGAAGGATTCCCCCCGAACCTCTCCTTTGCCCCCCTTGCCTTGCCTGCCCGACCGAAGCGGTGCATAGGCGGGAAGCGGAAGCGAAAAGGACGATTTCAAGTTTTTCTTTGGCGGCAGTTTTCAGTTTAACTGATTTTTAAGAATTTCGTAAAATTTATTTTTCGCAACTTGCTCAATCCAAGGCGTATGTCCGCAGTTTTCTAACAAAATAAATTTGAAGTCTTTTACAACTCTGGAAAGTGGCTCCCTAACCCCTTCGGCTGGATGTGGGTCATAATCGCCATGAATAGCAACCACTGGACATTTTATTTTTTCGCCGAGTTGTAAAAGTTTTCCACTTCTTCTTAAATCATTCGCTTCAGGCCACACGCCTTGATAAATATTTTGCTGAACTTCGATATGTTCTTTTTCTTCGTCAGGAAAAGGATTGTAAGAATCTGTTTTTGACATTAGTTCCCCAAGTCTTTTTAATGCATTGGTATTTTCTGCGTTGGAATTTTCTAACTCCTTTAATAATTCCTGAACTTCATTTCTTTCTTGCCCATTTAGCCGATCAAGTCGGACTTTCATGATATCTTGAGCATATTTCGATTCAAAGGGACCACTCCCAACAAGTATTAACTTTTTTACTAAGTTGGGATATTTAGCCGCAACAATGAATACTAACCAAGCGCCCCAAGAATAACCCACTAAAGTAATTGGCGGCTTCCCGTATTCTTCTATGGCGGATTTCAATTCTTCCACCTGGCCTTCAAGGGAAGTTACTGTTTGAAAAGGTTCTAAAACACTGCGATAAGTGGAAACTTCTTTTGCTACGGGAGCCATCTCTCCGGCCGCACCAGGCCCTCCATGAATTACGGCTATTGTAAAAGGTTCACTGCCATATTTTCTTAAATCATTCATAAATTATTTCAGCAAATCTTCAACGGAAACGCCGAGCACTTTTGCGATTTGCGCTATCATTTGAACGCCCGGCTTTTTTTCTAAGTCGCCCTCAATCTTGGCGAGGGTGGAGTATTTAAGCTCGGCTTTCCGCGCTAAGTTGTCTTAGCTTAAGCTCTGCTTAGTTCTTAGTCTTTTTATGTTTTCCCCAATCGTTACCATAGTATCCAAGTTTTGATAGTATAAAAATATTTTATACTTTTATCTGTAAGATTATGATAACGAATTTTTTTGATTTTCTTCAAGAGAAGCCCGCTTCTGGCCTTCATAAAGTTCGAGCCGACATTTTTTCTGCTTCTTTGGCGACAAATTCTTTTATTTCTTCTTAACTAATTCTAACCCTTCCTTCAAAGCAATTTCATTAATGATTTCTTTAAGAACTTGTGCCTTATTTTTAACATCATTTTGCCTGATTTTATCTGTTTTGATTTTTTGGGTTGCCTGACCTTACCCCCAAAAACTGTGCCAGTTGCAATTAGAGTATCGGCATGATA
>MHYD01000014.1 GCA_001824645.1 Planctomycetes bacterium RBG_13_46_10
TCTCCTCACTCGTCCCAATGGAATATACATTGGCCGTATCGAAGAAATTAATCCCCAGCTCTAGGGCTTTCTTGATAATTGGCCGACTGTTTTCCTCGTCGAGCACCCATTTGTGAATCCAACGCGTCGCGTCCCCAAACCCCATGCAGCCGAGACAGATGCGTGAGACTTTCATCCCTGTTGAACCTAATCGAACGTATTCCATGGTCTTCTCCTTTTAAACGATTGGACGAGAGACCTCACCTATGATGTTGACGATGTGTTTGCTGAGCGTGGTACCAGTTTGATGGTCGCAGACCGTGCCCCAGGGTTCACAATGGAATTGATAATGCTTGCGGCATAACGGTGGTATTTTGTACGGTATGCGGCGTCAATCTGTTCGTTGATCTCAGGACCGGTCTCCTCCACAAAGGTGACGTCTTTCTCCAGTCCACCGGCCTGGATGCGGCCCTCGTGGCATGTCTGTGTGCCACGGAACCATGTACCGGTACGCCCATTAACGGATCGGACGTAGAGGTCGTCTTCAAGGCGCACAACCCAAATCGTCACCGGGTTTCGCAGCGTGCCATCGCGCCGGAGTGAGGCGATCTGTAACTCTTCTGCGGTTCCGATCTTGTTGAGCTCGTTGATCGTCCATGCCATCATTTTCTTAATTCCTTTCATACCTATCATTATTTAGCGACCGGTCTGTCGTTCTATGTTTTCGGGGTACCGAGCCCCTAGTACCGTGATCTTCGAAAGGGCGGCCTCTATCTCCCAGAGATCGTCTGAGGTTAATTCCACGGCAAGTGCACCGATGTTCTCATCCAATCGCTCGAGCTTCCGGCTGCCCGGGATGGGAACAATCCACGGCTTCTGTGCAAGCAACCAGGCTAGTGCGACCTGAGCCGGTGTCGCCCCTTTCTGTTCTCCGATCCTGACAAGCAGATCAATGACCACCCGGTTTGCTTTCCGTGCCTCCGACGTAAAGCGAGGGAGGCGGCTGCGGATATCAACACTGGCGAAGGTCGTGTTTTCGTCGATCTTTCCCGTGAGATAGCCCCTGCCCAGAGGGCTGAATGGCACGAAGCCGATACCGAGTTCCTCACATGCAGGCAGTACTTCCTCCTCAACGGTTCTCCACCACAGCGAGTATTCACTCTGAACTGCCGTGACCGGCTGGACTGCGTGGGCTCGACGGATGGTCTGTGCCCCTGCTTCCGAAAGGCCGAAGTGCTTCACTTTACCTTCCTGAATCAATTCTTTGATGGCTCCGGCCACGTCTTCGATGGGCACGTCCGGATCAACGCGGTGCTGATAGAACAAATCGATGGCCTCGACCCGGAGGCGCTTGAGCGAAGCCTCGGCAACCCGCTTGATTTGCTCTGGCCGACTATCCATGCCAATCATCGGACCCGGCCTTTTATTGAGATCGTGTTTGAACCCGAACTTGGTGGCAATTAACACCTGTCCACGGAAAGGGAAAAGCGCTTCACCTACAAGTTCTTCGTTGGTGAATGGACCATAGACTTCAGCCGTATCGAAGAAAGTAATACCACGGTCAACCGCCGCGTGAAGAAAAGAGATCATCTCCTGCTTGTCGGGAATCGGGCTTTCATCATGGCTCATTCTCATGCAACCGAGCCCAAGGGCCGAGACTTCCAGATTGCTGTTTCCAAGTTTACGTTTTTGCATTTTTTACTCCTCGGTTTAAATTATCTCTTTCTCTTTTTTCAAAACAGCATTTTCATACACTTCAATTTTGTAGTTCAACATGTCCAGTGTTTTTTGCATTTCATCCATTTTGACCAAAAGCTGCTCCCGTTGCTCTTTCAAGATTCCTTTCCTGGCTTCAATGGTCTTGTCGCCTTGTTTAACCAATCCGACATACTCAACTAGCACATCAATTGGAAGCCCCGCGCTCCTCATGCACTTAATAAATTCAACCCGCTTCAGATCGATTTCGCTATAATCTCTGATACCACTTTTATTTCGATTTACTGGTGGGATGAGTCCAATACGTTCATAGTAGCGCAGCGTATCCAATGAAATATCATATCGTTCACTTACTTCAGCGATCTTCATAAATTCACCTCTAATTGATAGTTTATCACTTGGAGTTGACTCCAAGTCAAGTGTTTTTTATGAAAATATAAAGCAGAAATCATTGGTTGAGCATGTGAGCTGCCCATCACTCTATAAACCACGAAGTCTGCCTGCGCAGACTTCGGATAAAATAAATACTGGCGGATCTGAGGCCCGCCCCTACACAATGAAATTTATGTTACTTTTTCGTCTCTTCAGTTACCCTCTTCACACCTGCCAGCTCTTTTTACCGGGTCGCAGGCCTTAATACCGGTTGCGGTCGTTCCCGCGGATCGGTAATCTCAGGCAGTGGCAGCGGCTCATATTTCTCACCCGTGCCAATACTCCCAAATGGGATGTAATACAGCCTGGTTGTGCCGGCTTGCCTGGGGAGAGCTGCCCTTTGCGGAGCTTCAGCTGTACAATCTGCGTCATGTGCAGGAGCATGGCGCACAACTGCGCATGTTCCTGGAACAGCAGGCTGGAAAATCCACAAGCTGGGTATCCCAGGCTCAGTAATAATCTCCCCAAGAGAATGTCAGGCCGGGAGGGTCATTGCACATCCAAAGCAGGCTTTTGAATGCCGTAAACGCGGCTAACATGCAGTTGCAACCGACCAGCTTCGCTGCGCTCGCTGACGGCTGCCGCAACGTAAAGCGGCTACAAGTACACTAAGTACGGCTTCATGAAGGAAGGGTAGATTAATGAATCTATCAGATGTATCACAAACAGCAATTTTGACTTTAGTCTGTCGCGTTGTTGCCTCAGAGAAGAAAAATCCCGTTTTCTTCGATCCAATGGCTGTCCTTTGTTTAGAAAGGCTCATATCTGTATCATCAGTAGAAGAAAAAAAACTCATTATTAAGTGGAAAAAAATGTATGAGGGCATGCAAGCAAGAGATGCCAGAGCCCGCATTGGGATCTATTCAATAGGTTGGATACTCACACCCCGACACTGAAGATAATTAGCAGGATATTTATACCTTGGTAGGTGTAAACGGAAATATCACTGTATCTCGGATGATAGTAGAATTAATGGTTAACCACCATCTCCGTGATGTGTAAGCTATGAATAAGAAGCTAATTGCACTTTATATCTTGGATCAGATCCTGAGTATCGCCGCCATGGGAGTGGCCCTATTCTGGTCAGCTGGGCGAATTGAATGGTGGGCTGCGTGGGCAGCTATCGCGGTGTGGTTGACTTTTTTTACGGCGACGGATATTCTCCTCCTCCGCTTCAACCCGGAACTAATGGCGGAACGCCTGAATCCCCCAAAGGGAGCCAAGACTTGGGATAGAGCCATCATGAGCATCTTTCGCCTTACAACATTGGTGCGCTATATCCTCGCTGGTCTAGATCAGCGTTATGGCTGGACGGTTGGCTTTCCCGTAGCGGCTCAACTGGCTGGGCTGGTTGTGTGTGTCATGGGTTATGCTCTGCTTGCCTGGGCGATGACCTCCAACACCTTCTTCTCGCAGATCGTGCGGATACAGTCTGACCGGGATCACGCTGTCGTTACACATGGCCCATACCGCTATGTGCGTCACCCAGCTTACATCGGCATGATTCTTTTTGAACTGGCCATGTCCATCCTACTCGCTTCTTGGTGGTCTTTACTCGCCAGCGGATTATGTGCAATCCTGCTGATCCTCCGTACAGCTCTCGAAGACCGCACCTTACTAGCCGAGCTGAGCGGCTATGTGGAATATGCTCGCCAGGTACGTTATCGCCTGTTACCAGGTATCTGGTAATCATGTAACTTAACTATATTGATACTGTAAGGTGACTAAAACACGCTAAATCAGACAGCAGCTCCGCTGCAGATGGTATGCGCTTGGTGGAACCGTACCGTTGATACGAATATATTTTCATGCTAATCCATCGTAAAGGTGGCAATGTGTAGCAAGTGAATGTAGAATCAGTAGATAAACAGACAGCCTGTCTGCATTCGGCATCTTGCTTGCCAAACGGCTCGGTTAGAGAAAATCTACATGAGAATACTCAAGGAGGAATTGTCATGAGCAAGATAACTAAGCCCGCATCTATCGACGACGCATCTGTGAATATCCTCAAGGCTTCGTTCGCCGGTGAGCTGATTCGTCCTGGTGACACTGGCTACGAGGAGTACCGGAAGGTGTGGAACGGCTCGATTGACCGGCGTCCTGGGCTCATTGCGAGATGCACGGCAGTCGCTGACGTCTTGGCAGCTGTACGGTTCGCGCGTGAACATGAACTCCTCACGGCTGTCCGTGGGGGTGGACACAGCTTCCCGGGATTCTCGGTATGCGATGCTGGTATAGTGATCGACCTTAGCCCAATGAAGAGGATTCGTGTCGATCCTGAGGCCAGGACGGTCCGCGCACAGGCAGGCGTTCTCCTTGGCGAACTCGATCATGAGACGCAGGCGTTCGGGCTTGCGGTCCCTGCAGGGATTGTCACTCATACAGGTATAGCCGGTCTTACGCTCGGTGGTGGCACCGGCTGGATCATGCGCAAGTACGGGCTCACGATCGATAATCTACGGTCGGTCGACCTCGTCACTGCGAACGGCGAGTTCATTACGGCTAATGACAAAGAGAACCCCGGCCTCTTTTGGGGTGTACGTGGCGGAGGGGGCAACTTTGGCATCGTGACAGAGTTCGAGTACCGTTTGAACCCGCTGGGACCTCAGGTCATGGCGGGACCCGTGTTCTGGCCAATGGATGAGGCATCGCGAGTGCTGCACTTCTACCGCGACTGGATTACCGACTGTCCAGACGAACTTATGACGCTCGTTGTGCAGCGAAAGGCACCAGCGTTGCCTCTCGTCCCCCCAGAGTTGGTGGGAAAGCATGTAATTTCCGTCGTCGCTTGTTATGCGGGCCCTGTCAAGGATGGCGAAAAACTAATGCAACCCCTCAAATCATTCGGATCGCCAATACTCGACCTGTGCATGCCCAAACCGTTCGTTGTACACCAGGGAACATTCGACCCCTCTTTTCGGCACGGCTGGTGGTACTATGTGCGGTCTTGTGACGTTGCAGAGCTCAATGACGACATAATCGATATAATGGTTGAATACGGAAAGCGGATCGTGTCTCCGATCACGAGCATGGCCCTTTGGCAGATGGGAGGTGCTGTCGCTCGCGTGGACGAGAGCGAGACTGCCTTCAATGGACGCAGTGCTGGTTTCACTTTCAACATCAACGGCAATAGTGAATCTACTAAAGGATTCGGTGAGGAACGAACGTGGGTTCGAGACTACTGGTCCGCGCTTAAGCCTTACCATACCAGCGTATACATGAATTTTCTTATGGAGGAGGGTGAGGATCGGATCAGACAAGCATACGGCGCTGAAAAGTACGATCGTCTGAAAGCACTCAAACGCGAGTATGATCCGACCAATTTCTTTCGCCTCAACCAGAACATAGCGCCGGATTGACTCGGAATGTCATATCGTTAATCGATAAGTACAAGCGCCGACCGATGGCAAGGATCTAGCTGTAAAACCTCATCGCCTCCATTGCACCACCGTCCAACCTGGCGTTGCAATTGCTCTTCTGACCTTGGTTCGGAAAAGAAAGCGGTTTCGTTGGTAGTGATCATCCTGGGAGGCAGTTTTGCTATAACACCACAGCCGGAAGGGCTTCATCGTTAAGCATAGATATTTACAAGCTAGTTCCATCCCGACGCTGACATAGTGCCACTCACGAAATACCTACCCATAGTCACCCGCGTCGACACCGCTCCCTGGGTTCTCCTGCACAGTAATAATAGAATCGCGGTGTTTATGAATCTGAGTTTTGGGGGTAATCCGAGATACAACCTTGATTGAAAAAAGAAGATGCTCTATACTGATATCACTGAATAAGATACTACTTACCCCGATGCTAAGACAGTTGAGTACAACTTGATTGTTATTACTACATCGTTGTATTAAGCTTCAGCTTAGCTTCTACCTGCCCAAATAACGATTGTTTCATAGAGCCTGTGAGAGGGATCGTAGAGGAACATGTCACAGATTGTCTACCTTGCAGACCACGCTGAGGTTATTCCAACACTAGCAGAGTGGTTCCAATCCGAGTGGCCTATATATTATGCACAGCGAACACTCGTTGATATTGTACAGGATTTCTACGCGGACCTTAATCATAATGAGCTTCCTATCAGGCTAGTCGCCTTTCTTGCAGGTGAGTTGGTTGGAACCATAGTCTTGCGCGAGATAGTCTTAGAGACACACCCAGAGTACCGTCCCGGGCTTGGCGGTTTGTACGTGGCAAAACCTCACCGGAGATGCGGTATCGGAACCGAGTTGGTGCAGGCAGGGATGTTGTTAGCACAAAGGGTTGGATACAACGTAATCTACACGACCACGAATGTAGCTGGTGGAATTGTAGAGCGTCTCCAATGGGAGTGGATTGAATCTGTTCTCCATCACGGAGAACAGATTACTCTCTATAGATACACTCCGAAGGACATGTCTAAATGAACAAGAGCAATCGACTCGAGTTTTGTGTACCTCAAGGTGAGCGGTTGAATTCCCATCGATGCAACCAGTGTATTTTCTAGATAATCAACATTGCAAGTGACACGATACAGCAAGAGCCCGTAGAATCAATCGTTAGGTTGTGTATCAAATAACTATCATAAGAAAAATGAAGGAATTAAATATGGAATCATTTCATGAATACATTATTGAATATAGAGAACAATTAGAGAAGGGAGCGATTAAAAAGGCATATCGAGGATTGATGGAATATATCATGGATTTGAGAACACATTTAAAAAACAAATATCCTGATTATTTCGTATCCGGTAGTATTTACTATGGATATATGGATATGACATATTTTTCATTCTTTCCAAAATCATTAAAAGTTCGAAATTTGAAAATTGCGATTGTTTTTATTCATGATACATTTAGATTTGAAGTTTGGTTAGCAGGATCTAATAAACAGGTTCAACAAAAATACTGGAACTTGATTAAAGAAAGCCATTGGAATAAATACCACATTGTATCAACTACGAAAGGTGTTGATTCTATAGTAGAGTACATTTTAGTTGACAATCCAGATTTTAGTGATTTAGATACTTTAACAAACCAAATAGAGATAGAATCTTTGAAGTTTATTGAGGATGTTGAGAGCTTTTTATCGAAAAATTAAAACTGACACTGAGGCGAAACTCCTTGCGCCGAAAAGATTGCATTTATCATTACTTTTTGAATTTACGCTTCATATAAGGAGTCTACATGACGCATTCTCAACCTCAGGGCTTGCTCTCCGTCCCGCCCACTGGCAAGGGACCTGGTGTGTTGGTCCTTCATGCCTGGTGGGGGTTGAACGACACTATCAAGGCTTT
>MHYD01000015.1 GCA_001824645.1 Planctomycetes bacterium RBG_13_46_10
CGATGGCATATAAATCTGTATAAATCTTTGATATTAAACCTGAAAACCTATCAAAAGGGGCAATTCTACGGCTCAAACCGTTAATATATCTACGTCCTATAAGATATGTTATGTAAACATGAGACATGTAAAGTTCAATATTTGCGGTGATTTTTAAGTTTCTGACAGAATCTTTCTATAGGATTAAATCTTTTGATTACAATCGCCCATTTTAACTAATTCCATTAGCGATGTGCCCGTTGCACTCTGGATGATAGTATCCTTCGTGTTTGACATAGATTTAATTATGTTATCCAAAGAAAAAATGTTTATGCCTTCCTTTTTCACGACTTCTATTTCATCAGCATATTTTACTTTATGAAGAACCAATTCATATTTCCACTCTCCCGGATACAAGGATTGTCGTAATTCTTGTTTCCGTTTTAAGTGATACTTCTTCTCAACCCATTCCTTAACTGACTCTAATATTTCTTTTGATGACCGAGGTTTGGTGCTCTGAGGTTTGCGTCCTGACTTTTTTTGCAATCTCTTTGACAGCGGGCACAAATAACTAATGGGGTTTGAGGAAGCTTGGACTTCTATATGTCGAGCTTCGACTGTTGAACCAACAATTTTGATCGCGAGAATATCTATTTCGTGGACACCAAGCTTAATTCCTCGAATGGTAAAGTAACCATTTCGGTTTAGCCATTCCTCTACAAGTTCTTCTGCTAAAAGTGCCAATTAAATATTTCTTTCTTTTATATTAATGCCGCCTAACGAAAAAGTAAGCCACGAATTTAACCAGTCGGTTGCATTCATTTATTAGCCTTTTTTCTTCATCATTTCTTCACGCGCAATGCGACGTAGGATTTTTGCACCGTGTATGAGCAGGCCTTTGGGCGTCGCCATTCGTAACTTTATGCAATCATCAATAAAAGGTGGCTCAAACTGACCCATCATGGAATTAAAGCGTCTCGTTATGGCCTCCATTGAGAGGTGTGCAATATCCGCAACTCCACCCAATTCGGGTATAACGACATTTCGCATGTATCCTATCATACCATGAGACATCTCGGTTGGCAGGGGTTCACTTTCTTCTTCTGCGCCTTCGGCCCGATGTCGAAGAAACATCAACTCTCGGCGTGCTTCTTGAAGTGCCACCTCTCTTTCTTTCAAATCCGCAAACAACTTTTTCTTTTCGTTTTCTTGCAGTTTCGCTCGTGTTGCGAGGTCGTCGATCAGTTTCTCTCGTTCCTTCTCTTTCTGAGCAACTATTTCCTTTTCTTTCTCAAACGCTTCTTGTGCCTTTGCAGTATCGATTGGCATTCTATCAAAGCGCGCGCTAAGGCCGGAATATCCCTCATCAAGGTGTCTGAGACGTTCTCCGAAGCCGGCTTCAATGCGTCCTAAAATTTCTGAGATCTCCTTTGTGAATTTGTAAGTATTGTCATAAAATTGATTGCTGGTGTCAGTTGCCTTGAAATAGAACGCTACTGACATGGCGATGGCGAACAGAGATAGAATCAAAGCAAGAAATTCGCTGAAACTGAAACCGGTCAGTCCAATGGTATTCGTAGCGGTGACAATTTTGTAGACTGCTAGACATGAGAAAAGCACAACTACTCCAACTTTAAGCCAACTTTCTCGGTTCACGATATGTGGGAGTTTCTCTCTCATAATAGTATTCTCCTAGCTAAGAATATTTATACATAGCTGTTCCACGGGTATGAATCCTGATTTCCAGTACGTTGCAGAGGAGTATAGTATCCCCCTTCCCCGCTTTGTCAATATTTTTTTGCCTGTAGCAATTTAAATGTGTTCAACCTCCCCCTGTAGGAACTCCGGCGAATGCCGGATGCGCCGGGTTTCGCCCATCGCTCCCATTTCACTTCCATATTTCTTTATACGATAAATAACTCACATCACACCTCGACATAAGATTTAAAATAAACTCTCGATCCGTTGTTAGCACTCATGCTCAATAAGTCCGATGGAAACATAGTTCGCAATGCTCCTTGGGAATAGCGTCCAAAAAGCGCGAGTGTGAAAGGTCAGGCGGTTTCCCTTCTTTTTTGTAAATATTTTTCAAGACAACATTTCCAGCTCGTTTTCTGGCATGAAAAAGATGCAATTCGTTAATAGCGCGGGTCATGGAGACAAATAAAAGCCGGCTTTGTTCCGGTAGATTTCCATCATCGGCTTTCCTTGGTATTACGTCCTCCTCCAGCCCAACTATGCATACAACCTTTGCTTCGAGACCTTTCGCACTTTGTAATGTCATCAGTCGTACGTTGGAGTCTTGACCGAAAGGTGTATTGGTTGAAAAAAAATCGACCCATGAAGAAGTCTCCGACAAGAAATCATCTATCTTACGCCAAGGAGCAATGTACTTCGCCAAATCGGAAGAGAATGCCCCGAATTCTGTGCTTGAATTGTACTGATCTATGAGACTCTTGAAAGCATTGTGGACCAAAGAAAAGAGACTATTCTTGTCTTTACCTAAGCACAGAGCTCCCCAAAGGTTGCTTGCTCTACCTTCTAGCACGTCATTCCAAAGCAGGGAAATCAATCCAAACGCCATTTCGCGCGCCTCCTTCTTTTCCGCTTTCTGCACCTTTCGTGATGGTACCTCACTGCTCGGACCTTCCATAAAGGCCTCAAGGCATCGGCGCAAGGAGAGACTATCTGACGGGTTTGCCAACCACGCCGCAAGAGTAGAAACCAAAGGTAGACCACTTCCTGGTAGGTTTAAGGCGGCGGTGAAAGGAATTTTTGCCGATTTGAGTTCGTTGATTATCGCGATCGAAAACTTGCGGGTCGGGAAAAGCACTAAAACGTCTTGAGAAGGTAATGCATTTTCAACTATTTTCTTTACCTCCTTTGCTTCTTTCTCATCGCTCGGTGTGTTGTGGATTTTTATCTTTGGTCCTTCTTCAATCTTGTAGTCGAAATTTTCTTTCGGATGTCTCTCACAATCAAATACCTCGACAATACTCAGCGCTCCTTCCAAAATGTGTTTGTGACAGCGGAACGATTTTTGTAGTGGTACGACCTTTGCGTTATTTCCGAAATCCTGTTCAAACTGGCGAATATACTTTGGAGATCCCCCCCTCCATGAATAGATGCTCTGATCATCATCTCCGACAACAAATAGACCCTCCATATTGGTTTCAGAAAGAAGCCGGATTAAAATGTATTGGGCAGCGTTAATATCTTGATACTCATCCACTAAGAGATGCTTTGTGGAAGCCCTGTGATCAAGGAGCAGATCAGGTTTGTTTTTGAGGAGATCACAGGCCAATAGTATTTGCTCGTCATAATCCAATGCGCAACAAGATTTAAGGATGCGTTTGTAAAAGTCGCAAATATGGCAACGGCAATCATCAACCGGTTTACAGTTACCAAACTTGCGACAATCAGCCGCTTTCTCTCCTGCATCACGCGAGTAGCCTGCAAGTTGGGCCGCATCGCTTATCAAGATAGGTCGCAAATCATCATGAACAATTCTGAGATCATCTTCGAGTCCCAGCTCGCCAGCACATTCCCTAATAATGCGATAGCCGTAGCTATGCATCGTGCAGATCATTCTGGGTTGAAGTTTGTAAGGAATATATAGTTCCGGTTTGCTATCATCTGAGATACGGTTTCTCATGTTCTGTGCGGCGGCAGTGGTAAACGTGATGACCGTAATTGAATCAGGGGGAACCTTTTTTTCTACTATCAGGTATCTTACTCGCTTAGCAAGCTGATAGGTCTTACCGGTGCCGGGGCCAGCCAGGAGGAGAGCAGGGCCTATGAGAGTATGAAGTTCATCATTCGGCATCTATGCACCTTGCTTTATTCTCTGAATTGGATCTCACAATAAAAAAACCTAAACACCGCAAATTTGCTGTATAACACTCGGAAAAATTAGTTAAAGTAAGTAAACATAAATCATCTATTTTTATATACATTATAACTAAAAATATTATTTTTCCAGCGGGGTTTTATGCAGATCAATATAATATTCTACTCCGGCATACGCCGGACTCCGCGCATGGCGCTACGCCTTCCCTGCTTGGCGGAATTTGCCACTCTAAAGCAAGATGATCCTCCGTATGCCACATTATATAGCTATCATTATCCATGTTATCACACCACCAGTCGAGCATCTCCGGCGTACAACCGTGTAGTTCATGTTCCATGACAAGATTAACGGTCTTACCTTTTAATAACTCTTTATAAACTTTTTCCGGTGACGATTTGCTTGTTTTAACCGATTTTTTCTTTACAGGGATTTTCTTTTTCATAGATGATAGTGCTGCCATCAATGTAATATACCTTCTGAGTATGCCCAGTATATTGACAGTAGAAACCCTGCCGTTATTACAATTTTAATTATTATTTTACTGATCTTTTCACGATATAATGAATTGGAAACGAAAGCCCCTGCAGAGAGTAATACTATCGTCATTCCCAATAAAAACAGACGAATTTTATCATCGCTTAGACTTAAGATTTTAATTGAAGTTGGAAAAAGAAAATAAATAATGCTTTTAACGACCTCAACATCGATAAAAAAGAAAACCGTAACGAACGAAAGAATATAAACTAACACACATAATATTGTTCGAGTAAATGAACCAAAACTATCAGAAAAGATTTTATATTTATTCGAATTCTGCAAATCATCGTTTTTTAAAATATTTTGCTCTTTTTTCCACATGAAATTAAAAACAATAATTGTCAAAAACAATAAAGCCGTGAAGGGATATTTTAGCCAGGGATAGGTTTCTATAGGTGGTCGCACAGCATATATGCTACTAGAGAAAATAACAAAAATTAGATAAAGAGTAAGACCAAAAAGGATGCCTGTAACCGTTCTCCATCGCATGATTGATCGGTTGTAAGCGAGGTCAGTTTTTTTCTTTGATAAGTCATCCATTGCTGCCTTTATTTTATGTTTATTTCTAAACAAACTCAACATATCCTTTTTCACCTCATTTAATCAGAGGAAAGCTGGTTATAAATCCTTTGTCTTCTTCTGTAACACACTCAAGTCCTGGCGAAGATTCCAGCCATTATGCTTCCAGAAGGACCTGCCTCTGGAATTACTGCGCAACAGAAAAATGTTACACTTCGGAATGCCTTGTTTGCCCAGAGCTCGAAGACATCGGGAAGTCAGCGTTTTTCCTATACCCAGTTTGCGGTGTGATGCGACAACAGCGAGATGATGGAGATACCCGCGCCTGCCATCATGACCTGAAAGGACAGTGCCGACAATCATGTCTTGAATCTGTGCCACGAAACTGAGCCCGGGATTACGTTTCAGGTAGCGAGTGATGCCAAGTCGGGAATCGCTGTCATCATCTAGTCCGATCCCCGGTATTTCACGCCATAAAGAAATCACGGCGTCATAATCACGAATGGTCATTTGTCTTACTTTGTATTTCATCTTATTCTAACATTGTTTATATGTATCTTTATATAAACTCAAATCCGCCCAGGCATACGACGGGTTAATAACTTCGGACTTCAGCCTAAAATCCTTTCTTATTAGACCCTCTGTTTTAAGTAAGCAGGCGCCTTGGGGTTCTTATCAAAGCCGCCATATGACTTTGTCGAGGGATAGTATTCCGTAGCAAACTGGACTATTCCCGCGGTTTCTTCGCCGGCAAAATCTGCAATAAATGCCAACATCATGTCCATACCGGCAGATACACCAGCCGAAGACCAGATATTGCCGTCCTTGACAAAGCGCTCTTCAACGACGATGACATCACCGAATGCACGCAAACGATCAAGCGAATTCCAATGCGTTGTTGCTTTCTTCCCGGACAATAGT
>MHYD01000016.1:0-3453 GCA_001824645.1 Planctomycetes bacterium RBG_13_46_10
CAACTGGACGCAATTGCAGGGTGTGCCCGTATTTGAACAGGCGACCGGCCTTGATAATTATACGTACAATACAACTGTAGATTTTAATGGAGCGGTCGCAAAGTATGTCAGGATTACTGCTAACAGCAATTGGGGTGGAATACTCGCTCAATATGGTTTGAGTGAGGTGCGGTTCTTCTATATTCCTGTCCGTGCAAGGCTTCCTCAGCCGGTTTCCGGAGCAACAGGTGTGGCCCTGGATACAGTCCTTAGCTGGCGAGTAGGAAGAAATGCGGTTTCGCATGAAGTGTACTTTAGCGGCGAGAGAAGCGAGGTCGAAAACAACATAACTCTGGCCGGCAAAGTCAGTGGTAATAGCTTTGCTCTCGGTTCTCTTGAGCTTGAATTGGGAAAGACCTATTACTGGAAGGTGAACGAGGTTAATGAGACTGATGTTCCTCCTGCCTGGGAAGGTGACACCTGGAGCTTTACAACAATAGATTACCTGATTGTGGATGACTTCGAGAGTTACGACGATGTCTGCAACAGGATATACTATAGCTGGCAGGATGGATTAAGCTATAACGAAGACCCGGCCTGTGGAGTCACATCTTATGCCGGCAACAATACCGGCTCGATTGTAGGTAACAGCAGTGCCCCGTTTGCTGATCAGACCATAGTTCATGAAGGCGGACAGTCGATGCCTTTAGAATACAGCAACTCTGCACAACCTTATTATTCAGAAACCCAGTGCCAGTTGGCTTCTACCGGCGATTGGACAAGAGCAGGAACTAAGGTATTAAGTCTTTGGTTCTACGGAGCCCAGGGCAATACTGCTGAATCGCTTTATGTAGCTGTGGAGGATGTTGCAGGTGCGCTTAGGGTAGCCGTTTACAACAATGCAGCAGCCATCCAGACGGCCTCTTGGCAGGAGTGGAGGATTGATTTAACGGCATTTGCCGGTGTCAACCTAATGTCCGTCAAGAAAATGTATATTGGCGTGGGTGACAGAACCACTCCAGCGGCAGGCGGTACAGGAAAAATCTATATTGATGATATCAGATTATATCCTTGATAAAGTGACCTTAATCCGCCTATGGCGGATAAAGTTTCGAGTGCCTAAAGTTGTAAGTTTTTAATTTTAGCTCACTTTAGGCACTTTAGTTCACTTTATATTTTTGGCACTTTTTTCCATCATTTTAAGGAAAAAGAGGGTGTTTATGCGTAGAAACTTATTTTATCTGATTTTCCTTGTTTTTCTGATAAGCGTAGTTCTGCCTAATTCTACAGATGCCGACCTTATCGGCTGGTGGAAGTTCGATGAGACATCCGGCGTAACTGCTGTTGATTCATCCGATAATGGCCATGATGGTACCCTTAACGGTAATCCTGCATGGGCAACAGGCAGATTAGGCGGCGCCCTGCAGTTTGATGGAACTGATGATTATGTTAATTGTGGTCCTTTAAACTTCGACACAGCCATGACAGGTGGCATGGCGGTTTGTGCCTGGATTAATAAACCATCGGGCGGTGACATGAAATTTTGCAGCAACCGCCAGACAGCGGAAGCTGCCGGCGGCGGTTTTACATGTGCTATATACAATAACCGGCTCGAAATGGATTTTGAGAGTGCTACCGGCCGCAATCTTAACAGGGATGCCGATGGGCCAATAGTTCCTGCTGATACCTGGGTCCATGTCGCATGGGTTTATGATGATGTTGCTAATACCTTCAACGAGTACCATAACGGGGTTTTGGCAGATTCCTCGACCGAGAATGTGTCTGTAGGTGTTTCGACGGTAGCATTTCGAATTGGTGCTAATTCTCCAACTCTTGACCATTATGTAAACGGTTTGATTGATGATATCCGTGTGTACGACCATGCAATAAGCGAGACGGAGCTACAGCAGGCTATGCTCGGATGGGGGCCGATACGTGTATATGCCTATAATCCAAATCCTATAAATGGCCGGGAAGATGTAGCTCGTGGCACGATATTGAGCTGGACTCCGGGCGATTTTGCAGACAAGCATAATGTGTACCTCGGAACAGTTTTCGATGATGTCAACACAGCCGACATAAATAATCCACTTGGAGTACTGGTAAGTCCAGGCGCCAGTCAGAGCACATATAATCCGGGAACGCTTGATTTCGGCCAGACCTATTATTGGCGAATCGATGAAGTCAATGCTCCGCCTACTGATTCCACCATCTATAAAGGCCCTGTTTGGAGCTTTGCGGTAGAACCTTTTGTATATCAGATTGAGAATATAACCGCAGCGGCCTCCAGTTCGCACAGAGCGGATATGGGACCTGGAAAGACTATCGATGGTTCAGGCTTGGCCCCCGATCCAATCGGGGGTAGTGACCAGCACTCGATATTACCTACTGATATGTGGGTAAGCAGTAGCGTTGGGCCTCAGCCGGCCTGGATAAAATATATATTCGACAAGAATTATGCACTATATGAAATGTGGGTGTGGAACTCTAATCAGTCAATAGAGCCTTCTTTTGGTTTCGGCATTAAGGATGTAACTGTTGAGTACTCGCTTGATGATATTAACTGGACGCGGCTTGAGGGTATATCTGAATTTAAGCGGGCTACAGGCTTGCCCGATTATGTTTATAATACCACAGTTAATTTCAACAGTGTTTTAGCGAAGTATGTCAGGATTACTGCTAATAGCAACTGGGGTGGAATATTACCTCAATACAGTTTAAGCGAGGTGCGGTTCTTCTATATTCCGGTTCAGGCAAGGCTGCCACAGCCGGCCTCTGGAGAAACAAATGTGGCTCTCGACACCATTCTTAGCTGGCGTGCGGGAAGAAAGGCAGCGAAGCACGATGTTTATGTCAGTAATGAAATGACTGCTGTCGAGAACAACATAGCTCTTGCCGGAACGATTAGTAACAATAGCTTTGCTCTTGGTTCTTTCGGACTTGAATTAGGAAGGACTTATTACTGGAAAATTAATGAGGTTAATGAGGCTGATATTCCTCCCATTTGGCAAGGCGAGCTTTGGAGCTTCACTACACAAGAATACCTGGTTGTGGACGACTTCGAGCAGTATGACGACTCATGCAGCAGGATATATTATACATGGCAGGATGGATTAAGCTACTCCGACGACCCGGCCTGTGAAGTTGCATCTTATGCCGGCAACAATACCGGCTCGATTGTAGGTAACAATGATGCACCGTTTGCTGAGCGAACCGTTGTTCACGAGGGACGACAGTCGATGCCGTTTGAATATAACAATTCATCTGCTCCTTATTATTCGGAAGCACAGCGACAGTGGTCGGTTGGTCAGGATTGGACTAAGGGCGGCACTGCCTCTCTTATCGTATGGTTCTATGGTGATGCTGCTAATACCGCTGAACAGCTCTATGTTGTGTTGGAGGATAGCACCGGCCATATCAGGATTGTGAGCTACTCTGACCCGGCGGCGGTAAAGACAGCCAGTTGGCAGCAGT
>MHYD01000016.1:3520-3733 GCA_001824645.1 Planctomycetes bacterium RBG_13_46_10
AGGCAATAGAATCACTCCAGTAGCTGGTAGCACAGGAAAACTTTATATTGATGATATAAGATTGTCCCGATAAGCCGGGATATATTGCAATAAATTTTATCTCGTCCTGAGCCGGGTCGAAGGATTTGAACAACCCTGCGTAATACACGCGGGTTTATTATACCTAACCCCCAGTTTTATCTGGGGGTTTTTATTTCTGTCAGTGCGGCTTTC
>MHYD01000016.1:3755-7179 GCA_001824645.1 Planctomycetes bacterium RBG_13_46_10
ACCAATGATGTGAACATTGCTACTCCCGCACTTGGGCCGTCCTTGGGAATAGCGCCCGCTGGGACGTGAATATGATAATCGAATTTGCTGAATTTTTCGGGCTTTACGTTCAGCTTGTTTGCATTGGCCTTGACAACAGAAAACGCTGTCTGTGCGCTTTCCTTCATAACGTCGCCGATTTGACCTGTCAGAAGTAGCTGGCCTTTGCCCGGCATGGAGGCAGATTCGATGAAGAGCAGCTCACCTCCGACGGGTGTAAATGCCAATGCAGTAGCGACACCGGGTATCCCGCAGCGCAGGGCCAGTTCCGATTCGAACTGTGCCGGACCTAAGATTTTAGCGAGGTCATTTTTAATAATAGTCGCACGACTGGTTTTGTTCTTGGCTATCTCGGTGGCAATGGCTCTGCATACAGCGGCTATATTTCTTTCCAGATTTCGCACGCCTGCTTCACGAGAATAACTTCTGATTATTGCAAGTAAAGCTTCATCTTTAATAGTCAACTGCTTTTTATTCAGGCCGTGCTCTTTAAGCTGCCGAGGGACAAGGTATTTTTTTGCAATATTTAGCTTCTCGGTTTCAGTGTATCCGGGCAGGTCGATAATTTCCATTCGGTCGTGTAAGGCAGGAGGTATCGGCCCGGTATAATTTGCAGTGCCTATGAACATAACTCCTGATAAATCGAAGGGCTGGTCGAGATAGTGGTCGGTAAAGCTGGAATTTTGCTCCGGGTCGAGCACTTCCAATAGTGCCGCGGCTGGGTCGCCTCTGAAGTCTGCGCCGATTTTGTCCAGCTCATCGAGCATAAACACGGGATTTCTACTTCCGCATTTTCTCAGCTCCTGCAAAATTCTTCCCGGTAAAGCCCCGATATATGTTCGTCGGTGTCCCCGAATATCTGCTTCGTCCCTCATTCCGCCGAGCGAAATGCGTATAAACTTTCTTCCCATAGAGCGTGAAATGGATTTACCGAGGGATGTTTTGCCGACACCGGGTGGTCCTACAAAACATAGTATTGGGCTTTTACCGGCCGGATTCAGCTTGCGGACTGCGAGAAATTCAATGATGCGTTTTTTTACCTTTTTTAGGTTATAATGGTCCTGATTTAATATCCGTTCCGCATAATTAATGTCGAGCCGGTCCTCGGTCTGAACCGACCATGGCAGCTCGCATATCCAGTCCAGATATGTACGGACAACTGTATATTCCGGGGAAGCAGGAGGAATCTTGCTTAGCTTGTCTAATTCTCGCAGTGTTTCTTGTTCGACTTTTTGAGGCATTTTTGCTTTGGCAATGTTTTCCCTGAGCTGTTTCATCTCTTCGGTTCGCAGGTCCTGCTGGCCGAGCTCGGATTGAATGGCCTTTAACTGTTCCTGCAGAAAATATTCCCTTTGGCTTTTGTCTATTGATTCTCTGACTCGACTCTGAATTTTATTACTTAGCTCCAGGACCTCCAATTGATTTGCAAGTATGACAGATATTTTTTCGAGACGTTTAACAGGGTCGATCTCCTCAAGCAATTCCTGTTTCTTTGTAGCGTCGAGGCTGAGATTAGCAGCTAAAAAATCAGCCAGCGCGGAAGGGTCTTCAATATTTTCCAGGAGAACTGAAGCTTCTTCAGGCACGTTGGAGCTTAATTCAATAGCACGATTGGCAGACTGGCGAACACTGACAATTAATGCCTGGAGTTTTTTTGTTATATTTACTGTAACATTAAGCGGCTGAATTTTGGCTTTTAAATATGGCTCGGTAGCTATATGTTCCAATATTTTGAAGCGTGTGACTCCATGAACCACTATGTTAACCGAACCCTGGGGCATTTTAATAACCTTCAGGACCGAGGATGCGGTCCCAATCGAGTGTAGGTCGTTAAAATTAGGCTTATCTGTTTTAGGATTGTGTTGTGTGACAAGTCCGATGATGGATTCGTTGGGCTTTGTTTCGGAAAGTAATGCTTTGCTTCTTTCCCGGCCTATTGCCAGCGGCATGACAGTGCCCGGAAAGATAACTACATTTCTAATCGGAAGGATACCGATTATGTCCGGTATCTTAATTTCATTGTTGTTATAAAGTAATTCCGTGTTGTTGCCGGGTAAATAGCTTTCTATGCTCGTTGAGTCTTCTGAAATCATTTTATTAATAGACTAAATATATTGTCATTATGAAACAAAAAAGTTTTTTTGGTTGTTAACTTTTATATTTACTCGACTTTTATTTCTTTACACTTAATGATAAACTACCAAGGCAATAAACTAAAAGTGAAAAATAAGTGTTTATCCGTATGTTTGCCAATAAAATTACAAATTTTCTTGACCGGTTCAACTAAATATAATAATTAGTTATTTTACTCTAAAAGACATGAGTATTTTCAGCAAGACGTAAGTAAATTGTAGAGTGAGGGATGATAACTATAGAACAAAGGAGGAACAGTGATGGTAACGGAGGAGCGGCAGGCAATATCTGCATTTCTATTTATGTCCGGGAATTCTTCAGGATTTCACGGAGGGCAAATCCCGCGGTGTATTTTGTCTCTTTTTTCTTTTCATTTTTTGCTTATTACGTTATGGGTTTGCGGTTTTTCCCTTGCGATGTGCAGCTCCGGCTGTAAGCATGGTGAAACAAATCCGACTTCAGGTTATCCATGGCTTAAAAAAGAGGAGCCTGCGATTGTGCATAATGTGCCCCAAACGATACTCTGGGGAACTTATGTGGATGAGGGACGTAACGCATACAATGAGAGAAGGTATGAAGAGGCGGAACAGTTGTTTAAAAAGGCTGTAGCAGAGGCGGAGAAATTTGGTCCGGAGGATTATCGTTTGGGACAATCACTTTATTGGCTTGGTTCTGTTGTTTGGGACCTGGGAAGACCGGCTGAAGCCAAAACTCTTTTGGAAAGGGCTCTGGGCATTATTGAACAGCTAAAAGGAACAGAGGCTGCTATGCCGTCGCGTCAGATAGTCATTGCAGACATTTTAGGAAGGCTCTCTGAAATTGAGGCTGCTAACGGGAACTATAATCTGGCAAAAGCATTTGCGAGCAAAGCCGCTAACTTAAGCCGGCAAGCGGGGAACGACAAGCTCCTGGTTATTTCACTTAAAAATTTGATACAAATCAGCGTTCAAAGTGGCGATTATAACGGCGCAGTGCAATCATACTCAGAGCTGATTAAGCTTGAACCGGACGATGTCTCGTATTATTATGATAGAGCTTTGTTGTATAAACGTACCGGAGACTATGAATCGGCAGTAGCTGATTTGACCAGGACTCTGGAGCTGCAGCCCGATCATCCGCGACTTTTAAACGAGCTTGCCTGGATTCTAAGCACATGTGAAGTCAATGAGGTAAGAAACGGACAACGCTCCGTAGAGCTTGCACAAAAAGCTGTGGAGATTACTAAATACAAAGACCCTCAATGCATGGATAC
>MHYD01000016.1:7191-7648 GCA_001824645.1 Planctomycetes bacterium RBG_13_46_10
TTATGCTGAAACGGGTCAGTTCGACATGGCTATAAAAACTCAGCAACAAGCCATTTCTCTTTTATCCGATCAGAAGGAGATAGAAATTTACTTAACAAGACTTCGGCTGTATGTAGATCATAAGCCCGTTAGGGAAACCAAAGGGACTAATGTAGAACAATCTACGCTGTGATTATATGCTATACAAAGAGAGCGGGCGATGGGATTCGAACCCACGACGTCCAGCTTGGGAAGCTGACATTCTACCACTGAATTACGCCCGCAATAGACCTATCTTTTTTGTTTTATGCGCCCAGGATGTTTGTTATTGGTCATCTGAATTTGACTCTTCATCGTCAATTCCATCGGCGTAATTATATTTATTAAGAGGATTTTCTTTTTGTATTATTCCTTTCTCTAAAAGGCTTGCGCATTTAATGCAGCATCTCGCCCATGGAATAGCGTTAAGCCTTTGCTT
>MHYD01000016.1:7701-9098 GCA_001824645.1 Planctomycetes bacterium RBG_13_46_10
GTTTGAATGCATCATCTATCTCAGATATCAGCTTTCTCTCGCTATCCATCAGCTCTAAAGTAAATTCCTGCTCGAAACTGTCTGTTCCTAAATCTGCCATGTGAATAGGTGTGTTTGATAGGTTGCTTCTCTGTTCGCGTAATGCATCATTTTCCATGCTGGATACATTACCGAGCAGAATATTGCGCTTCGATACAAGCATCAAGCGGAATTTCTTGATTTCTGCGGCAGTTAATCTTTCTTTTTTTTTCGGTTTTTCAGCCATAAAAATTTTTTACCATACTGTTCCGGTTATCCTTATCGTAAGTTATATCAATCATTGTAAAATGAAATGTCCACTGCGAATTCTGTTGCACAAAGCTATATGCAACATTCAAAAGGCCCTGTTCTTGTGGACAATAAATCTCAACACCCGGTCTTACAGAAACAGCATTATTATTACTACAGCTTCCCAAGGTTTTGGGTTTGTATCGTATTTCTTTTTTAGGTTTGACTGTTTAGTAAAAATTTGTTGATTAGTCAAGTAAAATCCGACGTAAGATAAGAAAATTGGTCAAATTAAGTTGCGATATGCACTGATTGAAGCAAATGATACATTGATTAAGCTTTTATTGCTTTTGTGTAGAGTTGGTATTAAAGTGCCAAAAACGTTAAGCTAAGGTTGAATACGCCACATTGTATTCCATGTTTGAAGTTAAATTTTAACTTTATCCATCATGGGTGGATTAAGCTTTCTTTAAGCTCTTTAGTTAATTTTAGGCATCCAAAATTTTAAAGAAAGGAAAAATATTGAAAAACTATAAGGTAGGATAGTAAAATTAGCTTTTTGTTTTGTCTTGTATTTTATCAGGATCTGACAGGACGGAAAAGGGTCGAGATTCCGGGCAGCATTAAACATGTTTGGATAACTTTGGACGAATAGTAACAATGCTGTGTTAAAAAGTGCTATAAGTTTGTACATAAATGATTCTTGTGCAACCTTCAAAACTGGAGAAAAATGAACGGAAAAACTCATCGTGAGCTTTTTTGCCGGCATCCCGGCAATCCTATTCTTTCGGTCAAGGATTGGCCTTATGAAGTCAACTCGGTTTTTAATGCCGCTGCTGCTGAAGTGGACGGGCAAATATTATTGCTTATCCGGGTGGAGGATTTCAGGGGTATTTCACATTTGACGGTTGCTCGCAGTAAAGATGGTGTTGGTAATTGGAATATTGATACCGGGCCTACATTAAGACCCGACCCTGCCGGGCACCCTGAGGAGCTTTGGGGAATAGAAGACCCAAGGATTACCTGGCTGCAGGAGCTGCAGCTATGGGTCGTTGCTTACACTGCTTATTCGAAAGGCGGACCTTTGGTTTCTCTTGCCACGACAAAAGATTTTCATACTTTCGAGCGTT
>MHYD01000016.1:9222-9327 GCA_001824645.1 Planctomycetes bacterium RBG_13_46_10
AAAATCCTGCTCGTGTAATTCATCGCACCGATGAATGGATATTTGGGCCGAAGACTGCATACGAGCGGGAAGGCGATGTAGATGATGTGGTCTTTTCCTGCGGCT
>MHYD01000016.1:9338-9762 GCA_001824645.1 Planctomycetes bacterium RBG_13_46_10
AATGATGAAGTAAAAATGTACTATGGAGCGGCAGATTCATGCATTGCTTTAGCCACGGCGAAACTGAGTGAGCTTGTGGATTGTGTGCTTAAATATCCTGCCGGTGATCCACGCGATTGGTGGAGAAGCGGTTGAAGTTGATAGATACATATCAAATGCATTTTGTAATGGAAAATTTATGGAGAAACGAAATGGATGGTGTCCCTACTAAGGTATTTCTCACTAAAGGAGTTGGGCAGCATAAGTACCGGCTGAAATCTTTTGAGCAGGCACTACAAAAAGCAGGCGTAGCCCAGCAGAACCTAGTTCAGGTATCGTCAATACTGCCGCCGAAATGTAAAATTATTAGTCGCGCTAAGGGTCTTAGGGTGTTGGTTCCTGGAGCAATATGCTATTGCGTTATGGCCAGGGTTGATACGGATGA
>MHYD01000016.1:9781-11899 GCA_001824645.1 Planctomycetes bacterium RBG_13_46_10
TCCTCAGTAGGAATTGCTGTGCCGAAAGACAGCAACCGATGGGGATACCTCAGCGAGGTGCATAACTATGGGATGAATAGTAAAGAAGCCTCAGATATGGCTGAAGACCTTGCAGCCGAAATGCTTGGTACCACGCTGGGATTGGAGGTTGACCCGAATATAGCCTGGTCGGAAAAGGAGCAGGTTTATAAGTCAAGCGGAACCATAATCAGAACATCCAATATAACGCAAACTGCTCGTGGGAAAAAAGACTTGTGGACCACTGTTGTGGCTATTGCAGTATTCTTGTTCGACTGAGATTAATAAACTTGTAGTTTAATCTCCGATTGTCAATTACCAGTTACGACCTTTGTAAGTGGAGATTTACTGTGTCGCCGACGGCTAATTTTGGTGGTTTGTCCGAAGAATATACCAGCGAGGCAAGTGCGAAGATAGTTATAGTGCCGGTCGCTTACGATGTTACAAGCACATGGATGAAAGGAGCAGATAAGGGGCCGGTTGCTATAATAGAGGCTTCGGCTAATATGGAGCTTTATGATATAGAAACAGACTCGGAAGTTTATCGGAAAGGCATATATACGGATACGGCTATTGAAGGAAAGTTTTCCCCCGAAGATATGGTAGAGAAGGTCAGTAAAAAGGTCTTTGATTATTTGAAAAAAGATAAATTTACCGTGATTTTGGGTGGGGAGCACTCAGTTAGTATCGGCTCTATTAAGGCACACGTTAAAAAAAACGCGGGTCTTACCGTTTTACAGCTTGATGCCCATTCTGATTTAAGAGACGAGTATAATGGTTCTAAATATAATCACGCCTGTGTTATGGCCAGAGTGAAAGAGATGTATCCCATAGTGCAGGTGGGTATAAGAAGCATGGACAGCTCTGAGAAAGAGCTTATGAATCGAGCAAATGTTTTCTTTGCCGAGGATATTTATTCGAAGACTGATTGGATTGATAAGGTTGTTTCGAAATTAACAGATAAAGTTTATATTACAATCGACCTCGATGTTTTTGACCCCTCAATTATGCCTTCCACGGGAACGCCGGAGCCGGGGGGTCTATTATGGTACGATGTCCTGAAGCTGCTAAAGGCGGTTTCTGTAAAAAGAGACATTGTCGGTTTTGACGTTGTTGAATTGTGCCCAAATGAAATAAATAAATCGCCGGATTTTTTGGCGGCAAAGCTAATCTATAAATTATTAAGTTATAAATACGCCTGCGGTGTACAAGTTTAGAGGATGAAATGAAAAAAAAGGATTTCCTTAAGGAGCCTGTCAGGCATATCGATATAAAATCTTTTGACTCGACTGGAGTAATCGAGGGCTTCAGAGGTATGTCTTTCACAGCCCGTGACACGGCCAGGGCTGCCGATATTTTCAGTGACATGATAAACGATAAGGATTGCACAATTATCCTGTGCATAGCAGGAAGCACAAGCGCGGGCGGATGCATACAAATCTATACTGATATGGTCAGAAATAATATGGCCGATGTTGTTGTAGCCACCGGGGCAACAATAGTTGATATGGACTTTTTTGAGGCCCTGGGCTTTCACCATTTCAAAGGAAGCCCGTATGTCGAGGATCAAAAGCTAAGGCAGCTTTATATCGACAGAATCTATGACACATTCATAGACGAAGAGCAATTGCAGATTTGTGACAATACGATTAAAAAGATTGCCGATTCCTTGGAGAAAAGACCTTATTCATCGAGAGAATTTATTAAGGAAATGGGCGGGTACCTTGCCGGCAATGCTGTGAAAAAAGACTCTCTTGTTCAGGCGGTTTATGAAAATGATGTGCCTGTGTTCTGTCCTGCGTTTTCAGATTCAAGCGCCGGCTTTGGACTTGTCAAACATCAGGTGGAAAATCCGAACAGCCATATTTCAATTGATTCTGTGAAGGATTTCAGGGAGCTTACAGAAATTAAAATTAAATCTCCGATTTCGGGTCTGTTTATGGTAGGAGGCGGTGTGCCCAAAAATTTCGCCCAGGATTCGGTAGTTTGTGCGGAAACCTTAGGAAAGCAGGTCCCGATGCACAAATATGCCGTGCAGATTACTGTTGCCGATGTTAGAGATGGGGCATGTTCGAGCTCCACTCTTAGGGAAGCTACCTC
>MHYD01000016.1:11947-14808 GCA_001824645.1 Planctomycetes bacterium RBG_13_46_10
TACGAGTGTACTGCCTTTAATAATTAGTTATGTGTATCATAGAAGGGACTGGGAAAACAGGGGAAAAAGACAGTGGAGTAAAATTTTCGAATAGTTATTCAGAATCCGGATCCAAAGCGGGTGTTCAATTGGCAAAAGCTAAAAGTCGGAAATGGCCTTTCAAGAAGTGTGCCGTCATCGTGGCGCATCCCGATGATGAGACTTTATGGTCCGGCGGCACTATCTTGTTGCACCCGGAAAGCAGTTGGACGATTGTGACTTTATGCCGGAAAAGCGACCCGGATAGAGCACCTAAGTTCTTCCATGCTCTTGAGGAATACGGTGCCGCAGGGGCAATGGGCGACCTGGACGACGGCCCGGAACAGGCCCCGTTGGATAGCCGAGAAGTGCAGGACACTATAGTTGGTTTGCTTGCTTCTCATAAATTTGACCTTGTTATGACTCATGGACCGCTCGGCGAATATACACGGCACCGAAGGCACGAGGAAACAGGCAGAGAAGTTTTGGCATTAATAGAAAATGAAATGTTGGCTGCCGGTCAAGTTTGGAGATTTGCGTATGAGGATGGTGACAGGAAGTATCTTCCGCGACCGGCTGAAAATGCAGATTTGAATATAAAGCTGCCTGATAAAATCTGGCAGAAGAAATATGATATAATTACAAAGATTTATGGCTTTGGCACAGATAGTTTTGAGGCTAAAACTACTCCGCGTATAGAAGCTTTTAGCATTTGCAATTTATCGGTTTCCAAAAGGGAGTGAGAAAAATGAAAGTATTGGTTATGTACGATTATCCGCCGTCGCCCGGCGGTTTAGCTACTCAGGGGGACCTTCTCTACAGGGGACTAAAAGAGATGGGAGTCGAGGTCCATGCGGTGAATTTCGAGTCGGCCCAGGAAAAAGAGTGGTATTACCGCTGGTTTGAGCCGGATGTGGTGGTGGGCGTTGGTTATTGGGGCCATACGCCGCATTTAGTGCTTCATCCTCAACGATACGGCGTCCAGCCCATACCCTGGCTGGTGGCAGACGGCTATCTGGCCAACTATGTGGAGATACTCGAAGCTTTGCCTTTGATTTTGGTAACATCCAACTGGGTTAAAAAGGTTTATATGCGGGACGGCCTCAGCGGAAACAATATTGAAGTGCTGCCGGTCGGTGTGGATACCGATTCTTTTGTGCCGCGCGACAAAAACGACCCAAAAGTCATGTCAGTCCGTGAGGCACTGGGTATAGCCCAGGACCAGATAATGATACTTACCGTTGGAGGAGATGCCGCTTCTAAGGGTGCTCAGGAGGTTATGCAGGCAATGGCGATTAACGACCCGAAAGCTCCCGACTGGAAATATGTTTGCAAGGTCTGGCCTCAGCCCAGAACCGAACAGCAGAACCTTGCGGACCTGCAATTGGCCACTGACCTGGGCATTGAGAAGAACGTGGTTTATACCACCAGCCGAATATCCCGCAACTTTATGCCATATCTTCTGGCAGCGTGTGACATCTACGCTGCTCCTTCACGTCTGGAAGGCTTTGGAATGATTCAGGTTGAAGCCAACGCCTGCGAAAAACCGGTTATAGGCATAAAGGCAATGGGTATGCTGGATACGTTGGTGCATGGCAAAACGGCTTTTTTGGCATCGGTAGCCCAGGAAGTCCGGATGAAGGAAACAATCGTAGGAGATGAATCGGGATACGAGCGGGGACACAGAGTTGCCTTTAAGAGGCCTCGGACAGTTGATTATCGTGCCAGTGTGCATGAAATAGCAAACTATCTTATGGATTTGATGACCGATGCAAATCTGCGGGAAAAAATGGGTAAGGAAGGACGAAAGCGGGTTGTGGAAAACTTCGATTATAGAGTCATAGCTAAGAAATTCGTAGATATTGTTTCTGCACGGCTTGACATTTCTTGATATGGACAAAAAGACACGAAATCTTATTGACAGGGCAAAGGCAGCCGCGATTGAAGTCCTGCTGCACAACGCACACGGGCCATATCGCGGGTTGCCCAGGGCAGCCGGCTGGGGCTATCCGGAGCCTTATACACGTGATATTATGATTTCTTCGCTGGGAATCTTTACTACGGGAAATAAAACACTAATTAACTCTCTGAGAAAATCACTTGTGACGGTGGCTAAAAATCAGAGCAAGCTCGGACATATTCCTTCATTGATTCACGACCCCACCGACCGCGGCTCGAGTGACTGTACGCCGCTGTTTCTTATGGCTGTCGGGATATTCCGAAAGGTAACTGGCGAGAAAGATTTTCTTGAGGAAGCGGTCAGAAAATCGATGACCTGGATGGAGTACCAGAGTCCCTCCAACCGGGTTATTGTGAACCAGCTTCCTACCAGCGACTGGCGAGATGAGCAGTGGGTGCTGGGATACGGCCTTTATGTAAATACGATTCATTATATATACCTTCGGCTTTTCGGCCGGCACGAGCGAGCGGATATGCTGCGGGAAATGATGGGGCGGTTTACCGTCCAAGGCGACACGCAAAACCGCCATGTGCACGAGGGTCTGGCTCTAAGGAACAAGCCATATTACGCCTTATGGTCGTACAAGGTCCATAGAAGCGAGCGGTTCGACTTATTGGGTAACAGCCTTGCAGTCCTTTCGGGTATCGCGTCTTCTTCAAGAGCGAAAGAGCTTATCTGCTGGATAGAAGCTGAGTGCAAATCTTTAAGAAAAAACGAAGACCTGGCGGGGCAGTTACCGCCTAACTTTTTCCCTTACATAAGGCCGGGCGACCCGGACTGGATGCCGCGATATGAAAAATATAATCGGCCCGGTGAATATCACAACGGCGGGATTTGGCCTTTCGTTTGCGGATTTTATGTCGCGGCCCTGGTAGCAGCGGGC
>MHYD01000016.1:14930-16034 GCA_001824645.1 Planctomycetes bacterium RBG_13_46_10
AGTATCGGTACTTTCCTTCGTAGATTTCCTGACTTCCTCGAGGTAATCTTTGGCATAATCTATCATTTTCTTAATTATGCTTAATACAGATTTTGTATCTACTCGCTTATGGCTGTATTTATGTGATATTTGTAGAAGTCCTGAATCATCGTCATATATAAAATCATAATGTCCATGAGACCAAACTATGCCTGTTTTTCCTATTTCATCGGCTCGACCATGTTGTGTTTCTCGTAATCTTGTTCGCATATTCTCCATAACTCTTTTGAGATTAAATTCAACATCAATACTAATAGTGAGAGTTATTGAAGGGCTACCTATGTCCTCGTATGCAAATAGTTCATCTGTGTTACGACTTTGGGTAGATTCACTATTTAATTCGTTACCGGATACGAATAGTTCATCTATGTTACGATTTTGGTTGAATTCACTATACAAATCGTTCAAGTGATTAACTAAAGCGTCAGGTCTGGTGGCCGTTTTTGGAATCCCTTGGTCGATTGACTGGTAAATCTTGGTAAGTGTCGTAATGGTATCATCGATTGACATAATCTATCGGGCCTTCAAATCTCTTGAACTGAGATTTCCCCCTCATCACTGCTCAGCTACACCGCTGAGCCTCATTTTTAGCAAAACAATACCATGTCTTTCTACAAGATTCAAGCTTTTTAGATACTTGTACAACTTGACTTGAATAGGGGTATGTAAATCTCTGCCGTTTGGCAGGCGAAGATTACAATAGTAGCTGCACGCGTTTTATAATGATTTTTGGGTATATAGTGGAGCGTGTACGAATCGCTCGTGAAGTGTATTTTGACAATTGTCATTCCCGCGCAGTGCCTGCCCTGAGCGCAAGCCGAATGGGCGGGAATCAAAGTTCTGTTTAACAAATTAACCATTTACCACTATCTTTCTGCTTTTTTCATTTTTTGTCACGTAAAATCTGCTTGTTTTTCTTTTTATTAGTGCTAATATAAGTTTTTGGGGTGGCCGATATAATATATAGATAATTCAGGAACCAACAAAATGGCGGAGAAATTGCTTGTTATTTTTGACAACCTGAACAACCATACAGTAAACGCGCTGCAAAAAGTGCTGTGTAGT
>MHYD01000017.1:0-10327 GCA_001824645.1 Planctomycetes bacterium RBG_13_46_10
TTACAAGGATGATATTATGAAGGATGAAATTGGTATTGAGTCTGCTAAGAGACTTGGCTTACGTGTTGCCGAGGCTGCTTTGCGGCTGGCGGCAAAATAGACTATTGACAGGATTGCTTCGCCGGATGAAATCAAAAAAATGCTGATGTAAGAAAAGTATTATGTGTGCAAAAGATTCGTGTTGTAGTGCCGGGCCAACTTTGATTTTTGCCTGTTCTGGAGCAGCCGACGTCGGCGAAATCGCCGATAGAGCCGCGAGGAAATTGACGAAAGAAGGCGTCGGCAAAATGTTCTGCTTAGCCGGCATCGGCGGTCGCGTCAGCGGCATTATGAAAACCACAGAAGCCGCCTCGAAGATTTTGGCAATCGACGGCTGCACGCTAAATTGTGTCAAAAATTGTCTCCAGCAGGCAGGATTCCATAAGTTCACGCATTTACAAATTGCCGACCTTGGTTTTGAAAAGGGAAAAAGCCCAGCCAGTGAAGAGAACATTACAAAAGCGGTTGCCAAATGCAGAGAATTATTGTCTTAACCAACCTAATGATAAATTATAATATGAAATTTTTATTACAATGTCCCTGTAGTGAAGGTAAAGCTAATATTCTTCTGCTGCTGGCTATTGTCGCAGGTATCTGGCTTCTGGCAGGCTGGATAAAACGAGTGCTCAAAAAGAAAGGTGATACACTTATGAACAAAATCGCAAAAATTGCAATTGTTATAGTGTTAATTGTCGCGGTTATCATTGTGATTGTCATCAAGCGTCATCAATCCGGTGAAGATATTAGTTTAGCTACAGATGCTGTCTCTCTCGGACAGGCTGCCCCTGTGGGGTTGCCGGCTGAATACAAACCTGAAAACCTCGTCGGCAAAGGCCTGCCTGCACTTATCGACATAGGAGCCGGGACGTGTATTCCCTGCAAGTTGATGGCTCCAATCCTCGAAGAGCTTGAAAAGGGGCTTCAGGGTAAAGCCATAGTCCAATTCATTGATTTAAACAAATATCCCGGCGCAGCCAAGGAATATCGAATCAGCGTTATGCCTACACAGATTTTCTACGATGTTTCCGGCAAAGAGCTTTTCCGTCACGAAGGTTTTTACTCCAGAGAAGACATCTTGGCAAAGTGGAAAGAGCTTGGCGTTGACCTGTCAGAACAACAATCGAAATTGCCCGTATTTGAGCGTCTTGCTACTGCTCAGAACGACAATCGTCCCAAGGAAAATATCTGTTATATGTGTGATGGTGACATCAAACAAAAAATACTGGTGAAAGTACAGACGGATAAGGGGCCGGTTCGGCTGTGCAGTCCACATTGCTACTTTATAATGTATTCGTGCCTGACAGAGGACAAGAATGACTTCGAAAAAAAGGTCTCGGTGACAGACTGGACTACAGGCCAGCCGGTCGCTGCTACGGAGGCGGTATATCTGTATAGTCTTGATAGTCAAACAGGCAGGCCGACGATAAAAGCCTTCGCGAATAAAGCATCGGCTGAAGCTGAGCGTGCAACCTCCGGAGGAAGTATCACCGGCTGGCAGATTTTACAGGAAAAAGAATTGGCTCATCGCTGTGGCTTTTGCGACCGTGCGGTTTATCCTGAAGATGCAGCTTTAGTAAAAGCCGATGGATTGCACACCTGGGGCTGCTGCTCGCATTGTGCAATGGGCGTGGCTGCCCGCACAGGCAAGGACATTGAAGTCCACGAGAAAGACCGCCTTACAGGCGAAAAGATTATCGTTAAGACATTCAACGGCTCAATAGCTTCGTTAGAACCGGTGACAGCGGTTGCCTGGTTTGGCCAGCGACAGAAACCGGACGGAACATGGGCTTCAGCAGGCTGCTTTCATCAGGGCTTTTTCGTCAGCGCAGAAAACCTTAAGAAATGGGTCGAGCAGAATCCGTATAAGACCGGCAGACTGATAAGCATCAATCAGGCCCTTACCGACAAAATGAAACTATCGCCGCAGCAAATCCAAAAGGCCTGCAAGATCGGCGAGTGTGTCCCTAAATAACATAGAACGAGGAAAATGATAATGAAACGCAATAAAATTTTTGCCATTGTATGTCTTTCTTTGTCAACTTTAATGATGCCTGTGAATGGGTCAGAACAAAACAGCACTTCCAGTTCACCTCGTACAGTTGATGAATTATATCCAGGTCTGTCGAGAGGAGCTCTTATCTATGCCGCTGTTTCGGAGCTTCCGGAAGTAGTAATACTGAAGGCAGGCGATTTGGTTATTAAAGAAAATGATGTAAAAGAAGAAATCGCAAAGTCCCCGGAGCAAATGCGCCCGCAGCTTAGAAAAAATACCATTTTCGTTTTGGAACAAATCGCAACGTTAAAATTAATCTTATCTGAGGCAGGCACTGTTGCAGCAAAAAGCGGAACAGATATGTCGCAAAAAGATGAACGGGCAATTATACAGGATTATTTACGTACATTAACTGAGAGAGTAAAGGTCAGCGAAGCAGAAATTCTCGATTTTTACAACAGCAATAAAGAAACAGTTGGAGGTGCCGCTTTAGCGCAGGTCAAGCCCCAAATCGAGCAATTCCTGCTCCAGCAGAAACAGCAGGACTTCATAAATAATCACATCCGGACGATTGGCCAAAGAATGCAGATCGAAATTTCCGCATCCTGGCTGAAGGTCCAGGCGGCTTTGGCGCTGGACAATCCCGTTGACAAAGCCCGTGCGAGCGGCAAACCAACACTCGTGGAGCTCGGCGCATCCGGCTGCATTCCATGTGATATGATGCAGCCGATTTTGGAGGCTTTGCGCAAGAAGTACGGAGAAAAAATCAACATCATCTTCGTTCATGTGGGCCAGGAGCAGATACTGGGAGCCCGCTACGGTATTCAGGCCATTCCAGTACAGATATTCTTTGACAAGAATGGTAAGGAATTCTTCCGACATGTCGGGTTCTTCCCACAGGAAGAGGTTGAAAAGAAACTGTCGGAAATGGGGGTCAAATAGCTGATGGAAAAACTTTTTACAACGCTGACACATGCTGTCGAGGGGACACCAGTAATTGCCCTTATAGCAGCGTTCGTCTGGGGGATTCTCAGCATCCTGCTAAGTCCATGCCACTTAGCCAGTATCCCTCTTATCGTCGGATTCATCGACCAGCAGGGTCGAATGTCCACAAGGAGGGCTTTTGTTATCTCGGTTCTGTTTGCAGTCGGCATATTGATTACGATTGCCGCTATCGGTCTTATCACTGCTGCAGCCGGTCGAATGTTAGGCGATGTCGGGCGGTACGGAAATTACTTCGTGGCGGCAATTTTCTTTGCGGTCGGCCTTGTGCTGTTAGATGTGATACCGATGCCATTTAGCGGGCCGGGACAAGTCAACATGAAACGAAAGGGATTATTGGCTGCATTTATTCTCGGGCTGGTATTTGGAATAGCTCTTGGCCCCTGTACTTTTGCCTATATGGCCCCTATGCTGGCTGTGACATTCAAAGTAGCATCAACTGCTTTACTTTATGGAATAGTTCTCCTGCTTGCTTACGGCGTTGGACATTGCTCCGTCATAGTTTTTGCCGGTACTTTCACAGAGCTTGTGCAGCGTTATATGAACTGGAGTGAAAAATCTAAAGGGGCAGTGATTCTAAAAAAAATCTGCGGTGTTTTGGTTTTGTTAGGTGGAGTTTATTTAATCTATCTGGCTTAATAATGCAAAGGAGAACAAAATGACTGATAAGTATTCACGGAGAAAATTTTTGGCAGTAGCAGGTTCGGCAGCAGCAATGGATGTTATGGCCAAAACAGTCTCGGCTGAACAAGGGCGGAAGACAAAAAACATTAAAATTATTGGTGTTTCTTGCAGTCCACGCAAAGGTAAAACAACCGCAGCGGCATTAAAGATATGCCTCGATGCCGCTGGAGGTGTGGATAAAAATATAAGCACAGAGTTGATCGAGCTTGCAGGCCTTAACATCAGTGTTTTTGACCCAGGCGATGTGAAAGCGACACAAGGTGACTTTACGGGACTTATCCCTGTTTTGTCCGAGCCGAGTGTTGCCGCTCTTATAGTTGGGACACCGGTCTATTTCGGCAGTATGACTTCGTTGTGCAAGGCTTTTCTTGACCATTGTATGGTTTTCCGTCAGAAGAGTTTTGCTTTGTCAGGAAAGGTTGCCGGTATCGTTGCGGTAGGCGGCGCACGGAACGGAGGCCAAGAGTTGGCAATCCAGTCGGTACAGGCGGCATTACTCTGTCAGGAGATGATTGTTGTCGGCGACGGCAGGCCGACGGGGCACTTTGGAGCGACACTTTTCAACAGCGGCAACGATGATATCAGCAGTGATGAATTCGGCATAGCAACGGCCAAGAACTTGGGACGCAGGGTTGCAGAAGTGGCACTACAGATCGCACAGGCCAAACTCTAAACTTGAGTAGTTCCGGCTCCATGCAAGCATATAGACAAAGTAAGTTTGCCCGTCTTAAAAAGCCATATTCTTCTACTTCTATATTTGTCTTTCAAGGAATATTACGATGTCAGTAACCCTTACACATACAGACGGTGTAGTGCGTGTTAAGCAGTTAAGTACTGGAAGGCGCAGGATATCTTTGGAGCCTTCTAATTCAAAGGTGTCAAAATGTATATGTCAGACATCATATCCTATTGCTTTAATAGAACGGATCATTAGCGTAGCAGGATTAAGCTACTTATGCTATGAAATGAGGAGGGATGAGGATCCGAGGGAACTACAGCATATCTTGAAGTACGCCATATTGGGCTATGTCAGTGAAGATAGTTTCGATGGCAAAAGGATTCTTGACTTTGGTTGCGGCAGCGGCTCATCTACTGCGGTAATAGCTCGAATGTTTCCCAATACAGAAATAGTTGGAGTGGACTTTAATAATGATTTGTTATCTATTGCCAGGCTCAGAGCCGAACATTATGGATTTAATAATGTAACTTTTGTCCTTTCGCCAGGTGTTGATAATCTTCCATCTGAGCTTGGGAGTTTCGATTATGTGATCTTAAGTGCTGTTTACGAGCACCTGTTGCCGAGCGAGCGGGAAACTCTATTACCAAAATTATGGTTACACCTAAAGCCGGGCGGTATTATGTTCATTAATCAAACATACTATAGATATTTTCCGATAGAGTCCCATACGACTCGTCTGCCTTTAATAAACTACCTGTCAGACAAAGTGGCATTACGGTTAGTTCGAATGTTTTCAAGCAGTGTTGGTCCGGATGATACATGGGAGACTTTATTGCGCAAAGGGATACGCGGGGCAAGTGTAAAAGAAATAAGCAGTATATTAAACACAACATCTCAGAAACCCATTTTTTTGGAACCGGAAAGGCTGGGAATGAGAGACAGAATTGACCTGTGGTATCAGCTGTCGAGCAACGCGGGATTGATGACTTTAAGGAAATTCTTTGTGTGTTGCTTAAAAATTCTAAAAAAAATCACTGGAAGCACAATCACACCCAGCCTTTCTTTGGCAATAAAGAAATCACCTTTATAATCGTCTCTGCTCAGATTGGAACGAAAAATCCAGAGCTACGGTAATAATAAAAAGTATATGTGGAGTATTACTCATTCTTTGCGGCTTATACCTGATTTATATCGCCAAATAAGAACATTTCCTCGAAGTTATTGACAATCCGAGTATAGCTCATAAAATAGCAGGTAACTAATTACCGGCTTTTTTGGAGTCATCGGCATGGATCCAGCGATTTTCAAGGCTTACGATATCAGAGGTATCTATCCTGAGCAGATAAATGAAGATGATGCATGGAAAATCGGCTGTGCGGCAGCACGATTTTTGCCGTCTTTACTCCATGGCTACGAACGCGGCCAGCCCAACGGGCAAACACTGTGCATCGGGCGGGACATGAGAAAGCACAGCGAGCCGTTGGCACAGGCTCTTTCAGAGGGAATTCGTTCCGCAGGCATGAATGTAATTGATTTGGGGATGATTGATACGCCACAGATGTATTTTGCCATAAATTTCATGAATACCTGCGGCGGCGTGCAGGTGACGGCCTCACACAATCCTGCCAAATATAACGGTTTTAAAATATCCGGATATAGCGCCAAGCCTATCGGAGTGGATACCGGCCTAAACGATGTTAGGCATTTAGCAATGGCTTTAATTCATACCAGAGGCAAACCGACAGGCAAGCTGGAACAGAGAGATTTGACAAGGGAATACAAAGACCATGTACTGAAATTTATAAACCCGAAGGTGGCAAAGCTGAAAGTCGCTATTGATGCCTCAAACGGCATGGCGGGAAAGATGGTGCCGGTGGTTTTCGGCGGCCTTCCCATCACTATAATTGAGCGCAACTTCGAGCATACCGGCAAATTTAAGCATCCGCCGGACCCGCTTGTAGAAAAAAATCTGGCCCAGGTTAAAACTGCGGTAAAGAAGTACACGTGTGACTTCGGCGTTTGTTTTGACGGCGATGCCGACCGAATGATGATGGTTGATGAGCAAGGCGCCACCATAAGCTGTGACCTTATGACGGCTTTGCTGGTCTCGTATTTCCTGCGGAAATATCCTAACTCGACGGTCGTCTATGATTTACGCAGCAGCCGGGTCGTGGTCGAAGAGATAATCAAAAACGGCGGCACGCCTCGAAGAGAGCGCGTGGGACACGCTTTTATGAAAAAGGCTATGCGCGATTCTCACGCCATATTCGGCGGAGAGCTGTCGGGTCACTTCTACTATCGCGATAACTATTATACCGATTCGGCGATGATTACATTAGTGCATATATTAAATATAGTCAGCGAAGCGAAGAAACCGCTCAGCGAGCTGATTAAACCCCTGCGGCGTTATTATTCGAGCAGCGAGATAAACTTCAAAATAGAAGACAAGCAGGCCAAAATAGAAGAGCTTGCCAAGCGATATAGCGACGGCCAGATCGACCGCCTGGATGGTCTTACCGTGGTACATAAGGAGTGGTGGTTTAATTGCAGGCCAAGTAATACCGAGCCTCTTTTGCGGCTGAACGTCGAAGCCAAAAGCGATGAATTGCTCAAGGAGAAACTATCCGAAATCGAGCAAATACTCGGTAAGCCGGTATGATTCATTCGTTCTGCGTCCTGCGTATGTCGTATTGCGTGGTTGAGATTATTACTTCCAGAGAATAAAGAGGTAACACCAATGGAAATAAATACAAAAACATATCAAACCCCTAAAGGTTCCGTTGAAGGCGTGCAAACCAAATGGGCAGGATTCAATATTTTATTAGTGACGGGCTCTAAGGGTTTTTTGGCGTGCCCGGCGATTGATGTGGATGCGTGCCAGCGTTACGGCGTCGCTGCGGCGATAGTAGAGAGCACGCCGGACAATCCGATCGGCACTCTCGAGCGTTTTCCAAACCGTAAGGTCACAAAGGCCAACGAAAAGGCCAAAGCCCTCGGCATCAGGCAAGGCATGCAAGTCGAAGATGCCTTTGCTCTTATAGCTTAACCTGAACAAAACCCGTTAAAATCAGAAAAGGGAGAGAAATTATGAAAATGGAAATAAATGGTCTTTTTTTAGTCGTCGTTATTGGAGTTTTATGTATACCTGCGCCAGCCGATGGCGAAATGCCCTTACCGACAGATGAGTCTGACAAGCCCTTTTTGATTGGCCGGGCATATTTGGAACTGACCGGTATAAAGGGGGTGTATTTTAACCTCCCGATGCCTGAAATCCGGGCAGGAAAAGATAAATTAGCCTGGAATGAATTAAAGAGCTCGGTCAAGAATAAGCTCACAGATGCCGGTATCGAGATGATAGCTTCTCAAATTGATAATAAGCACGATATCGGGTTTACCCAACTGAGAGCCGATGTTGATATACTTAATCTCAAAGATTCGAACGAGTGCATATTCCGTATTCAGACATCATTGGCCCGGCCAGTGTTTTTAACAAGGGAATCTTCATGGTTAATCAAAGCCGATGTCTGGAAGACTCAGCCGGTGATGCTGACAGCATCGGTACAGGACATGCCGTCTGTAGTTACCGATTCAGTTCTGCAGCAGGTTGAGGAGTTTATTAGTGCTTATAGCATTGCTGTCTCCCAGCCCGGCCGGTCCGATGATACTATTGACGTCAATGCCGTTTCAGTAGCGATGCCGAAGGTCTTGTCAGAGGCACCCAGTAGATTGTTGGCAGTTGAAAGCGAATGTGTAGCATCAAAAAATAGTGGGATTTTTCACAAGCCTGATTGTCGCTGGGCGAAGAATATCTCGCCGTCAAATCTTGTAAATTATGGCAACAGGGACGAAGCTATAAAGGACGGCAAAAAACCATGCGGAACATGCAAGCCGTAGAATAAACCGGATAAATTAAAACTATTGTGACTCTTATTACGATTATAATTATTGCAGTTGGGCTGGCGATGGATACCTTTGCAATTTCAATCGTCAGCGGCGCTGTATATAAGGAGCTCCACATAAAACATGCGCTGCGAATAGCGTTTTTTTTCGGCGTCTTTCAGGCTATTATGCCGTTGATCGGCTTCCTGGCCGGCATGAGCATAAAAAATTACATAACATCTTACGACCACTGGGTAGCTTTCGGCCTTCTATGTGCTGTGGGCGGCAAAATGATTTACGAGTCATTCAAAATCAAGCCTGCTGAAGATAGTCTTAATCCGTCGAATATTATTGTCCTGCTTGTTTTGTCTGTCGCGACCAGCATAGATGCTCTGGCTGTAGGGATAACACTTTCGTTTTTGAGAGTTTCATTGGTGGAGGTTGTGAGCATAATCGGCCTGGTGACCTTTGTGCTTTCGTACCTTGGTGTATTTATCGGTAAAAGATATGGACACTTCTTTGAAAACAAAATCGAGGCCGTCGGCGGGCTTATTCTGATTGGGCTGGGTATAAAAATATTGCTTGGGCACCTTGCTGTTTAAAGCGCTTCTTGCAGTATATAGGCAAAACGATAAAATATGTGCACAAATAAATTTAGCGTTTAGAATTTAGAGTTTTCTCAATGGCCTCTCCCAAAGGGACAAGTAAAGTATATTTCATTAAGGCTTCCGCCGGGGACGGCGAGGAGCTTATTTCCAAAAAGGCCCGTAAGCTGTTCAAGGCAGGCGGTTTTGCGTCTCGTTTTAAGGAAAACGATTTCACAGCGGTAAAGGTTCATGTAGGGGAAAAGGGCAATAATACGCATTTAAAGGCCCAATATATTAAAGGCTTGCTGGATGAGCTGCTAAAGCTGAAGACAAAGCCGTTTCTAACCGATGCGAGCGTTTTATATATAAGCCAGAGGCGCAATTCCATTGACCATACGATTTTGGCAGCCAAGCACGGCTTTAGCTTCAAGAAGCTGGCAGTGCCATTTATTGTGGCGGATGGTCTGCTCGGAACATCCGAGACGAAAGTTACGATAAACGGGGAAATCAACAAAGAGGTTTTTATCGCAAGCGATATTGCAAGATGTCAGTCGATTCTTTCAGTGGCGCATTTTACGGGCCATCTCGGAGCATGCTTCGGTGCTACACTGAAGACCCTGGGTATGGGCTGTGCAAGCAAAAGAGGCAAGTTGCAGCAGCATTCAGGTATTACACTTAGTATAGGAGATGGCTGTGTGCTTTGCGGCGAATGTTTTAAGCATTGCCCGGCTGACGCCATTACACTGGGCAGCATCAAAGCACACATCGACCGGGAGAAATGTATAGGTTGTGCAGAATGCCTGGCAGTGTGTAAATTTGGTGCTGTAGAATGTAACTGGGGCGCGGAAGGTGAAGTTTTACAAAAAAGCATCGCAGAACATGCAATGGGTGCACTGAAAGAAAAACAAGATAGAGCTGTTTTTTTTAATTTTATAATGTCTGTTACCAAAGATTGCGATTGCTTCGACAGGCCAAATATGCCTAAAATAGTCGAAGATATTGGTATAGCAGCGTCAACCGACCCGGTAGCTGTAGATAAAGCCGGGCTTGACCTGATAGAAGACAGAGCAGACCGGAAAATGGCCGACTTAATCGACAATAATGAGCTTAATCCTCTCTATCAGATTCAGCACGCCGAGCGTATCGGCCTCGGTAGCGCAGCGTATGAGCTTGTTGAAATCGGTTAGATATAGTCTGTAATTTGAGGTTTCCAAATGTCGCTTGGACAGATAATAAGACAAAAGCGTGAGCAATTAAACCTGACGCTGGACGAAGTCAGCAATCATATCGGTTTTTCCAAGCCTTACCTTTCCACCATAGAAACCGACAAGGTTAAAAATCCTCCGAGCGACGAGCTGCTGAAAAAGCTCGAGAAGATGCTCGAATTTGAGCCGGGCCTGCTTTTGCATATTGCCCACATGGAGGCCCTGCCTTCCGATATACGTCAGGAGTATGAATCTGCTG
>MHYD01000017.1:10347-18238 GCA_001824645.1 Planctomycetes bacterium RBG_13_46_10
AGACAGTTGATTAAAAATCTTATTCATCGAAAATCCGGAGCAGGGGAGCTTAAAGAGATGTTTGCAGACAGCAGCCTGGATACTGAGCAGGCGAAGGCTTCCCTTGCGGCAGGCCGGCTGGTACCGATTATAAACAAGGTTTCGGCCGGCTATCCTGTCGATTTCAACGATTTGGATTATCCAGCGGGCGTTGCCGATGATTATGTCCGCTGCCCGGATGTTCACGACCCGAACGCCTTTGCAGTACGGGTGGTTGGCGACTCGATGGAGCCAAAATTCCAGGAGGGTGACATAGTGGTTTTCTCGCCCGCAGCAGAGGTTCACAACGGCGACGATTGCTTCGTTCGTTTTGCATTGCCGCATGAAACGACCTTCAAGCGGGTCTTTTTTGAGCCTAAGAATAAGGTAAGACTTCAGCCGAGAAATGAAAAATATTCACCTACAATCATTGACGGCAAACGCATCGACGGCCTGTACCGTGCGGTCGTAAAATACGAAAAATTATAGAGTTTAAAAGTCGCCGTACCGGCGACTGCTAAACAACATTTTGACCTGCCACTGCAAGGACCAAAGCATAAACTTTTGCAGCACATGCTTCCTTAAGGGTCTTTGCACATTCGTTTAATGTTGCACCGGTCGTTTTAATGTCATCGACAAGACAAATCTTTCTGCCGGAAAATCTATGTCCGCGACGGACGGCAAAAGCTCCGGCAACATTCCTTGCACGCGCGGCGGGACTTGCCATCGCAGGCTGAGATTTTGTCCGTCGGATTCGGACCAGCTCAGTGCTAATTCTGGCTGTGGTGTGCTTTAATTTTTTGGCTAAAACAAAAGATTGATTATAGCCACGCCATAAACGTCTTGACCAGTGCAACGGCACGGGGACGAAAATTTCTATATCTTTATAAAAACTGCTTGCTTCCAAAGCGGAGTTGGCCAGAAAAGCCAAGGTTGAATCCAGTTCAGTTCGACCCTTTTTGAAAGACAATATCATCTGCTGTAAAGCTTGTGCATAGACACCGCCACGGGCTATTTGGTCAAAGTGGATTTCTTTTCCCTGGCAATCCGGGCAGGAGCCGTTTACAAGAGCGTATCTGCTTGTCTCTTTGCCGCAGCGCGGGCAGTATTCGTCGCCGGTACAGGACAATAGCTCTTCCCAGCATTTTTGACACAGACCCTTTTCTGTATCACAAATGCTTTGGCTGCAACTGATGCAGACCGCTGGCCAAAAAAGGTGATTCAGACCTTGCAGGACGAACGAACCGGCTTGTTTAAATTTTGTTGTATTCACGCCGGCAATTATATACGTAAGAAATTTTTACTCCAAATCAAAAAGCGTGTTGTCTATAGGCTCGAACCAGCCTAGGTTCATAGCGGTCGAATTAATGCCGTAAACATTATTTTCATCGAGCTGTGCCATCAGTTGTGAATCCGTATGGCCGTCAGCCCAGGTGACGTTTGCTCTGCTTTGATGGCGAAAATGTATCGACGGAGAAAGATAGAAGCTTGTCTCTGGTTTTCCTTTATAGACCCAAAAAGGCGGCTCGGCAAATGAATATTCTATCAGGGACGATTGGTTATTCGACATCGCGGTATCGGCGAACATCAGGGTCTCGGTGGGCCGGCTGACTTCTGTGGTTTTGGTTGTTTCCCAGCCGGGGCGATTCGTTTGCAGACCGTTTAGATACGATTTTTCCTGCCATTGGCGTGAGCCTAAATATATATGGTTGTAGCCATATCCGCCGCAGCCCTGCTCGAAATTGCTGTTCCACTGCCGGCCTGTTACAAAATTCACCCTTTCGGGGCATTGTTTTACTTTGCCGTCAGCAAGATATGCTGCCAATGGGCCTTTTGTCGGGTCAAACGGCTCATCGGGGCTTTCTCTGACGCCGTGCCAGCGATACCTGCCGCCTTGTGCCGAAGTAATATCCGGGGCCGCGGGTACATAATAGTTGTCACTTTCGATTGCGTATCCCGTATTAGCCAAAAAAAGCTGGCGAAGGTTAGATTTGCAAATGACGTTTCTGCTTTGCGACCTTGCTAAAGCCAAGGCTGGAAGCAGCACAGCAATCAGTAGAGCAATGACCGAGATTACTATCAGCAGCTCGACCAAACTAAAAGCCTTTTTCTTTTCAGCAAACATAAAATTTATTTGTCCCGCCACGTTTCAACCTTGTGCCATTGTGACATAAAGACGGCTAAATCGCCGTCATCGATAACATTATCTTTCGGCTCAGCTAAATCGCACCGGGCTATCCAGTTGGCTTGTCCGAGGTGACTTTGCCAGGCGGATGTGAATAAAGCGAGGTCGGCTATGTCCACAATGCCATCTAAATTGATATCTGCGGAATAGTTTTGCTCCTCAAGGACGCCGACCGCCTCCACATCCAGGCCGCCCGAATCCAACGTCGGCCAAGCATCATAGATAGGATGGTTAATCGCATAATAATTCCAATCAGGCCATGTGTTGGGGTCAATGTGCATAACAGCCTCATCGAAAAAATCACCGCTGCCGGGAATATCAACTATCCGCACATAATTTATATTATTGATGTCCACAATGCCTGAGACAACCATTGGGTCGTCGGCAAGCTCGCTCAAATCAAAAGGTGTGCCGGTACACAGACCATTGCCGTTTGGGTGCTTTCCGGCAAGATTATAGACTTTACTAATCTCAATGGTGCCGTGTTGACCTGTAAGTGCGTTGGTAAGTGACACAGAAGGGAATCGAGCGAAATCTTCACCATTGGAAGATACTTCCACATATCCTAACTCAGCGAACATTAGTCCTGCGACGGAGCCTCCGTCTGTATCAAATTCAGAAATCAAGCTGTTCTCGAAAACTACAAGGTCATAGCCCTTGCCATTGCGGATGGGTTCACTGAACGACAAAGTAATAAAGCCTGGTGTCGCCGAAGAATTGAGCTGCTGTTGGTTTAAATCTCCCAGGCTGACAATATCAAGATTATCTCCTGTAGCCGGCCCCAAGGCCTTATTAGGGTCACTCCATCGTAAGCCCACGTCCGGTGCAGGACTATAATTTACCACGTTTGTAGCCCAGCCGTAGAATATCGGATTTATTACAGCATTAGCATCGGTCGGTGTAGCATGATGGCGGTCTTCTCTGATATATCCGTTTATCCCCGCTTCCGTGTAGGGCCCGGAAAGGTCGGGCACCGGCTCCATAATAATTGTATCAATCGCAAAATAGGTGGGCGTATTTATCCAACCGCCAGCAGAATCACTGGAAGTTAAGGAAAATTCCAGGCTTTTCACCACGCCCAGAGGTGTTAAATCAACGAACCACCATGTGTTTACGATGTAATCCCTGCTGTTGTCTTCGAAGCGAAAATTGGCTAAGTAAAACTCTACGGTACCGGTTAAATTGCCGTCGCTGTCTTTGCCTGTGATAGTTAGCAAAAGAAAGTCGGGGTCATTATCGTTTTTACCGCCGAACTTCTTGGCAAAAGGATTGCCATTAAGCATGGAATAGTAAGCATAATTGTTATTTGTTACGTACATGCCGAATATAGTTTTTGGTTCATCGAGTGTTATGGTCGGCGGCCCCATCCAGCCGATGTAACCGACAGCATAGTTAGAGGAGCCGCCCTGGCCCGAGCCTGTTATGGCATTGTACTGGGCATTTATGTCACCTTCTGTAGTATTGGTGATATTAGAGTAGGAAAAACCGTCCCAGCTTTCCCAGTTGGAATCGTAGTTATTATTAAAAAATGCGTTTCCGCTGCGAAAACCGCCTGAATTGTCTGAGCCATTCCAGAAGGATTCAGCAGGCAAAGTCAAATCTTCAAAAGTTATCGTATCAGCGTTTGCAGCACTTAACATTGACAAAACAATAATCAAACAAATCAAACCTCCAGATTTCATTTTACACCTCATTTTTTGTTATACGGCCCTTAACGCGAGGGCCACTGGAAAATAAAAAAACCGCCGTCCCCGCGAAAGGAACGGCGGCTTTTATTGTCGATAACGCAGCTTTAACCGACCATCTGCCCGGCTATGCAATAAATCATACCGGCCAAATGACCACACAATGTTCCAGACGCGGGAACCAACTATATGTGCAACTAACCACAGGCAGGTTTTCTGACTTGCGTCTTACCTTAGGACTCCTTCCCATCCGGCTATTGCGGATAGTGGATAAATCCGCCTGACTTGCGGCGGATTAATGTCCCTCGGATTTTCCCCCCTGTTTTCTTGTGAAAACAAGATGGGGGGAATCAGACGCCTACAGCGGCGCGTCCGTCACGGCTTTTGACCGCGTTCCCGTTTGATTATCCCAAAGCGCAAAGCTTTGAGACCTGCAATTAGGTTATTTTTTTATCAAAGAGCAAACTGATGACATTGTACCAGATGACACACTTTTTTCAAGAAGAAATTTAAAAAAATTATGCGTGATTTGTATATGGAACAAATTACTCTAAACCGGTTAATGATTTAGGTGATTTGGGAAAAGATAACTATAAAGAATATTTTTTGCTTATAACGAGGCCGAAGGGGTTCGAACCCTCAACCTTCGGATCGACAGTCCGATGCTCTATCCAATTGAGCTACGGCCCCATAACTTCTATCAAGGAGAAAACTATATCCTTTCCACGATTATTCTGTCAACTATTACTATGTGTAAAAATCAACTATTTTCTCGGAGATTGCGGGCGCCTGACCAAAGGTTGTGACTTGCTGCTTTTTCTTGAGTTTTGTTGCAGGATTTTCATCGCCTTTTTGACGTCTGCGACCTTCAAGACACCCGTTGTCCGACCGCCCTTTGCGCCTGCCGTGCAGTATGCGTATCCGATGTTGATGTGGTTCTTCGCCAGTTTTTCCGCAATTGCTGCCAGAGCGCCGGACTTATTATCCAGATTCACACATAAAACTTCTGTTTCGTTACAGGGCATATTCAGTTTTAGCAGAACCTCTCTTGCCTTCACCGGTTCGGCAAAAACTATTCGCATAACACCGTGTTCTACAGAATCCATCATGGTTATGGCCATGATGTTGATTTTTGCCCGCGCAAACTCACCGAGCACCTGTGCCAGCACTCCAGGCTTATTGACCATAAAAATAGAAAATTGTGTCGCTACATACATATCTTAGTCTCTCCATTTAAAATGTTGTTTATTTTACATTCGCTGCCTTAACCGCACTTTCCCTGTTCGGGAAAAATGTAAAAATCTTATCGAGATTAGTTATCTTAAAAACCCTGTGCAACCGCGGATTTATCGCGCTAATAGCGATGCTGCCATTATAAGCTTTCAGCTTGGACCTGATATCCAAAAGCAGCCCAAGCACCTGGGAGGAGAAAAATTTTACTCCATCGAAATCAAATACCATACTATTGGGGCGATTTTTGTTTATATAATCTTTAATCTGTTCGGCGGCAGCGTTAATTCCCTCAACATCACTTAAACTGGCCGTTTTAAAGGCTACCACTGCAACACCGTTTTCATTTGTTATTTCCGCGGTAACTTTATCATCCATACAGATTAATCCTGCTCCGGCTCGGCGCTCGTAACGGTGGCGCGCTCCGCCGTGACGAGTGCTCCCTTGTAAATTAAATCCATGGCTATTATCTCAAATTATTCTTTTACGGTCGAGGATTTTATAAATATTTCCGGCAGGTGATGAAAAACCCATTAAACTCACTTTTTTCTTGTACAACCGGGAACGCCTGTAATTGTCGTAATATTTAGTCGCCTGTTTAGGGCCCCGCCTTGCGGGTATCTTCGCCGGGGGATTTTGGGATTTCAGGAGGGTCCGGCAGGAGCTGTGGCGCCATTAATTTCCTGCCGTTGGCATCGGTGCCGTAGTCAATATTCAATTTCGATGTAAGCTCACCGGCTTTTGTCCGGTTTCCGAATAATCTTTCATATTCCTGTCCGAGCAGCGAGAGATTGTTTTGTTCAACGGCCCTTTTTATGTTTAATGGTGTTTTACCGAGGAGCTTACTGAGGGACTTATCCTCTATTTCAAGCAGGACCGAGACTAAGTATTGCTTATTATTATCGCTTAACCCCTGTCCTTTAAGATATCGCTGCATGATATGGGAGTACAATTGCGCGAAACAACGGGCAATTTCAGGTTCGTCACGAATCCGGCGTGCCGAATCGACGGACTTATTTGAATCTGCCGGATTAATTTTATTGGCCAATGATTTTAAGACCGCACTATCTAACAGCTCATATTTTACGGACCAATCAGCGTATTGTTTAATCCTTATATCTGCTATTTGCTTTAATAAAATTTCTGTTTCGGGAAGGATTGATTCAGCCGCGAACTCGGTTACCACGGCTAATATCTCATCTTCCGGAGCAGGGCTGCTGTTAAGAAGCTGCTTTAATTCTTCAGTGATACGCCGTGCCAATCGCCCGTTCGCTGCTTCGGCAATATTTAGCTTACTTATCAGGCCCGGATTGGTAATGCAGCGAACCGCCCAATAGCGAATAACATTGTTATTATCTTTTAGCTTGGCGATAGCTAAATCAGCTAATCGGGGGTCTTTGAGGCCGTCAGTTAATATAAGAAGATTGAGAACTATCTTGAATTGGCGCTCCTGTGGCAGAGTCTGTGCCTGCTGAAGACCTGAAGAGATGTACTTGTGAGCAGATTCTGAAAACTGTTTTGCATATTGCCCCTGGGTGCTCTGATTGCTTAAAATGACAGTCCGAGTTCTGGCAATAGAGGTAAAATCCCTTGTTTTTATCAAGTCATCTATCGTCTTTGCGAGGAAATTATCTATTACCTGCAGGTCTTTGCTATCAAGCACACTTTTATTGCGTACTGCATCAATCTCCTGGGTATCGGTTGTCTGAGAGTGTAAAATCCCCATGGAAATTAAAGAAACTATTAAAATGGCAAAAATCACCCTTTTGAATTTCATCATAGACAACCGAAAACAGCCAACCCTGAATTTATCCAGATTAACTTAAAAAAAACCTCTTGTCAAGGAAATTTGAAATTCACAGTCATTATGATTCCATAGAATAATCGGTTTTACCTTATATTTTGATAATAACACCATCGACAAAATGCTCCATTTTATTCAATTCTTAATCACCTATTTTAACTATATACAGTCCGTGATAGTATTTATAGAGCCAAATATAGAAGCTAAATAGTCTTATATTATCGAACTTATTTGCTGATAAAAGGTACATATAAGGTAATTGCCTTCCAAATCAAGGAGGCTGCGTAAAAGTACGATAAAACTATTAACAAACCATTGAATTTATTGACGGATATTTTATCTTGATATGGGATTTTATACTGTAATTGCCTAAAATTTTTGCGTAATTATTTATCGGAACGAGAAAATTGAACAAGCTCCATAATGTTTTGATAACCTCGCTATTTTTATTGATTTTTATTTCCTGCTGTGAAAACACTGTGCTCGGTTCTGGCGAGCCTAATAAGGCCGATGCACCAGACGAGTCGAATGAACCTGTAAACACCTCAGTTGTTTCTTTCCATAATAAATACGCTGATATCCTGAGCAGTTTCGTCGATAAAAATGGATTGGTTGACTACACCTCGCTGCGTCGAAGGAGGCTGGAGCTGAGAAAACTCCTTAACGAATTCGATGATTTGGATCCAAATGATTATAACTGCTGGCCTAGAACGGACAAAATCGCCTTTTGGATTAATGCGTATAATCTTCAGATGTTAAATATTATCGTCGAAAACTATCCTATCCAGGCATCACGATTCCTCAGCCTCATCTATGGCCCATACAGTATCAGGCACATCAAGGGTATATGGACGGAATATAAATTTATGGTAATGGATGAGGAATTTACGCTAAGAGAGATTCAACAGCGGTTCTTCCATAAACAGTTCGGTGACCCGCGTGTATTTCTTGCTTTGACTAACACCGGTC
>MHYD01000017.1:18245-19426 GCA_001824645.1 Planctomycetes bacterium RBG_13_46_10
TCCTGTTTTGCGTGATGAGCCGTATTATGGAAACAGGCTTGAAGAGCAGCTGGAGGCTCAGGCTGGAAGGTTTTTATCCAATCCGCAGGGGTTCAGAATCGACAGAGAGAAACGGGTTGTTTATCTCTCGGCAGTTTTCCAGCCGGCCTGGTATGGTAAAGAGTTTATCAATAAGTTCGGTACGGATAAAAAGTTTAAGGCTCAGCAGCCGGCTACCCGGGCCGTTTTGAACTTCATTACCAAATATATTTCCGACAAAGATATATCTTTCCTCGAAGTCGAAAACTATTCCATCAAGTATATAAAATATGACTGGACTATCAATGATAGCTCAATAAATCAGTAAAGGGCGCAGCGCGATTTCGTTAAATCTGTTCCAACTTTTAATTTGACTATGGACAGGAATCTTTTATTATATTCGCTGTTTTAAAAGCCATGTGAGGTTTTTTGGGATTTTCCCTTAGGTTTCAGGAAACATACAATCAGCTTTGAAAAGGATAAGTAACAGATGGCAAGAAGATTAAATACCGGTAATCCTAATTGTAACACAAATAAGTACCTTTTTACCAGCGAGTCCGTGACAATGGGTCATCCCGACAAGGTGGCCGACCATATATCCGATGCCATTCTTGACGCCATGCTCGCACAGGACCCTCGAAGCAGAGTGGCCTGTGAAACGATGGTCAAAGATAATGTAGTCATCGTTGCGGGGGAAATTACCTCACGGGCCGTCGTTGAAATTCCCGATATAGTGCGTAAAACAATAAGAGAAATAGGTTACAATGACCCTGCTCTCGGATTCGACTGCGAAAGCTGTGCAGTTATGGTCACGGTTGGTAAACAAAGCCCCGACATCTCGCAGGGTGTCACTGAAGGTACGGGCCTGCACAAAGAACAGGGTGCCGGCGACCAGGGCCTTATGTTCGGGTATGCCTGCAGAGAGACACCACAGTTGATGCCGATGCCCATCCAGCTTGCACACGCAATAACCACTCGGCTGGAAAAAATGCGGCAAAGCAGAAAGCTGCCCTGGTTGAGGCCGGACGGCAAAAGCCAGGTGACAGTGGAATATGAAAATGGCAAGCCGAAGCGAATCCATACGGTTGTTGTTGCTGCTCAGCACGCACCCTCAATTCCTTACAGGCAGCTGCGAAAACAGATAATCGAGAAGGTTGTTCTGC
>MHYD01000017.1:19432-20786 GCA_001824645.1 Planctomycetes bacterium RBG_13_46_10
TGCCGAAGCGCCTCGTGGACAGGAACATTGTATACCACATCAATCCGCCGGGCCGATTCGTGATAGGAGGCCCCAAGGGCGACTGCGGCCTGACCGGCCGAAAAATCATCGTAGATACTTACGGCGGAAGAGGAAGTCACGGCGGCGGCGCATTTAGTGGGAAAGACCCGACTAAAGTAGATAGAACTGCAAGCTATATGGCCCGGTACGTTGCGAAAAACGTTGTAGCAGCCGGTCTTGCTGATAATTGTGAAGTGCAGCTTTCTTATGCCATCGGGGTGGCTCAGCCGGTTTCTGTTCTTGTGCAGACCGAAGGTACTGCAAAAATCAGCGAAGAAAAAATTGGCAAGATTATAAGAGAGCTTTTTCCTCTGACGCCTAAAAGCATGATTGCGTATCTAAAGCTTGCCCGTCCGATTTTTGCCGAGACCTCTTATGGTGGCCATTTCGGCAGGAACGGAGCCAATTTCACCTGGGAAAAAACCGACATGGTCAATAAGCTGCGAAAAGCAGCAGGGCTGATAGCAAAAGGTAAAAAATAGTACAATTTCTATTCTAAGCCAAGTGAAGAATCTCGTCTCCTTAAGCCGGAAGTTTTATATTACAGCTTTGAGGGGAAAAAACCGGTGCCTGCTGTTTGCCCCACCCCATGGGCGCCGGTAAATATCTATTCTGAATCGGTCTTTTACGCTATACGCACGGCGTACTACGCAGGACGAAATTAATGCTTGAAGTGACGCTTGCCGGTAAAGACCATTGCGATGCCGAGCTTATCCGCCGCTGCGATAACCTCATCATCTTTCTTTGAGCCGCCCGGCTGGACAATGCAGGCTACACCCACTTGGCCGGCGTTTTCAACATTGTCCGGGAACGGGAAGAACGCATCCGAGGCCATGGCACAGCCCTTCGTCCGGTCACCGGCATGTTTGAATGCAATCAAGCCGGACTCGACTCTGTTCATCTGCCCGGCTCCGACGCCAAGGACCCTTTTGTTTTTAACTAACACGATGGTATTGCTCTTGGTATGTTTCGCAGTCAGCCAGGCGATTCTCAAATCCTCAAGCTGCTCCTTTGTAGGCTTGGCTTTTGTCGGATATGTCAATTCATTAGGCTCCCAGCCGATGAGGTCTCTTTTCTGCAATAGAAGCCCCCCTATGACGCAGCGTACGTCGAACTCGCCGCAATCGATTTTTGCCTTGTCGATTGGTCCGGTCTCTATCAGGCGGACTCTGCTGCCCCAGCTTTTCAGCGTCCTTATGATTTCTATCGCTTCCTCATTAAATTCCGGTGCGATAATCACCTCGGCAAAAAATCCGCCGGCTCCGAGGGCTTTGCCATACAGGCTGTAGGATTC
>MHYD01000017.1:20808-26369 GCA_001824645.1 Planctomycetes bacterium RBG_13_46_10
TCGCCTACTTTTCTGTTGAGAGCGACAATACCTCCGAACGCGCTTACGACGTCGCCCTCGTATGCCTTGCGATAAGCAACGGTGATATCATCATCAATAGCACAGCCGCAGGGATTAAGGTGCTTGACGACAACCGCAGCCGGCTCATTGAACTCCTTAACAAGCTCAAAAGCTGCATTGGAATCGAGGAGATTATTAAAGCTTATCTCCGTCTCGACCTCCATCATTTTACCGCTGCAGATGGATGTCTCACCGCTGGCCGGCAGCTTGTAATACGCAGCCGTCTGGTGAGGATTTTCTCCGTAACGCAGCGACTTTTCTTTCCTGACCGCAATTGAAAGCCTGTCAGGATACTCAACGCCGGCTAATTTATTAAGATATTTTGATATGGCCGCATCGTAGAATGCGGTAAGGGAAAATGCAACTCTTGCAAGCTCGCTTCGCAGCTCTTCGCTCACGGCCCCTTTATTTTCCTTCATTTCTGCAATGACCCTGTCGTACTGGTCGGGCTGGGTAACGACTGTCACGAATTTATGATTTTTCGAAGCTGAGCGAATCATACTCGGTCCGCCGATATCAATATTCTCAATCGCCTCGGCCAGAGTACAGCCGGGCTTGGCAATGGTCTGCTCGAATGGATAAAGGTTGACGCAAACCAGGTCTATCGGCTCAATACCATGCTGTTTCATGGCTGCTAAGTGCTCGCTTTTGTCACGCAGGCCCAGTAGCGCCCCATGTATCTTGGGATGAAGCGTTTTGACCCGGCCATCCATCATTTCCGGGAAGCCTGTCACCGATTCGATACCTGTACAATCAATCTCTGCCTTGCTCAGATTTTTGGCGGTTCCGCCGGTGCTGATTATTTCGACACCCATTTCGCTGAGCTTCCTGGCGAACTCAACAACGTCGCTTTTGTCGGAAACACTTATTAGTGCTCTTTTAATTGTTACATTCATTTGAACTCCTTCTCCTGTAATTTGCTAAATATTATCCATTATTTAACCGGCTCTAAACAGGCTACCCGGCCACGTTCATCAGCAATATAAATTTTTGAATCTGTTGTGTTGGATATATACCTCGATACGCCGGCGAAGTTAACAGTGTACAGCGGTTTGCCGCGAACATTGTCCATCACCGCCAATGTCCCATCATTTGTAAAAACATAGGCCTTTCCATCTTCTTCCGCCAGAAGCTCTGCTCCCTGCGGCAATAACCACATAAGCAGACCTGTTTGTCTGTCTATGGCGGCTATGCCTTTAGTGGGGGCATATTGATAAACCACTCGTCGCGTCACACGGGGTGCATCATTCGGTATCGAGGGTATCTGATATTTCCAGGCAAGCTCTGCAGTCATCGGCCCGGTTATATCAACCCTATAGACGTTTGTGTCTTTGCCGGCAAAAAACAACTGTCTCCCGTCACGGACAATCGGTCCGGCGATAGCGCCGGCGGCATCAAATTGCCACAATCTTTTTGGGCCGTTTGGGGTGATGCTTACTACGTTACCTGCATTAGTCCCAAAAATAACAGATGACTCGTCGGCGATGACAGTTGTAATCAAAGAATTATTATCAGCAGATACCTCGAATACCTGGAGGCTTGAATCTCCTTGTAAAACGTGCAGGCGCTTGTCCGGCCAGCTAACGTAATAATATGAGCTGTTTCTAACAACAGGACAGACCACACCGAAATCCAGAACTCTGGCTTTAATCTCCATTCCGGTTTCCGGATCGATCCTGGTCAGCTTGTTTCCAATGACGGATATAAGCTCATCCCGGTAAAGCTCAAGGCCGACTATCGGAATGCCGGTCGATGCGATAGATTTGCTGAAAATCACGCTGCCCTTTTCTCTGTCTAAAGAAACCAGAAAATTACGGCTCGAAAGAGCATAAACACGGCTGCCAACAAGAAATAATTGCTTCAGGCTCTCACTTTTTCTGATTGGAAGCTCATTCTGCCACAAAATTTTCAATTTGGCATGTTCGAGCAGTTCCGGTGAAACCAGCCAATCTGACTTGACTTGTGCTGCTGTGCCTATAGCCGAAATACACCAGACCAGCAAGCCAATCGATATAATAAGTGAACCTCTCGACCGCAGCATTGTTATCAATCCTCCTGTTCTCCTGTTCTGCATGTAAGAATATCAGGTTATTAGTAAAATTTTCCTGATACGCTGATTTTTTCAATTTCTATTTTTTACGGCAGATTGACATAGTCTGCCAAATCAATGTTATGTTCTGTTTCGAATTTCCTCATTTGCTCGATGCGTTTTATATCGTCTTCAATTCGGTTTACGAGCTTGAATATATATGGCTTACCTTCTAAACGATGCCGCAGGTCATCGAGCATCGGCTCCCAGGTGTTGTCGTACAGCTGCGACTTCAAAATTACCAGCATCCGGTGCTCATCGCTGAGGCCGTTAACAAAATCGTCAATGATTTTCTTGATAGCACTGTCCTTTTGCTTGCGGCTATCTCTGCTCTGCTGGCCCATTTTTACAACCTTGCCCTGCTTGTGCGTTTCCAATGGGGCTGATGTCAGCAGAATACTAACGAACAGACCGGCAAATTGCAACAAATTTTCCCCGAATTAAGGTACTTAAAATAAGAATTAGCTAAAACGCGTTGGCGGTGATTTAATTCGGTATGAGTTTTTGCCATTGTTGAGAGTCGGCACCTATTGCCTTGAGAAACCTTTTTAGCACCAGCTTTTCGAGGCCGGCCTGCTCGGATTTCGTGCCTTTTATTAAAGGGATTTGTCCGCCGGCATAAGCCGGATGTCCGCCGCCGGTTCCCTTTCCGGCAACGACCCGGTGAATCACTTTGTCTGCCCTTGCATCCTCCTTCATTGTTCGGACAGATATAAAAAGTTTGCCCCCGGATATGCCATGGCACATTGTCCAGTAAGTTTCTTCCTCTCTCAGCAGAAGATCTGCCACCTCGGCAATCATATCGGGATTGTCAATTTGCCCCAGGCTTGTGGTAATAGCGTGCTCATACTTTTTGGCATTTCGCAGGGCCTCATCCAGCATCTGGAAATAAACACGCGGGACCTCTCCTCTTTCGATTTCACTGAGCATCCTTTTGTTCGCTATCGGGAATAGATATGCTACCGCCTCCGAATCCTGCCGGGTCGCCTGTCTTCCGAGGTCCTGCGTATCGGAGCGGATACCGTAAAATAATGCCGTAGCAAGCTGTATATCTGGCTCTATCCACGCCTGGACAAGATATTCCAGCAGTATTGTCGATGTCGAGCCGTATTTACTGCGAATATCAATAAGTTTTGCCGCCCTGGCGGCGGCCCGCAGCGGGTGATGGTCTATGACAATATCAGGCGTTACATCGGCAGGCAGCGAACAGTTACCGGCTGCTGGCTGGGCATCAACCATTGCAATACAGTCAAATTTACCAAATTCAATCTCGGCCAGCTGATGGAGATTCAGGCCGAGATATCTCACTAAAGCCCTGTTTTCTGCTCGACCGACGGTTCCGCCGTGTGCTATCGTGCATTGAATATTGTCAAAAGTGTTTGCTATCTTGCGAAGTGCCACCGCAGCAGCGATAGAATCAGGGTCGGGATTGTCCTGCATGATAATCAGCAGACGAGTCTTTGTCTTTAGAAGCTGTTGTAATTTATCAAGTCTATCACGAGTTTTAGAAGCTGGTTTCATAGGTTCGACAAGCTCACTATTAACAGGATTACTTTATTTTCCTTTTCGAAACGGCCTAAACAAGCTCAGTAGAGAAAAATCTCTCCAAACGTTTCTATTTGGAAATATTCCCTTTTCCACAAATCCTACCTCCTCTATCGAGTAAAATGCTTCCGGATTGAATTTCTTGATGGATTCAACTATAGCAGGAGCTTCATAACGGGGCACGATAGTAAAAACAACTTGCACTTTACCTCTGGAGCCGTGTCCGTCGAGGCTTGTAACTCCATATTCTTGAGAAGTTAGATGCTTCACCAGGGGCAGCGCATTATTTTGCGTAATAATCCGTATCAATACGACTCCTAAAGATAGTTTCTCAGATATACATATTCCTATATAGTTGCCCATGGCGAATCCACCGGCATAAGCAATATAACAGACAGGATTGGAGAGATTCTTCATAATCTGGCCCATCGCCAAAATCCATATTAGAACCTCAAAGAAGCCGACAACAGGAGCCAGGTACTTAAATCCTCTCGATACAAATATCACCCGCATTGTGCCTATGCTGACGTCTGCAATTCTGGCAACAAATATTAAAAATGGCAGGAGAAACCAGGCATAGAAACTCGAACTGAAGAGCAACATATTATTCATACCTATTCTTCCCGGAAAAGTCTGGACAACTCTCTTTAGAGCAAGCAGCCCATTACCAATTTTAAAGCTACTTCTTTTTTACTTTTCTCTATGCCTGAGTTTATTGCTTTATCTTATCAGGTTTTTTTAGAATAAAACTTACAATAAGCCCGGTGATAAAACCCAGGCCGAACGTTAATATCAGCAGTAACACAATCGGCATTTCTATAGTTAAAAAAAGCAGTCTGGTTTTTACTACCGCGGTATTTTGAATAAAAATGATAAGAGCCAGCAGGGATGTTATTGCTATAATAATTATCTTTGCGTTTTGCGTGGTTTTCATTGTTCATTTCCCCTTACTTTATTTGAATTTCAGAGTTCCTTGTTCGATATTCTTTTATTTAAATCTATAACTTTAGGCACTTAATATTTATCCTTTGCCGAGGAATATTAGTACTGCCTTTCTTATCATCATTACAGCTATGGCGGCCAGCAGCAGACTCATTATTTTCGAAAGGGCTTTTGAACCAGCTTCACCGAGGACCTTTATCAGAGCAGAAGACAAGCTGAAGATTGCACCGGCAAGCAGGATATTCGCCATTACGGAAATTAATGTTGCAAGCAGGCCGTATTGTGAAATTATAGCCAATGAGGTGGTTAAAACTGCAGGTCCTACAATTAACGGCGTTCCTAAAGGGACTGCTCCAAGCTCCTTATCAGGTATGCGTCGTCGCTTGACCGGATTGAGGATATCATTAATGGCCAAAGTAAAAAGTATCACACCGCCGGCAATCATAAAATCGCCGATGGTGATACCCAGCAGCTTAAAAACAGCTTTGCCCAGAAAGATAAAGCCGACAGCCAAGCACAAAGCTGTGAACATTGACTGAATGATAATCTTTGTTTTCTGTCGTGACTCTATTCCCTCGGTCAGGGAAACAAAGATAGGAAGCACGCCAATCGCATCGACGGCGACAAATATCGGTATAAATGACAGTAAAATATCTTTGAGCATATTTGCCTCGGCAAGACCTATTTGTAATTTATTTGTGCATAATTAAAAAGAAAATATAGCCTGCATACAAGCCCAGAAATAAACCGCCTTCCCATCTGTCCAGCATCCGTTTTTTACCTGTGAACATACAGATAAATAGCAGTAAACTTGCAGCAATCACCACTCCAACATCTGTATTACATTTAGTGTCGAATGGAATGGGGCGGATAAGCGAGCTGATGCCAAGAATAAAGAAGATATTGAAGATGTTCGACCCGACTA
>MHYD01000017.1:26447-27495 GCA_001824645.1 Planctomycetes bacterium RBG_13_46_10
CGGCTATGCCATCGGTAATGCCAGCCGAGTAAAATAAAAATATAATGAAAAATGAAATAAGAACTAATCCGTCTATCCTGGTCAATGCAGAAAAACCAATCCCATCTATTAAATGGTCGTTCGCCAGAATCCCAACAAGAATTGCAGCTAAAAGGCTAAGCGGGATTTCTTTCCACACGGTTCCTTTGGTAACCGCCAACGGGAAAATAATACTGGAGATGCCGAGAATAAGGAAAATGTTGGCAATGTTGCTTCCAAATATATTGCCAAGGGCGATACCTGCATCGCCTCTGATGCTGGCGATTATATTCACAGACAATTCCGGCAGCGATGTGCCGAAGGCAACTACAGTCAGCCCGATAACAAGATGCGGAACTGCCAGTCGCTTTGCCAGAGCGCAAGCGCCGTTGACCAGGAAGTGCGCTGATAAAATTACAGCCGCAAATCCAAGGGCAGTTAACAAAATAAGCATTATCATCTATTGTCCACCATGACAAACCACGGATTTCGCGGATTACGCTGATGGTATTCTTTTTCGTGCAATCTGTGGTCGCTCCAATTAAAACCTCAGGTACTTTTTTGCTTTTCCCAGCCGGACTCCCACCTTCCCTATATCTTCCATGCGCCTTATGCGCTGGCTCTTTCGCTGCTCTAAAATCCGTTTTACCGTCAGCGGCCCCAGGCCTGGCACTCTCAATAATTCGAAACGTGAAGCCTGATTTGCATTGACAGGGAAAAACGCAGGGTGACTAACCGCCCAGGCTTCTTTAGGGTCGTTTGACAGAGACAAATTTCCATTGTCCCCAAAAGCAATATCCGATTCGGCAAAACCATATTTGCGAAACAAAAAGTCCACCTGGTACAGCCGATGCTCACGCATAAATACATCACCTGGACTTTCCTGGATTATTTGTTCACCGGCAATAGAGACATCGCCTAATCCCTTCTGGTAGGCGCTGAAATATACTCTATTCAAGTTCAGCCGGTCGTACAGGCCCCACATATATTTTACAATTTCCGAATCCGATTCACCGGCGGCTCCGACAAT
>MHYD01000017.1:27614-36168 GCA_001824645.1 Planctomycetes bacterium RBG_13_46_10
GATTATGTTCGCCGGGCGTCTCAATATTCAGCGATACCGCACTTGCTAATGAAACCGCCTCTTCTATTGCGGCATTGCTCGCCCCGGGAATAATTTTTAGATGGATATAGCCCCTAAAGCTGTATTTCTTGCGCAATATCTTTGCAGTGGAATTGAGCCTGTCCATAGTTGCATCGGCTGAGCCTAAAACGCCGGAGCTTAGAAACAGGCCGAAAACCTTGCGGCGATTATAGTAATCCAGAAATATATTTGCGGTTTCTTCAGGCTTAAGAGTGCATCTGCGGATATCGTTCTGCTCTCTCAAGGGGCAGTATTTGCAGTCATTGGAGCAGACATTTGATATTAATGTCTTAAACAAGACACTTTTGCCTCCGCTCGGAAGCGTCACGGGATATATCCATTTCCCTTCATCGCTTCGCTTGCGATGCTCATCTTTTTCGCATCCGCACGCGCAGGCCAAATCATATTGCCCATCCGTGCTGAGTATGTCCAGTTTTTCAGAGGTTCCCGGCCTGGAAACTACGCCAATCATAAATCTTCCTTAATTGTTTAGCCTCGGCACCTGTGGCCGAGGCAACCCCCGCCACTGGTGCGGGGGCTAATCGTCGTTTTGCCGCACATTTTACCACCAAAACAATTTTCACCCAAATTTATTTTTGAAGGGGCAGACCTATGTGTCCGCCCTGATAGTAAGGTTGAACTAATTAGGTGTGGTATCAAAAAAATAACCGATGGCTGTCTCTAATATCTCCCATCTTTTATACGGACTAGATTTCCATTAAGAAAAAGTACTTTTTTATACACTTTTTCCTTATTCTACCTCCGATTACAAACGATAGTACCGAATGGGCGTGAGACCTGGCATTTTCTAATAAGATGGCTAGTAGAGCATTATAATTTCAAAGGTCTCTCAATCACCGATAATATAACATAAAAGATCGGTATTATTAAGTTTATTTGAAGGACAAATATTAAAATGTTCAGTATAGGAGCTTTATATGGAAAAACCACCATATACCTTCCGGTCGATAATGAAATTTTCGGTAAAAAATGTTGAGAAGAAGCATCCGAAGTTAGATAATATTGCGAAACTAACTCTAGAGTTTGATGCGGAGATCCCTCACGGTAGCTCCTCCCTTGTCCTGGTCGATCCAGCATTCCTTCCTTTTGGCGGGCCGATCAAGCATTTAGAGCGTCTCGAACAATTGCAGGCTCAGGATATCGATCACATCGATGCATTCTGCGAGATTGTTGATCAGCTAAATCCAAAGAATGCTCGCATCGAAATCTGGATGAATAACGGAAATGATGAAATCACTATTTTCTGCAAGAAAATCGATGGATTACCTAATCGTGCTGAGGCAATAAAGTAGCTTTCATAAGGCGGTTGCTTTTTTAAAGGAAAACATAATGGTAATCTCTATTGCGATTATCATATTATTTATCTTTGCATTCATTATCCTATTTTTAAGAAGAATGGGCAACTATGCACTCATTGCAAGGAATATTACATACATTTACGAAATACTCTCTTCTGAATTCAAGGATAGATTTCCTGACAAAAACATTTTATTTGCAACTGCTGGAGTAATTGATGCCTTCCCATATGTGTTAAATGATTCCCTGCGTGTAAACTATATTAAGACAGGTGCGCTGACTTCATCTTTAGGGTCATGTTTTTTGGATTTGGTAAGGATTAATATTACTGATAATCCTGTTTACCACAATATGTTTCGTCAACCAGATATTCTGTATTTAGTATATTTCGTCATTCAGCTTGAAGCAATGATATTCTATGTTGATACAAATATATCACCAAAAAATATTCTCTATGCGGTCAAATCAAAGAAAAGAGCCATTGAAAAAGAGGTCATAAGGACTAAGAAGAAGTATAAGAAACACGGTGCGCCAATAAAATGGAAGTTAGCAACATATAAATTTATGAATTCAAAAGAATTTTCTAGTTTACGCGACGAATTAGGGATAACAAAGTCTATACTTAATGACAAACTTCCGGAATTGGCATATAGTACATCGTGATTAATTACTAGAGACAGCCACCTAAAAAAATCCGAAACACATCTATCGCCCGAAAACTCGATTTTTTTCTTCCCATTTTCTGCCTCAATTATTTTTGCCTAACATCTTGTCAGCTATATCAGCGGCAATTGTATCTATGGGTGAATCCTCGATTTTGAGTGCTGTGCTATTTATTCCCCACCTGTTTAGTTTGTCCAGCAGATCAGATTTAATATCGGAACTAATGACAATACGACCGCATTTTTGAACACCCAGCCGACGAATCGATTCGTCATGGCGAACATCGTATTGCCCAGACAAAATTATGTGCGCCTTCTGCTTAATCGGACGCTCTAAAAAACACCAATAATGGAACCTGATTAGTATCTCTCTATTCACATCCCTGGTGAAATCTTGTTCAAAGTCATCCTCTATGTTTTCATTTTTTCCATAGACGAGCGGCCATTGCATTGCGAGTGCATGTGAAAAAACATTGTAGTCCATCCACCAGACAACGCCTGGATCCTTGAAATCGCTCCGGCAAGCGAAGAACAATGCAATGAGAGGATCCGTGGTCCAATCGATGCAACGAGTTGGCAAACCAAAGTGACGACCAACAAAGACAGTTCCGGTATTATAAAGTGTATCCCATTTCAAACGAGCAACATCAATGATTTGGCGAGCCTCTGGTGGAAAATGAGGGTTTGCCTTTTTAACGAAAGATTTGAGTAGATCTTTCTCCACCTTTTTTGATTGTTTCTTTTTGTTATTACTATTTCCAAAAAAGCGGATGTCGAATTTGGAACGTAGAGCGCTTACCCCTTTATATTTTAGCTTAGTCGCTCCATGACACTCAATCTTGTTCCCTGAATGAGATAGTTTGACAAGTTTTTTCAAGCACTTCTCAACATTAGTTGGCTCGTCTATCGGCCAAGCGTCATTTACATTGTATTTTGACATACAGATATCAATTCCAATAACTATTACTAAATGTAAGAATATGGACAGAGGCCGAATATTAAATCAGCTTTATCACGCCAGTTTATAAGCGATTTATTCTTACAAGATATCTTTGACCGTCAGAGCAATTATGGTCTGCGATACTACGGACATTCGCCCAAAAAAATTCCGAAGCCCAATTGTTACCCGAAAAAATCGTGTTGTTTTACTTCCGTCTTCTGTCGCTTCTTCAATGTTGCTGTTGGGCATTATATTTGTCCTTCCAATCCGGAGCAAGCACATTCGACGTACGGACGGGCGGCAGACAGGTGACAACCATTGAGCCTGTGTCTTTGGGTGATCCGTCGATGCGATGACGGACAAGAGTGGATGGTGTTTAAGCATTTAGAAGATGGTGGGGCAAGCCGCCACCCTACCAAAGCTGTGCTTCCTGGAACATTTTTTGCCATCCACTTCGCTCACTTTGTTCGCTCATTGGCTGCCACCCATCTGTGTGTGACATAACATAAGACCCTGTGGATAAATCCGCCTTCGCTCAAGCAAGCCCGCCGGTTCATCCGGTGGGTTAATAACTTGAGTATCAAGTATCCAGTATCGAGCATCGAGGATCCATTCGACACTTCGACGGTGCTCAGTGTAGGCTATCGCTCCCACCTTCGCAGAAGCTACGGCGGGCAAGCAGGGCAGGCGAGAAAATTTTTGCTTGAATTTTGGCCGTTTTTGGGTATAATATGGCCTCGTAACGCGGATACGCGTATTGAGTATTGCGTATACGCCTCCGGCGTACAAGTATCGTATCAAAGACAGCGTTTAGCGTACATAGTATTTAGTATATAGTATATCGTATGGGGGATAGCGGAGGGGGCGAACGCAATTCAAAAGCTTGCCCTGAGTGACCTGTGGTGAGCGAAGTCGAACCAAGCCGAATGGGTCAAAATGCAAGACACAAAACCACAAAAAAAAATTACCCGATTAGCCATGGCACCTGTGGCCATGGTCTGCTCTACAATTGTAGAGAATGTTCTACAAATCGGACTTTTTTTGCAAATCTTTCGACCCGGCTCAAGACGGGACAAAGCCAATTTTCGAAAGGCTAAAATTAACATAAGCTCTTTAGTGACAAGGGAATGAAAGAAATTCTACAATTTTGTAGATTGGTAAAAACAAACCCAAACAAAGCCAATTTCAGAAGACAGATGACAGAGAACGGAAGACGGAAGACAGTAAAAATGGGGGGTAATTTGGTTCGACAGGCTCACCACTTATGGTATGAACCCTATAAGTGCTAAAAAAGTCTTGACAGGAATACGCCGTGCAATAATCTCATAGAAATGAAAAACGTAAAATTGAAATTTCAAAAGTTTTGCCTTTTTACTTTTTAATTTTGAATTTCTTATGCGTGTAGGATTAGGACAATTTGATGCGACGGTGGGTGATTTAGCCGGTAATACCGCCAAGATTCGAGATATCTACAAACAGGCGCTTGGGGCCGGTGTGGATTTGTTAGCCTTTCCGGAGCTTGCAGTTTGCGGCTATCCGCCGGAAGACCTGCTGTTTAAAAAGCACTTCATAAAAGATAACCGGCTGGCTGTGGAGAAAATCGCCGCCGACTGCCCGGAAATAACAATAATCGTCGGCTTTGCAGATAGTTATAAGGGCGATACTTACAACTGTGCCGCGGTGCTGCAAAAAGGAAAGATTACCAAAATTTATAGAAAGTGCCTGCTGCCGAATTTCAGCGTTTTCGATGAGCAAAGATATTTCCGGCCCGGCGATGAGCCGGTGGTAATCAAGGTTAAAGACCTGAATGTTGCTCTTACAATTTGCTTTGATATATGGGATATCAAATGGCTTGGTAATTTTCTAAAAGGTGTCGGCAAAATCCATCTGATTACCAATATCTCGGCCTCTCCCTTTCATGTTGGCAAGATTAAGAAAAGAGAAGAGATAATAAGCCAGTGTGCAAAGGAATTTAACTGCGCCGTTTCGTATTGCAATCTTATCGGCGGGCAGGATGAGCTGATTTTTGACGGCAGGAGTATGTTCGCCGACTCCAAAGGTAAAATAGTTACCAAAGCAAAGGCATTTGATGAAGATTTGCTGATTGCAGAGACAACAGTATCTAATAACGAGTCTGTGCAGGTCAAGCCGCTGCAGCCTGCCGCTGAGCAGCCGAAGGATATGTTAGATGAAATCTATCAGGCGCTAGTGCTTGGCACTAAAGATTATACTTTAAAGAACGGCTTTGAGAAAATTATGCTCGGCGTCAGCGGTGGTGTAGATTCCGCCGTTACAGCCGCTATAGCCGTTGACGCCATCGGCGCCGAGAATGTTGTCTGCATCACAATGCCATCCAGATTCAACAGCCCCGATACGATAAAAGATGCAAAACAGTTGGCTGAGAACCTTGGGACCGAGCTGCTGACCATTCCTATTGAGCCGATGCTCACCCAGTATCACAAAGAGTTAGAAAAAGTACCCGGCTGGGACGATAAGGGCATAGCTTATGAAAATTTGCAGGCCAGGATTCGCGGCATCATTTTAATGTCGTTGAGCAATCAATTCGGCTCTTTAGTTTTGACGACGGGCAATAAAAGTGAAACCTCGGTCGGCTACACCACTCTCTACGGTGATAGTGCCGGCGGTTTTGCCGTAATAAAAGATGTGCCCAAGACCATAATCTACAAATTAGCTGAGCACATAAATAAAATAAAGGGGAGAGAAATTATCCCTGCTGATGTAATTACCCGGCCGCCCAGTGCTGAGCTTAAACCCAATCAAAAAGACACAGACTCTCTGCCGGACTATGATTTGTTAGATAAAATCCTCAAAGGTTATGTCGAAGAGGATAAATCCGCCCAGCAGCTTATCGAATCGGGCCTGCCGAAAGATGTGGTTTATGATGTTATTCGGATGGTTGATAGAAATGAATATAAAAGGAGGCTGTGTCCGCCGGGGATAAAAATTACGCCCAAGGCCTTCGGCAAAGACCGCAGGCTTCCGATCACAAACCGCTATGGTGCCTGAACAGCGCACCATGTGTGATGCGTATCGCGTTATATGTAAATCCCGGCGTAATACGACATACGCCGTACGATATTATTTGCCGGCCAGTGCTTCTACTATAGCTGCTGCGAATTGTACAACTGCTATTTGTCCGCTGGAAGTTACTATAAGCCCGTCGCGCTCGACATTATTACCGGTATATATAGCGCCGCCCTGCTGAAGCAAAGACTTATCAGCAATATAGCTTGTTGCCCGGATATTGCGCAGCACACCGGCATTAGCCAAAATAGTCGGCGTCGTTGAAATTGCAGCCAGAACCTTTTTTTTCGCTGTCGCCTCGCGGGCGATATTGAGCGCATCAGGGTTATTTAAATATGTCCTTGCACCATCGCCGCCGATGAAAATTACCGCATTAAAATCATCAATTCTCAACTGGTTAATGAGAACTGCGGACTCAGCTAAACCGCCCATTGTGCCCCTTACTACGCCCAGCCTTGTGCTGGCTATAATAGTCTGAATGCCCGCGGCATTAAGATACCGCATAGTTTCAAAAAGCTCCATATCATTAAAATTTTCTTCTGCGACTATTAGGACAGCTATTCTTTGTTGTGCTATATTTTGAGCAGGCGGCAAAGTACCACTTGGTTGTTGGCTTGTTGCTGCCCCGCTATAAGTGGTTTCTGCCGGGTAGCCGACAGATATTAAATGAAGCACATCCAAATTTCGGGAGAGATTACAAATTCGGGCGACGATTCTCGAATCAAATTCGCCAGCTGGTATGGATGCCAGGTTTAAGCTTATTGCCTGAAGCTGGATATTTTGGGCTGTTTGTCCGGCCTGTAACAAACTAAGCCTTTTGGCTACGCTGGGGACTCTGCCAGCTGGGTCTTTAAGAGGACCTGCAATAATAATATTACAACCGGCTGTCGTAACTGCATCTGGATTTCTGACTGCCTGTGCGAAGGCAATTCGTACATCCCTGTCGAAGGTCTGCTCCAAGGTGTGCCCAATAGGATTGTAAACATATACACCGTTTGATAAAACGAAAAACATAGTTATGGGATAAATTCCCTGCACCTGAGGTACAGCTTGCCCGGCTGCGAGTGTGCCTTGCGATTGAGAGGTAGTTTGTGATGCCTGCTCCATGATGCCTTGGCCGGCCCATGCCAATTGACCAATCTGCTCAAAGTTGATTGTTTGACTGCTCAATTGTTGTACAATACGATGTTTTACGACCATCTCCTCGAAGCTGAGCGGCCCGGTTAATTTCGGCTGTGGAAGCTGGATGATTTTTTGCGGTGTACCCCTTGATCTGCGCTGCGCCGGGCAATCCTGATGAATCGAGACCAAACCGGCCAAAACAATTACAACTACGGCCCATTTTGCAACCTGTTGAGCACTTGACGGAACCTCTAAAATAAATTTCTGAATTATTTTCAAACGTTTCATTTTTCGGTCCTCCAAAACTGTTTAGAAATGACAGCTATGAATATATATTATACACTAAAGACAAATGTTTCCAGATATAACTTTATTTTTTCTGTGTGAGTTTGTAAACTTTACCAGTCCGTTTGGGCGGATTGTGCATCGTGTGCCGTACCTCGTCCCTCGGTTCACGAGAAAAGACAGACCAGGGGCGAGGGGCGAAAAATGCGATGTTTCTATCACGTCAGCAAAAGTTTATTATAATAACATTAATAATTTACTGGCCCGCACTATTTATTTTTGCACATATACCAATTCCGGAATTGGTTCGCCAGGCTGATGTGTCTGATAAGTATGTTCATTTCCTGGCCTATCTGATTCTTACTTTTTTGCTCTGGGTTGCAGCCTTTCCGGACAAAAAGGTAAACTGGCGCAAGCCTGCCGCCTGGTGGATAATTCTTGTAGTAGTATTATATGGTGTTTTCGATGAGGTGCTTCAGAGTTTTGTGGCAGGACGCAGTTGTGATATCAGGGATTTTATAGTGGATTTGGCAGGTACGCTAACAGGCCTGATTTTACTTTCATTTTTTTCTTTCCAGCCCGCTTTAGTCATTATTACAGGCATTACTATTTTTGGTTTAACAAACGTTACACGGGCCAATATTGCTGATTTGCTTCCGTTGACAAATACCGCTTTTAATTTGTGTGCATACGCGATTTTTACTCTGGGGTGGATTCATTATTTATATAGCTGCCTGAAACTCATGGCTCCAACGCCTGGATGGCTGATAAAAGCGTTAACTCTTCCGGCAGGTTTTTTATTGTCTGTGAAGTTGGTTTCGTTGTTTCTTGGCAGAAGCGTCACCGTTACGGATGTAATCGTCTCTGCTGTTGGGATTGCAGCCGCCGTGGGCACAACCATTGTAATTGCTCTTTTTCGCCGTTTGTCTCGTCAGAAGCTGGCTTAGGCGGGTTTCGCCGAAGCAAGTGAGGATGCCGCGGCTTTAAAGCCATGGAGCTTCACCTCATTGCCTGCCTTCGAGTCTTGTGTATTCAGCTTGTGAGTATCTTTTCTCGTATATATTTTTTCGTAGAAAAATCTGTTCCATAGTTAGTAAAATTATTTTTACGTCAAGCCAGAAGT
>MHYD01000017.1:36276-38403 GCA_001824645.1 Planctomycetes bacterium RBG_13_46_10
AGCTTCATCGTTCTAAACTTATAGAAGGTAAAAGGCCGGCCATTTAAGCCGGCTCTTTCCTGTTTAAATATAACCGGGCCTTTGCTGGTGAGCTTGACAGCTACAAATATAACAGCAAAGACCGGCAGAAGGATGATTATAGCCGACAATGCGATAATAATATCAAAAATGCGTTTATAGATTTTATTCATAACCTGACACAACTCGTGCTTTACTATTGATATCCGGTTTGTTAAAGGTATATTTGGTTATAAAGTTTACGGTTCTTTTTGCAGTCATTTCATTGACCCGCTGATGCAAAGGCAGGTTCACGACCTCATTGCTCGCCTTTTCCGCTTTTGGGCACATCCCAATATCATAGTCGTATGCTTCTAAAGGTGTCTCTTTAGGGTGCAGGGGACATTCGAACCAGCTCCCAAGCTCAATGCCGGCGCTTGCCGCCTCGGCAAGGGCTTTACCTTTTTCGGCAATTCTCACGGGATATCGCACAAGAACAGGGTCCATTATTGATGTATCATATTGGCGGGTCGGCCAGCCCTTTTCCACAAGAAGCTCGTCGTACAATTGCGCCATTTGCCTGCGGTGATTTATATTCTGCCCAATTCTTCTTAATTGTCTTAAGCCCGCTCGAGCCTGAACGGAGCCGGCGGTCCTGAAGAAATCTGAAGCCATCTCCGGTACAAATTCAGATGTGCTTGATGAGCCTATAACAGCTCCCTTTTTCGTAAGGAATCTAAAAAGGCTCTGTGCAAAAGCTGTCGTTTCAGGATAAACAAGCAGCCTGTATATAATTAGCTGCGCCCATAGCATTGCAACTTCTTTTCGCGAAGGCTTATACATTTCTACGGCACACAGTGACTCTATCTTTTCAGCCAACTCGGCATCACTCGTAATCACCATTCCGCCCAGTCCTGTCGTGTAGGGTTTGTTCCATTGAAATGAAAAATACGCGGCTTTGCCGAAAGTGCCGGCAATTTTACCTTTATATTTTGAGCCTATTGCTAAGCAGCAGTCTTCAATTACAGGGATATTGTTTTTTTCAGCGATATTTATAATCGTATCCATGTCACAGGGATAGCCGTATGTATGCTGAGCAATAATAGCTTTCGTATTTGAGGTGATTTTCTCTCTTAGCAAATTGGTGTCGATGTTGAAAGACAGCGGCTCGATATCTACATAAACCGGTTTCGCGCCGAGATATTTGATTGGATTGACATTCATTACACACGTATATCCCGGCACAATAATTTCATCACCGTCCCCGATGCCGAGGGCCTTTAAGATTGCGTAAAGGGCGACTCGTCCCTTCCAAAACGCAAATGCGCGCCGGGCACCGAGTATTTCGGCAAAAGTTTGCTCGTATTGTTTTATAAGATTTTTCATTTTTATGTTCTATCGTGACATTTGCATCTCTTCGAGCTGTTTTGTGTTGTATCCTTTGAAAAGCAGGAATCTGATTATTCCCCATAAGGAGCCTAAACCATAGCCGAAATGTAATATCACAAAGACCAACGGCGCAAGAGGTGCATACTTCCAGCCGGCTTTGCGTCCCACATCTAAAGCGCCGGTAAGTAGCCCAATCAAATATAAGACGGCTTCAAGCCCTAACAAAATCCAGAAAGGTCTCCATAAAAAACCAGCTATTCCAAGCAGCAACAAAGACAGAACAAATAATAATGGCACCAGTTGTCGTAGCGTTGCCGGCCTTTTGTGTTTCTGCAATGTCCTTATACGCCAGAAACCGTATTGAAAGTATTGTCTCCAGAGCTTTCTCAGAGACCCGCGGGAAAAATATTTGCTTTTTATGGATTTCGATATCCAAATCTTGCCGCCGGCCATAATTATCCTCAGATTAAACTCATCATCCTGATTTCGCACCAGTTCTTCGTCAAAGTAGCCGATTTTATCGACTATCCATTTATGGTGCGTGCCGAACGCCAGCGTATCGACCAATCCTTCATAATCGCCCAGCCGAAATCGCGAGTTGCCCACACCTATCGGCGACTGCATGACCGATGCGATTACGCGTCCTACAAAACCCTCGGCCACGGTTTCAATATGGCCACCAACCACCCACGCCTGCGGGTGCTCCTGCAGACACTTGACCGATTCCTTTACAAAATCAGG
>MHYD01000017.1:38420-39137 GCA_001824645.1 Planctomycetes bacterium RBG_13_46_10
CGTCAACCCGGATAAATAAATCTCCCCTTGCAGCCCTTAAGCCGATATTCATCGCTGTGGGGACAATCCGACGTGGATTATCCAGCATTTTTATACGGTTATCTTCTTGGGATAGTTTTTCAATAATTTTTCTGGTTCCATCATTGCTTGTTCCATCGACAATGAGTATTTCCATCTTCTCAGTCGGCCAATCCTGATTCAGGATGCTTTTTATCGCGCCCTCGATAAAATCGGCCTCATTGCGAATCGGCATAATGATACTGACAAAGGGAGAAACCTCGTCGCTCGTCCCTCGTCGCTCGTCCCTCGTCTTTTGTTTCTCCAAATTTTGCTTATGTTTTTCTAATGCTTCCAGTAGAACACTTTCCAGGTGCTCGGCCAATTTGGCCCGGTCAAACTCCCGCTGGGCCAATGCGCGGGCGTTTTTACCCATCTGGCGGCAAAGCTGCGGATTGGCGGATAATTCCTCTAACGCATCAGCAAGGGCCTGCGGACGATGCGGGTCGAGACATCTGCCGCAGTTATTTCTCTCGATAGTCTCTCCCAGCCAGCCGGGGACATTTATCAGCACCGCCTTGCCCGCGGCCAGCGAGTCGAACATCTTGTTCGGCGACCATGCATTTTCTTTGGCGGCCCGAAAAATGGTCATACAAACATCACAGCCGGCCACAAGCCCGGCAAGTTCTGCCTTGGGAACCGAGTTGTAAAAAGTTACGT
>MHYD01000018.1:0-1001 GCA_001824645.1 Planctomycetes bacterium RBG_13_46_10
GAAACCCTGCCATATCCTTCGACATTGCTCAGGACAGGAATGGCAGGGCTAAATATTTTTGAGATTGCCGCGTCGCTCCGCTCCTCGCAATGACGGCGAGCGCGTGGCAGCAAGCCTACTCCGCCAGAACTGCTACGAAGGCCGGACCGTCACGAGTTTTTTGGTGGGCCGCTTAATTGTGATGCAACCTCAGCGGTGGCCTTTTTGAGCTTTTCCTCATCCGCTAAATAGTAATGAGTTTTCGACTTGAGCTGCTTGTCCAGCTCATAGACTAATGGAATGCCTGTCGGAATATTCAAGCTGGTAATCTCCTCATCGGAAATAGAATCCAGATGCTTAACCAGCGCCCGTAGGCTATTGCCGTGGGCTGATATTAAAACTTTTTTGCCCTGTTTTAACTGCGGTACAATTTGCTCATGCCAGTAAGGTAGAACACGCTGGAGAGTTGTTTTCAAAGACTCAGTAGCCGGCAATTCTTCTGCCGGCACATCTGCGTAGCGAGGGTCTAAACGCGGATGTCGGCTGTCCGTATCCGCAAGAGGCGGCGGGGGAGTATCATAGCTGCGACGCCATAATTGAACCTGCTCTTCGCCGAATTGGGCCTTGGTTTTCGGCTTATTAAGTCCCTGCAGCGCGCCGTAGTGACGCTCATTCAGCCGCCAGGAGCGATAGACCGGTATCCACATCAGGTCCATATCATCGAGGATTATCCATAATGTCCTGATGGCGCGCTTGAGCACCGAGGTAAAGGCGATGTCGAATGTATAGCCATTCTTTATCAGGGCCTGGGCCGCCTCATGGGCCTCGGCAATACCCTGCTCCGAAAGGTCCACATCAGTCCAGCCGGTAAATATGTTCTCCTTATTCCAGGTGCTCTGCCCGTGTCTGACTAATACTAATTTCATAAATTTCCTACTTAAACTGACCGATCCTTATTGTCATACACGCGAAAGCGGGTATCCATTTTCCGAAACGTAGCAGTGGATTCCCGCCTGCGCGGG
>MHYD01000018.1:1026-7470 GCA_001824645.1 Planctomycetes bacterium RBG_13_46_10
CGTGGTTACCTACAGCTTTACCGGTTTGCAGAGGTTCCTTTCGTTGGCTGCTACACGGCCGCAGATTCTGCAGAAAAATTTGCCGTTGCTGACAAGAGACTTGAATTCTTTAGGATTGGTAATCTGAAAGCCTAAATTGTTCAGGTAGCATAAATGTTTGTCATGTCCAATATGGGGCATTGTTGCTTTTGCCATGGTTTATCCTTTCCAAAATTAGAGTTACTTTACATGATTGTATTCTAACAGAGTATTTTGAACCCCGCAATAAATTGCGGGGCTAAATATAAGATAATTAGCCCCCCGGTTTACTGGTGGATTAACATTTTACGCGAGATTGTCTCTCGACTGATACGCCATAGTTTGGTACACTTACAAAACTAATATGAAACCAAAATCTTCATAAATGTCAACCGATTCAGGAGAAAGCAGTATGGATTACAGAAGAATCATCCCGTGCTTAGATGTGAAAGATGGCCGATTGGTAAAAGGTATCAAGTTTGTGCAGCTTAAAGATGTAGGTGACCCTGCCGAGAACGCTGCCGCTTACAGCGAAGCAGGTGCGGACGAGTTGGTTTTTCTCGATATAACCGCGACACTCGAAAAGAGAAAAACGCTGCTCGATGTTGTTAAAAGGACCGTCGAGAGGACATCGGTGCCGTTAACTGTCGGAGGCGGCATCGGAAGCTGTAAGGCGATTGAGGAGCTGCTGGACATGGGTGCGGCAAAGGTGTCAATCAATACCGCTGCTGTGCGGAAACCAAAATTTGTTAAAGAAGCTGCGGAAGAATTTGGCAGCGAAAAGATAACAGTTGCAATAGATACATCCGGCAATTCAAAACTGCCGTCCGGCTTTGAAGTTATGGTTACCGGCGGCACGGTCGGCACAGGGATTGATGCCGTCCAGTGGGCGAAAAAAGTTGAAGGTTTAGGAGCAGGCCAAATCCTGCCGACAAGCAAGGACACCGACGGCACACAAGCCGGGTATGATATTCCAATGACCAGGGCTATAGCCGATGCGGTATCTATACCGGTTATAGCATCTGGAGGGGCTGGAACACTGGAGCATCTCTACGAGGCTATTGTTGAGGGCCATGCGGATGCTGTTCTTGTGGCCTCAATAGCACACTTTGGCAAGTACACTATCAGAGAGATGAAAGAATATCTGGCGGAGCGTGGAATACCGATAAGTCTCTGAAAATCGATGTTCGATGTCCTTCGACCCGGCTCAGGACGGGCTGGATGCTCGATGCTCATAAAGAATCAAGTATTGAGACCAGATATTTTCGAAAGTCCTTGTCTAAATTAGCCGATGGGAGGAGGGTACAAGTTCCATGGTTTTATTCCCTGATTAAGATATAAAAATGTTTGGCAAGATGAAAAAAAGTAGTTTAACCTGTAATCGGTCCCAGTTATTTACTATTCGCTGGTACCCGAGTAGTAGAAGCTGCCTTAGCGTAGGCAGTCAAAAGCCCAGACCCCAACAAATGCCGCCTTTAATGGTACGCAAACCTGAATGGCGCCGTTAACGGCCGTTAATACAATCCTTTTTAAGATGCTTTTACTAATTGAACCGGCGTTGTTAGATAAGAATTAACCGGTTTTTTTGGTTTGAGGCTCAAAAATTCTTACCGTGTTTTTACCCGCCTGCTTTGCTGAGTATAGAGCCATATCAGAACGGCTTGTGATATCTTCAGGATTGGTATCGGCGTCATATTCACCAAGTCCGACACTAATAGATAACGGTATTTGCTCTTTCTTCCAGATAGTTGGACAGCTCGCAACCGCACTTACCATACGCTCTGCTACAATAGTTGCATCACTGAGTGAAGTATTCGGCAAAATTATCGCGAACTCATCGCCGCCGTATCGTGCAGCAATATCGATTTGCCGGATGCTTTCCCTTATCCTTTTGCTTATTTCCTTGATTGCTTTGTCGCCGACGCGGTGACCATAAGCGTCATTGATTTTTTTAAGATTATCGATATCAACCATAATCAGGGAGATTTGCCCGCCATAACGGCGCGAACGCCATAGTTCCTTCTCTAACATTTCGTAAAACGTTTTATGATTTATAAGCCCTGTCAGGCCATCTGTCGTGGCCTGATGCTGTATTTTTTCAAAGAGCTTTACATTACCGATAGAAGCTCCAATTAATTGGCCAAACAGCTCTATCAGTGCAATGTCCTCCTTATCGAAGCTGCTGCCCTGCGATTTATCGGCCAAATTTAATACACCAACCACTCGATCCTGGCAAACAAGTGGAACAATAGCGCAGTTACTTGTTTGGTAATTTTTAAAAAAGGCCCTTTGCGAAATCCTGATTGTAGGTTTTTTATGGGTATCTATGTCTTTTATCAGTATAAGCTCCTCGCTTTTTATGGCCATGGCCATGAGAGATGGAGGGGTTTGATTCAGCGAGACTATATTGTTAATAGGAAATGGATGGTTGTGTTTAAGCAGATGTAAAATATTATTTGTCTCATCAAGTATATATAGTGAAGCATATTTAACACCGACTAAGTTGGGGATGGTTTTAACACAAACATCGGCTATACGGTCAATATCGAGACAGTTTATCTGGTGAGCCAGCGGAGTTATTTGCTGGATTAGAGAAACACTGTTATCGGGATTATCTGAGGTATCTTGATGACCGCCGTCATTTGTAATCATAGTTTATAAGTAATTAAAACATGCTATATTTATACTGACTTTGTAATGCCACTATTATTACTTACCTTTTATCGGATATTTGAGCAGAGATATTTCGAAAAAAACAAATATGTTAAAGCAAACTATTACAATACCATTAGTTAAAAAGGACCTAATTCATTAAGTTCGTCAAATTATATTGTAAGGTTTAGGAGAAATTACCGGAGCCTGCGATAACTAATGGCATATTTATAAGTAGTTAAAGAGCGGCAGTGGGAGAAAAACATATCAATTTGTAAAAAAAAATTAAAAAAAGTGTTGACACTTCCTATAATGATTTTTACATTTTACAAAATATAAATATCAATTATTTTAATTTCTTTGATGTATATGCGTTCTGGGCTGAGATTTTTAATTTATCAATATTCGGTTTTTAATTTTTCGTATTTGCTTTTCCTTAATTATTTCACCCGGTTAGTAAGCCTTTTTCCTTTTAGCTGTTGCCGTAGGTTTCAAGGGCTTCAGTGTGTTTAATGTAAATAGATGTGTTTAAAGCTGATTTAAGAATTATTTTTTAAAATATATAGGTTTCATTTTTGCATTGCTTTGAGAATTCATGGAAGAATCGAAAGAAGCATGGACGAAAAACGTAATTCTGTTCTTTAGGCATTTTCTATTCTGTCTTTCCTTGGATTCATTGTTTGCGGATTCCCGAAGTACATGCGGAAAAGCTGTTCATTAAAAGACATAACGAAAGATTTGGATGCTGATTAACTAAGCAGCAGGATTGGAAATTTATTGGCTTGTTAGCAAAGCATAATCGGATTATTAAGGGTTATATATGAATTTGCTGGCATTGATGACAGAAGATATAACCGAATTGCTGGTCAAAATAATCGAGTTTGCAAATGCTCGCCAGAAGATACTCATACGGAACATAACCGATTGCTACGGTATCGATTATGTTCCGAGAGATTTGGAAGTAAACAAGTTCTGCAGACTTTTAAATGATGCAATCGATGAGCATATTAAATACAGGCGACTTATACTTTATGACACTGAAAATATTAAGTTCCAAATTAAAGGCAGCCTGCAGGTCAAATCGGTGGTCGATAAATATGCACAAAAATTGCTTGAGGACGACCGAAATGAATATCTTAGAGTACAGATAAACAAACTTATTGAGAACTCTCTCAACCAAAGAATAGCAGCTGAGTTACTTGGTAGAAAACAAAAGGTATCCGCAATTAATTATAGGACCATTGATTGCAGTGATGATGCAGAAAGCAAAAAAGATTTAGGCAATAATTAGGAGAAGAGCAGATTTCGGTGATGCCTGATAACGCGACCAGGCTAAATGGGCACTTGTTTGTACAGTTTTATTATTGGGATTTATCCGAGAATTTTGTGGGATTGTTCTTCTAAAGTTATTAACGAAAAAGACGATAAGGAGTTTGGATAAGTATTTTTGTGCAAATACACAACGGGTAAATGTGTTGTATTTATAGGACTTAAAATCAGGCTTTTCTAAAGGATTGTTTGGAATCGTAGAATCCATACTACCGTGAGGTATAAAATATTTTCAGGGAGGGATTCTTTGAAAACAGACCAGCGACTTAACATCGACCATGTGTGGGAGCAGTTCCATAAAACCCGCGATGACTGTAACCGTAATCTCTTAATGGAACATTACAGGGATTTGGTTAAATATTGTGCTGAAAGATTACACAGTAAATTGCCGGATAAGGTTGAGTTGGATGACCTCGTCAGTGCGGGTACTTTCGGACTAATGGATGCGATTAATGCTTTCGATCCTTCAAGAGGGGTCAAGTTTGAAACTTATTGTGCACCTCGCATAAGAGGTTCTATTCTCGATGAGTTGCGTAGTATGGACTGGGTGCCGCGATTAGTTCGTGCGCGCGCTCATCAACTGGCTAAGGTTACGCACTCTCTCGAGATGCATCTGGGCCGCAAACCAGTTGAAGAGGAAATTGCCGAAGAGCTAAATATGGATGTTGACGAGTTTAGCAGGCTTCAACGGGATGCCAGTGCTGTGAGCCTTGTGTCATTAAACAACAAGTATAATGACAGTGATGGCGAAAAAGATATCTCAGAAATAGATGTAATCAAAGACCAGAAAAGTGAGGACCCTCTGATCGAAGCCCAAAAACGCGACCTTAAGAATTTACTTACCAAGGGCTTGACAAGAGCTGAACGTCTAATAATTGTTTTGTACTATTATGAAGAGATGACAATGAAGGAGATAGGCGCCACGCTGGATTTGTCTGAGTCCCGTGTTTCCCAAATGCACTCATCTATTGTTGACCGTTTAAAAGCACAAATGTTCAGTCGAAAGAAGGAATTTTCGATCGGCTAAGTTGTGACTTATAGATTTTAGGTTTTTCCGCCATTAAAATTACCACGACTTTAAGTATAGCTATATGTTTACTTATATATAGTTATGCCAAACCATAAATAACCGAATTGCTAAAACGAGTTTAAGATGCGATAAAGTGCGAGATACCTGCTGATTAAAGGCAAATTCGTCTTGGGGAACACATTTCTTTTGAATTATCAATCAGTTTGTTTAACTGAATTTTTTACAGAGATTATTTTGTCACTTCAGCCGGCTTTTGTGGTTTTATGGCTGTTAGATGAGCATTGTTTTGTTTAGTATCTTTTTCGGAATTTTTTAGAGATTGTGGCTCTGTAACCTTGCGGTAGCCTAATGCCTTTATGACCTCAAGTACCTCGGTCCATGTCGGAAATGGTCTGTCATTTTTGTTTTTATATTCTTGAATCGCCATTAAAAACTCGATTTGCTCTTCGGACATTTGTCCTTCCTCGGCAGATTTTCTCTCGTCGGTTAATCGTCTGCCTGGGCCTCGATGCAGATCGAGACCTAACCGCCTGTCAACCACATTTTGTCTGCGTTCTTTACCACTACGGCGTTCAGAGGAATTTTCCGGGTGCATATTTTATTTGTCCATAAAATAAGTTATTTGTTTGCAGCTAAACTAATACAATTACAAAGTTACGCCAGGTTGCTTGGTTTTGGCTCTGTTAAGAGTTAAAAATCGTCCTCGAGGAAATCGTTGTCCAGCTCGGTATCTATATCACTTTCGTCCTCTAATGCAAAATCATAGAAGTCGTCATAGGCATCCTGTGATTCGATTACCACATGCGCTTCGTCGAGGCATTCCTCGGGAACCATTATGGCAACGCTTCTGGTGGTCAAAGACGGGTCGTACTGCTCTTTAATAATGGCAGGAATGTCATTGACTTTCAAAAGAGTTTCATATTCCTTGGCTTGTTCCATATCTTCCACGAAAGTAACAGTCACGAAATCTTTCAATTTAGTCTGCGATTTTTGGTTTTTTTTGGAGCGCTTTGTCATTTTTCTCCTCATAAAAACAATCTATGGTTGATTCATTGATAGTGAGTAACCACTCGTTGAGATTCTTTCGACAAAACGGCACACTCAAATTATTTAAATTATTTAAAAAAACGCATATAGAGTAAAAACGTTGTTTTTAAGGGATTATTTTTGTAATATCAGCCCTATAATAAAAAAATTTTATTATTTAAGCGTTTTTTTATTGCAATTTCCGCGTATGTTACGTAATTAAGATACTTTAATAGTCTGCCGGATTAAAAAGATTCTGTACCGGCTAATCGAATTTTTTACAAGGAGGTTTTTATATGGCCAAAAAGAGAGAGTCCTTGATTGTTACAAGCAAAGTTAAGGCCTATGTCAGAAGCAAGAAAATGATGACTGCATCTGAGGCTGTTGAA
>MHYD01000018.1:7545-9983 GCA_001824645.1 Planctomycetes bacterium RBG_13_46_10
AGGTCACAAGATCTTTAGGCGGGCTATAGGCTAATTTTTTTGATTTCATATCCTGCGTTAGTGGCAACATTAGTTAAAGGAAGCCATTCACTCTTTTAGGACCGTGGAACGGTTTGCTTTAGCGGTGTTGTTCTAATACTATCTTAGTGGTGCTTGTTTTGTAGCCGATAGTTATTAGCAGTCAATTGTCCGTGAACGTGAAAATGAACTTTCGACTAATAACTACGTATTGAATTGTTGTAGTAAATTGGTAAGGAGTTCAATGTCTCTATTTGTCGGTAAGTGACCCATATAATTATTGGTTTCAAAATATATATTTTGGGGAATTTTGTTAAATTGAATTTGGCAGAAAATCCGATTAAGCTATTAGGGAAATTGGGTAATTGGTTTTTTTGTCACTTGGTTGTTAATGTTAATACAATAAATGGCCGATTACGGCTTGAACAGCAGCACAGAATTGGGTGTCTCTGCAAAAACGGTAGAGGCAATTGCGTATAGTAATAGGAATTGTATTAAAAACGGCTGGTGATAAGCTCTTTAAGAATGGAAGATAACTGGAACAAACTGCGGGGGGAAAACTTAAGGGTTTTCATGCTGGGCTGGGAGTTCCCTCCGTTTATCAGCGGAGGTCTTGGCACGGCCTGCTACGGGCTTACCAAGGCAATGGACCAGCTGGGCATAAAAGTAACTTTTGTATTGCCAAGGATGGTCGAGAGTCAATATGTAACCCATGTTAATTTGCTGACTCCCGGTTTCCTGAGCGCCATATCATCTAAACGCCAAGAGCTGAAAAATGTAAAGTTCCGCACTATTGACTCTCCATTGCATCCTTATTCAAGCCCTGATATATACCGGCAGCAACTCGAGGAAATGTTCCGAAAGAGATATGGGAAACTCGGAAATATCACCTCGGTGAGCCAGTTAATTGGTGGGCCAGATTATAGCGGTAATATGTATTCTGAGGTACAACGGTATGCCTCAATTGCCATGCAATTGTCTGTTGAAGATGATTTTGACGTCGTTCATGCTCATGACTGGATGACTTTTCCGGCTGGGGTTTCTGTTGCTGCAATAAGTGGAAGGCCGCTTGTCGTGCATGTACATTCGACGGAATTCGACCGCAGCGGTGAGCATGTCAACCAGATGATTTATGATATTGAACGCATGGGAATGGAGCGTGCAAATAAAGTTATAACTGTCAGTTATTACACCCGTAATATAATAATCAGTCGATATGGAATTAGCGGTGACAAGGTCGAAGTAGTATATAACGGCGTAGAGCACAACGGCAGTACATCTGTGTCTGATACACGAATAGATAGAAACGAAAAAGTTGTTTTGTTTCTCGGTCGAATTACAATGCAGAAAGGTCCCGAATATTTCCTGGCAGCCGCCAAAAAAGTCCTCAGTGTAATGGATAATGTTAAATTTGTTATGGCCGGCTCCGGCGACCTGATGCACCGTGCGATTGAGATATCGGCAGAGCTGGGCATTGGTCATAAAGTGCTGTTCACAGGTTTTCTCAGGGGAGATGATGTTAAAAAGATATATGAGATTGCTGACCTGTATGTTATGCCTTCCGTATCTGAGCCGTTTGGTATCGCTCCACTGGAGGCCCTGGGTTATGATGTTCCTGTAATAATAAGTAAGCAAAGCGGCGTGTCGGAAGTTCTAAAGCATGCCCTTAAGGTTGATTTCTGGGATGTAAATGAGATCGCTAACAAGATTATAGCGGTTTTGAAATATCCGCCTTTGGGAATTACATTGCGAAGTCATGGTAATTTCGAAGTACGCAAACTTCGATGGGAAGATGCGGCGCTTAAATGTGCTAAAATCTACGAAGAAATGCTGGTTACAGTTTGATGAAGAGCGTCAGACACAGCACGGTGGAGATTCTGATTTAATTTTTTAGGTTAAGTAATATGCCATCGGTATGTTTTTATTTTCAGGTACATCAGCCGTTACGGCTTCGGCATTATACGGCATTTGACAACAATGACCAGTATTTTGATGATTATAAAAATGCTTCTATCTGCAGAAAGGTTGCGAATAAATGTTATCTTCCGGCAAATCGTTTGCTCCTGGAAATGATACGAAAGCACAAGGGTAAATTTAAGGTTGCATATAGCCTGACCGGAGTATTACTTGAGCAGTTGCAGCATTATTCGCCGGAAGTTATAAGCACTTTTGATGCCCTGACTGCAACCGGTTGCGTAGAGTTCCTGGCGGAGACATATTATCATAGCTTGAGTTATTTATACTCCCGTGATGAATTCATGGAGCAGGTAAAAGAACATGTCGAAACTATCGACAATCTTTTTAACCAGCGGCCACGGGTCTTCCGGAATACCGAGCTGATGTATAATAATGATTTGGCAGAGCTTGTTGAGTCGATTGGGTGTTTCGATGCGATTTTAACCGAAGGGGCGGATCACATC
>MHYD01000018.1:10018-15861 GCA_001824645.1 Planctomycetes bacterium RBG_13_46_10
AAAAGGTTGCGACAGGCTCAAGCTGTTATTGAAGAACTATTCCCTGAGCGATGATATTGCTTTTAGATTTTCAAATCGTTCCTGGTCGGAATGGCCTTTAACAGCGGAAAAGTTCGCCCGATGGATAAATAATATTAATGGTCATGGCAACATAGTTAATCTATTTATGGACTACGAAACATTCGGTGAGCACCAATGTATTGATATGGGTATATTTGATTTTATACGGCAACTGCCGGAAGAGATTCTAAAACATCCTGATAATGATTTCAAAACACCCAGTGAGGCAATTAAAACCTGTCAGCCTGTCGATACAGTTGATGTGCCGAACGTTATAAGCTGGGCCGATACAGAAAGAGACCTGTCCGCATGGCTGGGTAATCCGATGCAGTCTAGCGCTATCCATGAGCTGTATAGGCTCGAAAATAAGATTAAGCAAACCGGTGACGAAAGAATTATTTCAGACTGGCGAAAATTACAGTCGTCAGACCATTTCTACTATATGTGCACCAAATACTTTGCAGATGGAGATGTGCATAAATATTTTAATCCGTATGATTCGCCTTATGAGTCGTATATAAACTTTATGAATGTTCTGGGTAATCTGCAGAGTCGCTGTGTAAGACCGGCGCTGGTGGATGCAAGCAAAATCACTGATAGCGCTTCTGGGAGTAAAGACCTCGCAAAGGAGAAGCAGGAGGGAGTGCATGTTTTCCCGCACCAAAACAGCACGGAAGCAAATGCCTCTTTTCTGCAGAATCGGTCTTGTACGACAGGTCGGAATCACAAATTAAGAACCCGTCAGAGTAACAGACATTAAATAAAAAACTCTTATTCATTTTGCTGTTTTCTTTGTAATCCTGCTTTTTGATTTTAATCCTTTTATCGTTAGGGAAGACAAGTGTGTTAATGCTGCAAAAAGCCAAAGGACTGAAGATTGCATCCATATCGATCTGTGATAATCCTATTGACGAGTTATTAACTAAAGAGTGGTTATTGACTAACGAATATGGCAGTTATGCATCCTCAACAGTCATTGGCTGCAACGCAAGAGGGTATCATGGCCTGCTTGTCGGCTCGCTTAATCCGCCGGTTAACAGGATAATGGCGCTGTCCAATTGCCTGGAAATTATAATATTACCTGCCGGAGTGTTTAATCTTTCCACCTTTGAATTCCCGGATAAATTAGTGCCTGCAGGTTTCGGTTATATAAGGCATTTTCATCAGGATATAGGGGTGCATTTTGATTATGAGTTAAACGTTGCCCATACCGCCGGTGATGGACATGTTTCTTCTCAGCCCTCCTTTCAGAAAAAACATACATCGTTAATTAAACTGACAAAGTCTGTTTATCTGCTGCGTGAGGAAAGTACTGTAGCAATCAGATATAACTTCACCGGTGTAAACGAGCCGGTGGAATTTATTTTACGTCCCTTTGTGGGCCTGCGGGACTTCCATTCACTTCAGAGGGCCTATGCAACGTTGTGCTCGAGCAGGCTTGGTGATGTTGTTTCGGTTCATCACAATATACCGGGCAGTTGTGAGCTGTATTTGCATTGTCCTGCAATGCGATTTGAAGATGATAAGCAGTGGTGGTTTAATTTTGTATATCGTAACGATAGAGAAAGAGGCCAGAATTATACGGAAGATTTATGGACACCCGGATTTTTTAAATGCCGAATAGAATCACCAGCCGAGATTGTTTTTTTGGCCAACTTAAGTTTGTCTGTATTGAATAATAAGCAGGAGCAATTAAATCTTATTGATATTAGCGCTGTTGAAGAAGATTTATACAAACACCAGAGCGATGTGACCGCTGCTGCGAAATTTGATGACCGGAGTTTCAAAGTACTTTGCCTGGCGGCCGATCAGTTTATTGTGAAACGCCAGTTGAACCGGCATCATAGAACCACTATCCTTGCCGGTTTTCCATGGTTTGTGGACTGGGGCAGAGATGCTTTCATTGCCTTGCCCGGCTTGTTACTTTTAACCAATAGGTATGACGAAGCAAAATCAGTTTTAACTACATTTGCCCATGCGGCCAACGAGGGTATGATTCCTAATCGGTTTGATGATCGCAGCAACACCGCTTATTTTAACAGCGTTGATGCTTCGCTGTGGTTTATCAACGCGGGCTTTCAATATTTACATTTTACAGGCGATTCAAAAACCTTCACTCAGGAATTGTTACCGATTATTCGCTGGATTGTGGATTCTTATCAAAAAGGTACCCACTTTAATATTTATGCAGATGTGGATGGGCTTATCTCCGCTGGCGATAAAAACACACAGTTGACATGGATGGACGCTAAATATGAGGGAGTTGCTTTTACTCCGCGCTATGGAAAAGCTGTCGAAGTCAATGCTTTGTGGTACAATGCTCTTTGCCTTTTGGCTCAGTTTTATGGGGAGCGAAATTCGGAAGATGCAAAACAATACAAATTAATGGCTGAGCAGGTTGGGAGAGCTTTTTGTAACTTATTTTGGAATGAGGCTGTCGGTTACTTAAACGATTGTATTTTGCCTAATGGTTTTGTGGATAATAGTATTAGGCCGAACCAGATATTCGCTGTTTCACTTCCTTTTTCACCGCCGCTATCCTTACAACAGCAAAAGTCGATTTTAGATTGTATTCAAAAAGAGCTGCTGACTCCGTATGGGCTGAGGACGTTGAATGTTCGGAACTTTAATTATAAAGGTACTTATACAGGTCCTCAGCGATTGAGAGACGAAGCCTATCATCAAGGCACGGTTTGGCCGTATTTAATAGGGCCGTTCGTTGAAGCCTACTTGAAGGTGAATGAATTCAGCCGGCAAAGCAAAAAAACAGCCGCTGATATAATTGCGCCTTTGATGCAGCATTTGACTGAAGATGCCTGCCTTGGCCAGGTAAGCGAGATTTTCAACGGTGATGCCCCGCATAAACCTAAAGGCTGCTTTGCTCAGGCATGGAGCGTGGCTGAAGTGCTCAGAGCTTACCATTTAATAAACAGTTAAAACTCCTTATTGGTAATTACGATTTACCAATTATCAATTTCAAAATCAGCTTGTTTTTTTTATCAAAATCTGTATATTACACATCTTTAGTACTTGTTAAGAAGTGCATCTAAGCCAGGGTAATAGAATGATTCCCGCAAGGGGGTATTCTTTGCAGCTTTAATGTCTTAAAAGGAGATTCTATGGTTTTTGGTATCGATAACACGCGGAAAAAGCCGCTTCCCAAGCTTAAAGAGCTGATAAAAGATAGAGTAATTACCATTGAGGATGTGACCGATTGGCTGAGGACGATTTATGAGATTCGTTTTTTTGAAGAAAAAGTTTTTGACCTTTTGGGTCAGAATATTATCAAAGGTGCCTCTCACCTTTATGCCGGCCAGGAGGCCGTTGCGGTTGGAGCTATTGCAGCTATCGAGCGTGGTGATGTGATTGGCTCAACTCACCGCGGGCATGGTCATTGCGGGGCTGTTGGTAACAAATATGCTGATACAGAGGATGACCGACAGAAACACTGGAATAGCATGATGGCTGAGTTAATGGGCAAAGAAACCGGCTACTGCAAAGGCAGAGGCGGTTCAATGCACATTGCTGAGGTGGATAAACAAAATAATCTTGGTTCAACTGGTATTGTAGGCGGCAATCAGCCGCCGGCCGTAGGAGCGGCCCTGGCGGAAAAATTTAAACAAAGCGGGCGGGTGGTTCTTTCATTTTTTGGCGACGGCTCCACAAACTGTGGCAGCTTCCACGAATCTATGAATATGGCATCTACATTAAAAGTGCCTTTAGTTGCTATTATAGAAAATAATCTTTACGGAATGAGTGTGCCTTTCTCGGGCAGCGAGGTGGATGGTACCCTTAGGGCAAGTAATATTGAAGATATAGCACAGAGAGCAGTTGCTTATGATGTACCGGCTATAATTGTTGACGGCCAGGATGTGGTTGCAGTCTTTCTTGCGGTAAGTCGAGCGGCAGAAAAGGCCAGAAAAGATTATCAGATGACAATTATAGAGGCCAAGACTTATCGCTGGTATGGGCACAGTCGAAGCGACCCGCGCGCTTACCGCACGAAGGCGGAAGAAAAAGCCTGGCACCAGCGAGACCCGGTTACCGTACTGGGGAACAAGCTCCTTTCTGAGTCGCTGTGTACGCAGGAGCAGCTGGATGAGATAAAAGATAGGGCTTTTAATACAATCGAAACGGCGACGAAATTCGGCATGGATAGTCCCTGGCCCAATCCGGCGGATGTGGCAAAAGATGTTTACGTCGATGAGACGTATCCGTCTGAGCTTATCGAGTCTGATAAGGAAATGTCGAAAAAGGTTATGGAAGCAGCTGTTGCTTTTGAAGCGGCGGTTTCTAAATCCACTGCCAAAACAAAGAAAGAAGCTGCGGAGCAGGCCAAGGCACTAATTAAAACACAATTTGATATGGAGGTTATGAATATTGCTGCAGCGGTCTCTGCCGCTCAAGCGGAAGAGATGAGAAGAGACAAACGCGTTTTTTTGATGGGTGAAGATGTTGGCTTGTATGGCGGAGCATATCAGGCTACTCGCGGCCTGCTGGCGGAATTTGGCACTGAAAGAGTTATCGATACTGCAATATCCGAAGCGGCTATTGCCGGTGCCGCGATAGGAGCGGCTCTAAGAGGTATGCGCCCGGTAGCGGAGATTATGTATGTTGATTTTGTTACCATTGCTATGGACCAGCTTGTACATGTCGGTGCATATAATCGCTATATGTTCGGCGGCAAAGCCAAAGTACCTATGGTGCTGCGGACCGAAGGCGGTGTCGGCAGATGTATAGCTGCACATCATTCCGAATCTCTTGAGGCCTGGCTGATGCATCCGCCGGGACTTTATGTAGTTATGCCCTCGACGCCTTACGATGCCAAGGGATTGCTCAAAGCTGCCATTCGCAGCGATAATCCGGTAGTTTTCATAGAGCATAAAGCAACATACGGTCAGCTTGGTCCGGTGCCGATTGGTGATTATATTATTCCGCTGGGTGTGGCGGATATTAAAAGAGAGGGTAGTGATGCAACTCTCGTCAGTTACAGCAGGATGGCAATGTACTGCCTGCAGGCGGCTAAGATTCTGGCGGAGCAGCACAATATAAATGTCGAGGTGATAGATGTGCGAACATTAAAGCCGCTGGATGTAAAGACAATAGCGGAATCAGTTCGCAAGACCGGTCGGCTGATAACAGTAAGTGAAGGTTTTCCGCACTGCGGTGCAGGAAGGGAAATAACCTGTCAGTATATGGAGTACGAGTTTGATGACGGTTCGCATGGCTTCGATTATTTTGATGCCGCTCCCGTTAATCTGGCGGCAGCCGATGTGCCGCCGCCGATGAGCGAGCCGTTGGAAAACGCAAGCATCCCGAGTGTTGAAAAAATTGTAGAGACAGTAAAAAAGATAATTGTTTAAATAGTTAATAACATTACCGATTACATTTCACAAGAAAATGAGGATTTATAGATGGCAAAAGAGATAAGATTACCACAGCTTGGACAAACAATGGAAGAGGGAACTATCGTTGAATGCAGGGTCAAAGACGGCGTTGAGGTTAAAAAAGGCGATATAATATTTGAAATAGAAACCGATAAAGCGACTCTTGAAATGGAATCTCCAATTGATGGTTTTGTTAAGCACATCCTTGTAGAGGTAGGTCAAACCCTGCCGGTCGGTGATTTGCTGATGATTCTGGGCGGCAAGGATGAAGTAGTGCCGCAAAGCTTCATTGATTACCTAAAAGGCAGTGGATTACGGAAGACAGAAGACGGAGAACAGAAGACAGAAAAGCATTCCGATATGTCGGGATCAACACCGGCACCTGTGGCTGGGGGT
>MHYD01000018.1:15897-21216 GCA_001824645.1 Planctomycetes bacterium RBG_13_46_10
AAAAAATTAGCTGAAGAGCTCGGCGTAGATTTGGCGACGGTCACTGGTACTGGCCCTGCCGGTAAAATCACCGAGCAGGATGTCAAAGCAGCCGCTGATAAGACGAAGGGCAAGGGACGAGGGACGAGGGACGAGGGAGCAGAAGTCAAGCTCGGAGATACGGTACCGCTTAACAGACTTCAGCGAATAACCGCAGAAAGAATGCTCAAATCAAAGATGGAAATACCCTGTTTTTATCTTACTGTAAAAGCTGATGTCACTGACTTGGTTGAACTACGAACCAAAATGAATAAAACAGGCGACTTAAAGATATCCTACAATGATTTTATTATGAAGGCTGTGGCGACAGGGCTTGAGAAATACCCAATCATGACAGGCCAGTTGACTGGCGATGCCATTAAATTGGCTGATGCAATTCATATAGGCCTGGCGATATCCGTGCCGGGCGGCTTGGTCGCACCAATTGTTAAAAATGTGAATAAAAAGGATATCAAACAAATTGCAGGAGATAGCCAGGCCTTAATAGAAAGGGCCCGCAATAACAAGCTGTCTCCGGATGATTTGGAGGGCGGCTGCATCACCGTCAGTAACCTGGGCGCGTTCGGAGTAGAAAATTTTATCCCAATTGTAGTGCCGGGTCAGTGCAGTATCATGGGTATTGGAAAAATTGCCGACACCTGCGTGCCGGATGATGGCAGTGTTTTGGTACGTAAATTTATGAACATGACTCTTTCGGTGGACCATAAAGTAACAAATGGTGCTTACGCAGCACAGTTCCTGGATTTTATCAGGAAAGTGCTGGAAGATCCCGCTACATTATAAAAATTGCCGACTTTCATTTGGGAAAGGAATTACTGAAATGGCAAAGAAGATAGAAGCTGCTTGTTTGCCCGCTATAAAAAAAGCAACACCTAAGGTTCCCGTTATCGGCGTTTTTGCTACGAGTGACCCCCGTATAGATAAAGATAGCCGTTTTCGCTGCCAGAATATTGTCAAGATGGCTGCTGATGTAATTAGCGGCGCTGTGGTTCTGCCTGATAAGACGCCGGTGCCGGTGGTTTATTCAACGGTTTTAATTGATGGCGAAGCACAGGCTGACATTGTTGCTCAGCAATTTCGCAAGGCCGGTGTTGATATTTTAGTCTGTGTACCGGACACATGGGCCTTCCCACAGCTTACTGCAATCTCGCTGCTTTCGCAATTTCCGCCTAACGTGCCTATAAATATTACCTGTGGCAACAGCGGCCCCAGGCCCGGCGTAGTATATGCCCACGCTTTAAATGGTGCTATAAGCCAGTACGGACGGATGGCTGCCCTGAACGTGGGAACATGGCCGGATACCGGAATGAATCCAAAAATGACCGAGCAAACGGCTAAAAATCTTATCGACTGGTGCTATGCTGCAGTCACTGCTGTCAGCCTGCGGGGACGAAGAGTCATGATTTTAGGCCACGATTCGATGGGAATGGAAACGGCTTTGATGCACATTATCGCAACAAGGAATACATTCGGCATAGAAATCACCCGTCTGGATATGAAACTATTAGCTGATATGTTGAACAAAAAGGCCTACAAAGAAAAAGAACTTAAAGATATGCGCTGCTGGATAGATAAATACATTGGCAAACGTCTGGAGCTCCGCAATGAAGACGATAGTGAACGTTTTAATAGAGAATTGGCGATGTATTTAATCGTTCGTGACCTGATGGCGGATTTGAATGCGGTTGGCGGAGGCTTTATGAGCCAGCTGGAGTGGGGAAGTGACCCACGCGGCATTCCACTACCGGTGGCTGATGTGATGGAGTCGTTCTTCAACAGCACATTCGACCATAATGGCAATAAAGCTCCGGTACCTTTTGCCACTGAGGCCGATATGCAGGGACTCTTGACGATGCTGTTTATGACATATTTGTCAGGCGGAAATCCGCCTTTGTTTATGGACTTCAGAAAAGTATGGGAGGCATGGGAAATTAAAGAGTTAGCTGAGAAGATAGGCGTCAAAGGATTGGATAAAAAAGTGGACTGGTACAATAAAGGTCTGGTTGATGGCGCCAATTCCGGCAGCGCCGCATTCGACTGGGCGGCAAAGCCCGGAGAATCGGTTAAAAAGATAATGGAAGGCGTTACATTACCTTTAGCTGATGAGTTTTATTTCCCCGGCGGCGGTAATTCGGTGACGTTTATGACGCCGGCAGGTATCGAAGGCATTGCTGCTCGAATGGCTTATAGCAGTGCCAACGGTTTATTTAGCTTAATTTGGGATGAAGCTCATACAACCACAGTGCCGGCCAAGCTTGCCCATGCGATGTGCAATCTGACTACGCCGACTTGGCCGCACACTTTCGTCGTACCAAAATACGCAAGTATGGTCGAGTATAGGCAATATCCGCCGGCCAATCACTTCCACATGACCTGGAACCTGCCGGTTGCCAAGCTGCAGCATTGGATGGATTTGACAGGAGTGCTGAGCGTCACGCCCTGGGCAGCGAGACCCAAGTTTATTGAAGGTGTTGACAGGCCGCAGCCTTTGGTTCACCTGATAAACGGCGGTGAAGACGCCTTCAAACTGCTGAAAAGTCGTATGTGAATCCCGCAATGAGCCTGTCCCTTCGGCTACGCTCAGGACAGGCCTGGGTAAGGTCGAAGTATTGCGGGGCTAAATATTTAGCTTTTGCCGGATTCGAGAAATTCTGATACGGCTTTTATTAAATTCAGTTGTTCCTCCTGGTTTAAGGATTGTCCGTTTTCCAACGCTCCTATACATCTGTTGATTTCTGAATCTTCCTGTCTGAGCCGGTCTATCTTAATATTTTGCGATTGCTCTTGCTCATCCAGCTCTTTCAAATCCAGCTCTAAGCTGAATCTGTTATCAAGAAAAGAAAGAGTTGCCCTTATTGCCTGAAAATCTTCACAAGCTGCCAGATAAAAAGGTATTTGTGTCCAGAGGCTGACACCGGGAATACCTTTTCTTTCAGCAACCCACAAAAGATAGCTGCTGATGGCCGGTGTCCCTTGCCAGGTCATATCTTCCATACCATATCCGTTAAGCTCTTGTTGCAATTCTTTTTTATTATAAACTGCAAGTATTTTACGTGTATTACTATGAGTGGTTGATGAGATAGTGCCGCCGATAGTATATAGATGTTTTACACCGAAATGATGCTGAGCTAAATCTGAAACCGCATCTAAAAATCTGTATCGTTCAAATTCAGGCTCATTTGCTTTAAATATCACAAGGTCGTTTCTTTCACAATAGTAGAATTTACATTCCGGAAATTGGGCCGTATCTCTTTCAACCGCCACTCCTGCTAAAGAGAAAAAGTCCACCGGCTCAATATCGCAGAAACTTCCGGCATTTAACTTTTTATTTAGATACTCAATCACCTTTGGGCTTAGCCGGCCTGCATCCTTATCCCAGCCGACGATTAAAGATGGATTTTCAAACTTGGCTTTGTATGTAAATCTAAAGATGTCTTTCATCTGGTCGGCCTCCCTGGTCAAAAAGTTCGTCGATATGTTCCATTATTCTTTTTTGCTCTTCTTCTGTAATTGGCCCCAACTCAGCCGGTTCGGTATACCGTAATTTCTCGATTTCGTCTCTTATTTCAGGTGGTATCGCTTCTGTTTTATACAGACTTTCCAGGAAATCATCGATTTGCTGCTCTATTTTTTGGCTTAATTCTTCCAGTGCAGTAAGGTCAACTTTTAATCCGAGGATTGTGGTTATAACCTCAAGAACGGATTTTGACGCCTTGGGATAGGGCCATGGGGCTGCCTGTAAATAATACGGTATTTCTCCCATCAAACATATAGCATCCAATCCTCTCTTTTTCGCAACACCTAATAAAAGTCCGTTTAAGCCCGTGATGAGACCCTGGTCACCTCTTCCTTCAATTTCTGACATTAAAACAGTGTTTTGGTATTGCTTTATTTCTTTGGCCAGGTTTTGATTGTTTGGTACAGCCCACACTCTGGGTTTGGCTGTATGGTGGATTTGGGTCACGGCTGCTCCGGATGTATAGATTCTTTGGCAGCCGAATTTTTCCGCCACATCAAGTACCAGATTGGCCATTTGATAAGCCTTTTGGCCTTGTGCATATCTTGTTCTCGGTTCTGATGGTTGCTGCTGGCCTATAAAAAATAGCAGGCCCTGGTCCTTAAATTGCTGTAAATAAAATTTGTTACTGGGAAATTCCAAATCTTTCAACAAGCCTCCTTCAATTGTGACTTTGTAAGGCTCGAAGAATTCCCACGGCTCGATCTGGCCGATTTCCTGTGCCTTTAATAGTTCTTTTAAGGTGTCTATCGCAAGTATTCCAATGTTACCGATGCCGGGCCAGCCACAGAACATAATCGAATTCTCTGCTTTCGCAGGATCAGGCTCTCTATAAAGTTTGAATCCCATTATTTTTAACCTTTCTAATTCATCGCCGCTGAGATATTCTCAAAACGCCGGCTCCCTGAATTTCGCCCCTTTTTAATATAGTCAGAACCTCGTTAGCTTGTTCTAATTTGAATTCCTGGACTTCCGGCTTAATTGGGATTTCAGCCGCCAGAGGCAGAAATTCCTGGGCATCTTTTCTGGTGATATTTGCAACGGTTTTAATCTCTTTTTCCATCCAGAGGTGGGTGTGGTATTCCAGATTTAGGAAAGAGTCGAGGTCTTTTTTTTCTTTTCGGATTGCATTTATAACGAGTCTTCCACCTTTTTCCAGCACTCTCAAGGTCTCAACAATAGGTGTCCAGGCAGGTGTGGTGTCAATTGCACAATTTAATTTAGCTGGCGGGTTATCTCCGGTTGCTCCGACCCAGTCGGCACCGAGTTTTTTAGCCAGACTTTGATGGTCATTTTGGCCACGTCGAGTAAAGACAAATATTCTTGAGTTTGGATATTTATATTTGACTATTTGAATGACGATATGGGCTGAAGCTCCAAAACCTAATAGGCCGATTGTCTGACCATCTCGAAGATTGGTCAGCCTTAATGCTCTGTAGCCGATTGCACCTGCACACAAAAGGGGGGCTGCCTGACTGTCGCTGAGACTATCCGGAATCGGATACGCAAAATCTTCATGAACTACAGCATATTCGGCGTATCCGCCGTTTACATCGCAGCCGGTACCTTTAAATTCCGGGCAGAGGTTTTCATTTCCATGCTTACAAAAATCGCATTTGCCACATGCAGAATTAATCCATGCTATTCCCACCCGGTCGTCCAGCTTAAATTTGTTTGCCTCCTGGCCGAGAGCATCAACCGTGCCTACGATTTGATGACCCGGAATTATCGGTAATTTTGACTGAAGCCTTCCTTCGATTTCA
>MHYD01000018.1:21240-26374 GCA_001824645.1 Planctomycetes bacterium RBG_13_46_10
CAAGCCGTAATTTTTACCCGAATTTGATTTGAAGATGGCTGAGGAATCGGCAAATCCTGCATTTTCAAAGGCTTTTCTTCGACTGGCCCGATTTTTTTAAGTATCATCGCCTTCATTTATCGGTTTCCTAAGGGGGTGGTTGTTTTACCTTAATTACTGATTATAATAACCGCTATTCATAGAACCATAATTTTCAAAGAAGGACAAGCTGTAAATTATGAGGATAATGATATATGGCGGCGGGGCGGTTGGGCTTGGTATCGCGAGCTGTTTGCTTAAATCCGGGTGTCACGTGGATATTATTGCAAGAGAAGATACCGTCCACTCCTTACGAGAGCACGGCTTGCTCAGAACGGGAATTTTCGGGGATTACTCTGCGGCGCCGACTTTATTTAACAGCTTCTTATCTCTAAAGGATATGCCGGCACAGGCCTGCGATTATATTCTGGTGTGTACGAAATCTTTTGATTCTTTTATCGCTGCAGAAAATATCGCACGGCATAAATTCTTGCTAAATCCCACAACGAAAATTGTGCTTTTTCAGAACGGATGGGGCAATGCGGAAATCTTTACATCCTTTTTCTTCAAAGACCAAATTTACAATGCGCGTGTTATTACAGGCTTTAGCAGACGTAGTAAGAATGAAGTTGTTGTAACCGTCCATGCAGATGCCGTTCATATTGGAAGCCTCTTTGGCGGCGATGTATCATGCGTTGAAAAGCTGTGTGAATTTATAAGCAAAGGGGATATTCCATGTCGAACTACAAACGAAATTGAAAAGGACCTTTGGGCGAAAATGCTCTACAATTGTGCCCTCAACAGCCTCGGTGCTATTCTCGATGTGCCATACGGAGTATTAGCCGAAAACAAATCCAGCCGGTTTATTATGGATGGCATTGTAGAAGAAGTATTTAGCGTTATGACGACAGCAGATTATAAAACACACTGGCTGTGTGCCAAAGATTTCCTCGAAGTATTTTATGATAAGCTCGTGCCCGATACGGCTGAGCACAAGTCGTCGACTTTACAGGACATAAAAGCCAAAAAGAAAACGGAAATTGACGCATTAAATGGTGCCGTCATAAAACTTGCCAAAAGATATGAGATGAATGTGCCATATAATTTGGTTGTCTATAACATTATAAAGTTTATTGAATCCGGAGAATCCCAACGAATATAAATATAGCATTGCGCTATAGGATTACGTTTTCAGGCAGGAAAATATCTGCGAAAAAATTTTAGGCTTGACTTATTTTTATTATATGCTATAATCACATACAAATTTTGACGATAAAATTTTTGTGTTACCACCATTTTTTAATTAGGGGTTTAGGATTTAATGAAAAATACAAAAGCGAATTATCATTTAATTATTGAATGTTATTTTAATATATACACACACGTACCTTGATACGCTGGCCTAAATACAATGGTATTACAAGCCAGCGAAAGCTGGCTTTTTTTATGCTTAGGGGGATTCAAAATATAAAGGATAAAGTTTATTGCTTTTTGGAGAGTAAAAAGATGAATCTACAAAATAAGAAAGTTTATAAAATGCCAATTTGGGCTTTTGCTGAGAGTGATTTTTCATCGGATTTCCTGATAAACCATTACTTTTTCTGAATATAAAGGATAGTTGCAATGTTACTGCGCAATACTATTAGTCAATCAAGCCAATTTAATAAAAGCAACAAATCTTATTTCTTGTCATTTGTCTGTTTAATAAGCCGGCATCTTGTTTCTTGCAACCCCTGTGTCTTTTTTGCGGGACACTCCCCGCCTTTACGTACGGCTTAAAACTATCATTAGCTAATAACCAGAATCTGCCTGATTATAAAGAAAACTGCCATTGGGATGTAATATCTTTGTTGTTCTGGTTATTAAGGACACACTTGTTATGGAGCTTTTTTATGATAAACCAAACAATCTATATAACAGATTACGATTTGAAACGACTTAGGGTGCTTCTCGCAATGGCTAAGAATTGGCCTGAGAGCGATACAGAATTAATAGATAGACTTGAATCGCGGCTTGATTCAGCCAACGTTATTTCTCAAAAAGGCGCACCAACATATTTGGTGACGATGAACTGCCATCTCAGGGTTACTGATTTAAATGAAAAAAAAGATATGGATTTTTGGCTGGTCTATCCGGATGAGGCTTCTTTTGGCAAAGATAAGGTTTCTGTTATCTCCAATATGGGAATAGCGATTCTGGGCACGAAAGTTGGTGACACAGTTGAATGTGTCGACAAAAACAAAAAGAAACTTTTGCGGATTGCCCGGATATATTACCAACCGGAAGAAAATAAACATTATCGTTTATAAAGTGAGATAAAAAATGGCACCTGACAAAGATAAAAAGTTAATACCATTAACTCGGAGTAAATATGCAATTGTTGATGCGGATGTTTATGAGGAATTATCCAAATATAAATGGTATTCGATGCTAAGCGGCAATAAATATTATGCAGCCAGAAATGTAAACCTGCATAATAAACATACACTGGTTTTAATGCATCGCCAGATCATGAATGCACCTTCAGATAAGAGTGTTGAACACGTAAATTGTGATTCCCTTGATAATCGAAAAGACAATTTGAGACTGTGTCAGGCAAAGGAAATTGTGGAAAGTTTTATTGAATAAGCTGGTTATGGAGGAAATCGGAAGAAGTTGTAAATATTTCAAATATTATACAGATATCTTTGTAATAATAAGCCTTGGAAACTACTAAGATGAATTTCTTAAAAGAGAACCTGATTTAATGACTTAATACTGTTAGAAAGGATTGGAGATGAAAAATAATAACATCTATATAACAAATTACGATTTGGGACGCCTTAATGAATTAATTCGATCCCTCGAAGCAGATAAATATAGTGATAGCCTCTCGATTGAGCAACTGAAACGTGAGATAAAAAGAGCCAAAATTGTTCATCCTAAAGATATCTCCGGTGATATTGTGACCATGAATAGTCGTGTTCGTTTGAAAGATATGGATACGTATGAAGAAATGGTATTCAAGATTGTGTTCCCTCCGGATGCTGACATTGATCAAGGTAGAATTTCTGTCCTGGCTCCGGTTGGGACTGCTTTGTTGGGATATAAGGTTGGGGATACGATTTCGTGGAATGTTCCCGGCGGTATTAGAAGATTGAATATACAGGAGGTATTGTACCAGCCGGAGGCTGAAGGTGATTTATACCAATAGCCTCAAAATATTATAATTTGTTAGACGGGCAACCGCGGATGGAACACAATGACTTTTAATGAGTTGTGGCGGGACATCTTAGATTCGATGCATGTAAATTACTCGGGTGACATAATATACCAGCTTCTGTGATTAATTCTAACAAGAGCAGCTTGGAAGATGGCATAGAGAGTTTTCTTAAATAAGGTTAAAATGCCATGACTTATCAGAATTATTAGAAATATGTGCCATTTTTACTGGTTTTTTGCTGCTTTTATGAGTTTATAGGACTTTATAGGGTGATTTAAGATTGGTTAAGTTTCTGTTTGTAATAGAATCGCTCAATTCCTGAATAATGCGGCAAAGCCCAAAATTCTTAAAACAAAGGCCGAAAAGGCGTTACTTTTCGATTCTATACCGGCACTTTTAGATAGAACTTGGTAAAAATGGCCTTTTTTCATATAAACTGTGCATAAGGAGCACGCCGGATGTCAATAAATACATTTCAAGACTTGACAAAAGCCGTATTTGGAGTTATAATATATAAGTTAAATTGTAATAATCAGCTCATGGAGGAGAATCGGATTAATCGCTTTTTTTCAGGATATGGGAAATTAGCCTGTGCTTACAACAACAATACCCGTATTGGGATACACGCTTTTTTGTGTATTTTATACCCCGAATTTTTGTTGAGTTTAAATATTTATAGTTTTTTGCAGCAAGTATAACCATTTTCCAGGAGGAAACATTTATGGGACAGTTAAAACTAAAACTATTTATGGTTTGTGCTCTGGCATTATTGTTAGGTATTACAGCCGGCAATGTGCAGGCTTGTGTTAATAACGACTGTTCGAGCGCAACACCTGTTGGCAATGTAACTAATCTGGCGTTCGATACGACAACTGCCTCTTTTGACGGCCCGGGCCTTTGTATGCATAGCCCGAATATCTGGTACGTTTACACTGCCACATGTTCGGGTATTGTTACCGTAAGCCTCTGCGGCAGCAGTTACGATACTCAGCTTGCTGTTTATGACGGATACAATTGCCCTCCCACAATAAACAAACTGATTGCATGCAATGATGATTTCCTCGGTTGCGATCTACAATCAAAGGTCAGCTTCGGTGCACTTGCAGGCAAGCAGTATCTTATTGAAGTTGGGGGAAACATGCCGGATGATGTGGGCGAGGGAGTGATGACCATTACATGCGAGCCGGCGACATGCCCGCCATATAATGATGGTTGTTATAGTGCATTGCCCGTAGGTGAAGAATGGCATTTATCATTTGATACCAGGTGTGCAACCTTTGATGGGCCTGGCCTTTGTAATACAGGCCCCAATATTTGGTACCTTTATACTGCTTCGTGTACGGGTAAAGCCACAGTCAGCCTTTGTGGCAGCAATTATGACACTGTTCTTGTTGTGTATGACTTTGATGGTTGTCCGCCAAAATTGCGTGATGTAATCGATTGTAACGATGATTTTTGTGGTAATGCATCACAGGTCAGCTTTGATGTGACGGCCGGAAACCAATATCTGATTGAAATCGGAGGATATAACAACAGGACGGGTACAGGTGTGCTGACTATTACTTGTCAGGGACAACCTGGTCCCCAGCCGCAGCCTCAAGCCGATAACTGCTCTAATGCAAAACCGGTCGGCGATGTAACAAATCTGCCATTTAATACAACCGATGCAACATTCGATGGTCCCGGCATCTGTATGACCAGTCCTAATATATGGTACTGCTATACAGCTACCTGCACGGGCAAAGCTACCGTAAGCCTCTGTGGCAGCAGTTATGATACAAAACTGGCTGTATATAACGGCTGCCAGTGCCCTGCGACACAAGCCAGATTAATCGGATGCAACGATGATTATTGCGGTGCACAGTCACAACTTACCTTCGATGTGGTTGCTGGTAACCAGTATCTCATCGAGGT
>MHYD01000018.1:26481-26660 GCA_001824645.1 Planctomycetes bacterium RBG_13_46_10
ACTTCGGCAGGACTATGACTGCGGGATACAGTTCGACATCAGATGCACAGGCCAATTTCCCGACGATATTCAATGACGGCGGCTCAGGGCCATACGGACCGTTCCATCGCAGATCCCTTGAGCTGGCTTATCTGGGCGACAAAGTCAGCCTGGAGGCCGAGGCCGACATAGGTGCGGAT
>MHYD01000018.1:27009-30620 GCA_001824645.1 Planctomycetes bacterium RBG_13_46_10
CCTTATTGCAGTGCGTTTCTTGGCAGCAGGAATATACCCGGGCCGACGCCATCGGGGTATGGAATGGTGCCATCGGCAGTAATGGAAACCTTCATAGGTATGGTTTCCGAAGCAGAGAAAGTTTCAACATGTCCATCTGTGTATCCTGCCCGCATGTTGATTGTAGGAGGATTATCAGCAGTACTTTGTCGAGACCAGTAGGAAGAAAGAAGAAATGTTTCGGGAGTAATATCAGCTCCGCTAAAGTGTTCACAGCTGCCGTATGAGCCTGGAGTTCGCCAATGGTCATAGCCAAAATAATCGCTTACAAGCAGCTTGCTGTATTTTCCGCCGCTCGCAGGACCTTGTGGCCCGTTGAAAATGACCCTGCGCCCGCCGATATAACCTATGTAATTCCAATAGAAGCAATATGTGCCGCCGACAGGGTCGGTTGAAACGGGGGTGTCGGGATTGTCCCAATCGTCGCCGGCATCCCAGGCTTGTTGTAAGTACATATATTTCTGCGGTGCATTTGGGCAATACAAGATACTTGCATCGGCAATATAGCCTCGCAGATATTCACTCATAGCCCGATGTAAAGCCGGGCTGCGGTGCCTGTTACCTGTCAGTTTGGTTGGGTCTGACCAGTTCCAGTTGTTATCAAATCCTACGGTAGCGACTGATGGGGGGTATCGTTCAGAGTTGTCCATTGCAAAGAAGCTCAATGCGGATGTAACCTGCTTTTGGTTGTTCATGCTAAGTGTTGCTTTGGCTTGTTGCCTGACCCTCCCCAAAGCTGGCACAATAATAGCCATAATCAAAGAGATTATAGATATCACCACCAGCAGCTCAATTAATGTAAAGCCACGCTTCTGTGTTGATTTTAAATGTATTCTTTCGTATTGCACGCGGCTTTTACCATCCTCCAATCGTGCAAAAACCGTTATTTTTGCACACTATCAGCGCCCAATCTTAGCTTGTTTAATTATACGAGCCGTTTAATACATATTCAAGCCAAAATTTAAATTTTTTATAGGTTTTAACTTAGGATGGAAAAACTGATGGATTTTATAGCCAAAATCCCATCGTATGTAGTTTGTGAATATTGATTTAGAGACTAAAAATGGGCTTTTTTGTTCTACTAAGCCTTTAGAATTTAGGTGTCTGTTTTGATTTCGAAGCCAGTGTGGTAATAGAATATGCTTTATAAGATATGTAAAGTAGTTTGCTATTACCCTAAGGGGTGTTGTATGTCTGTATAGGGTCTAATTTTTTTATAATCGCGAATTAGGATTTATTAGGTACGGATTTTATTCGGAATCTTTTGTAGATTGCTTAGCAGGTAATTTTTCATTAATACATCCCATGTCATATTTTTTGCAAGCTCATAGCCTGTTTGAATCATGCTTTCAATCTCAGATTCACTTTCCGGCAGGCGCCGAATTATCTCCTGGGCGATATTTTCGCTTGTTTTTGCTTCTATTTGCTCTCTCATTGACCGGTTGATTTGAAGCAGGTCTTCGATATCTTCACGGTTCAAGTTGTTTAAGTTGGTATAGTCTGCTATGAGAACGTTTTTGGTATGTTCGGTCGTACCAACAACGTCATTCACTAATCCTGCACATCCGCAGACATTACTGGGAACGCAAATCCCGCCGAAAGCCAAAGGTTCAAGCTGGGATATGCCGAAAGGTTCATAAATGCTTTGACCAAGCTCCAAATCGGTTCCTTTTCGAATGTCAATAAATTCCATATCTTCGGGCATCCTGTTGCCGCAGTATTTTCTATTAAATCCGAATTGGTTAATAAAGAGGACTTTTATGTTCCGGCTTTGTGCATTAAATTCCTGTATTTTAGTATATAAGTCTGCCTCGCCGCCGGACAGGTCCGGCCAACCTTCACGGTGAGCCACGGGCCATTTATATGCTGCCTCCATATTATAGATGTCACGACTGGGTCGTTGAGAAACTTCGGTTGAGAGCAGTAAGAATGCAGCCGTTTTGCCCTGGGTCTGAAATTGTTTTTCTATATTTTGCAGGACAAGCAGGTCACGCCACAATCCTTTGCTGCGGACCAGTCTTGTAACGTGTGTGAATACGAAATCCGGTTTGTAATTGAGCAGATTTTCGCAATATTTTTGCAGTTTTGCTTTTGATGCCAGTTTCTCAGCGACGGTTATTTTCTGGGCTGGTATGCCGTTGTAAACGATGTTTATATCCGCGGATTCAAACTCCGGGGCCAGAAACCGCAGCTCATCGACAACGTAATTTCCTACCGCACAAATTTGGTCACAGTATTTTGAAGCCTCCACAAGGGCATGTTTGAAGAATGAATTTTGATCGCCGAATACCTCATTCACGTAGAGTTTGTCTTTGTGGGCCTGTTTCATTACGTTATAGAACATCGTATCATGGGCCGGATGTTCCTCTACGATGCGGCGTATTGTAGCAACTTCATGTGCATAAAAAACCGTTTTAAAATCACAGTTTGGTTCAAGGATAGCTGCAAACACCGTGGGCAATCCCATGAATTCATGTGCGACTACAATCGTTGATTCATCAGCAGCATTGAGGACTTTTAACGCAGCGATTGCTACAGGTGCAAGTCTGACATATTGTTCATACTCCCACAGGCTCTCGTATAAATGGCTGCGAATACCGAATTCCTCAAAAAGGCGTTTTTTTAGCTCATTGGTAATTTCCTTGTTAATATGTCTGACATCGATCAGTAGAACTTCGGGCGAGCTTTTTATACCCGTCAGCTCGTCAATGAATGTTCGTCTGCCATATACAATAGATGTATTGTAGTAGTTTTCGAGTTTGTGAAAGGCCGGTGCATATGCAGAATTTATGAGTCCGTCAATAGATGAATATAGAACCTCACCGTTTTCGCCGAGCCTGTTCGAGACGGAGCCTTCGGTTGTAAACAGTGGGCTGATGATAATTGAACGGTCAATTGCGTCAAGATAGGATTTGCAGGTGAAGAAGCCTTGAAGAACTGCTCCTATTCCACCAATTTTCCCAACAGCCTCGTGGGTAATATGCACAACTGTTGTTTCATTAGCCATAATAAGCTCCCCTCCAAGTTTTACGAAGTTAAATCACGCTATGTTTACCGTTTCCGTATAAAATATAATAAATAGACTTATGACGGCAAAGTCGGCAGGATTTGCACCGGCTATTATTTCTATAATTCCGAAAAAAACGTTATAAATCTGTAAAGAAATCGTGTTTTTTAGGGCTTTCAGAGAAATATTCAGGAAAAATTTTCACAGATGTTAGCTTATTCTTGCCCGTAAATTTCTTATCAGCCCCGATAACACTTGTGAAGGGATGTCGGCTAATTCCGGCTCAGGCATCTCGCTAAGTGCGATTTTGTCGAGAATTTGTATTGCCTGCCGGCTATGAGGAGCTATGGAATCGGCAGTTTTTTGGGCTTCGTCAAGTTCGCCGTCGGCAATTTGTCGTAAATAAACAATTATGTTTTTAGTTAATTCTTTATCACTGATTTCAGGTGCAGACCAGGGTGTGCCTGCTTCTTTTTCAGGGATTTCTCTTTCCAGGAGTATATCCTGTGTAAGTTGATATGTTTCTGCCATGAGTCGCTTTTTTCTTTCTTCCTCAGTTTCGTCT
>MHYD01000018.1:30664-32125 GCA_001824645.1 Planctomycetes bacterium RBG_13_46_10
ATATATTTTATTGTGGCAAGCAGGGCACTTTGCCCATTTACCGGCAGCACTATCCTTAGCTTCTACCTTTTTATTACAGTGACAGCAGTGAAATGTGATTGTCATTTTCTCACCTCTGATGAAACTTTATGGTTATTTACCTGCCCGCCGTACCATCCTTCGCGGATGCTTTCTCCTTCGTTGGATACTTTCACCCTTCGCAGAGCTTCGGAGAACGGGCTGGGCAGGCGAGTCGGCTTTATATTCCGCGAATACCTCTGTAATTATCCCGCCACGAGGTTTGAACCGAGATGTAACCTTCATCCAGCGCGGTTTGCTATTATTACATAAATCGTTCAGTATATCATTAGTTAGTGCTTCGTAAAAAATGCCTTTATTACGATAACTTTGCAAATAAAACTTCAGGCTCTTTAGTTCTATACATAATTTGTCGGGGCAGTATTCGATAGTAATCTCTCCGAAATCCGGCTGGCCCGTGCGAGGACAAACACTCGTAAACTCCGGGCATTTTATTGTTATGCAATAATCGCGTTCAGGATGAGGATTGTCAAATAGATCTAATTTCGCTCGTTCGCTCATTACTGTTTTAATTGCTCCTATAAACCCTCTTTTAATAATATAGTCGAAATCCCGCCTTAAAACAAGTAATAATCAAAAAAGGAAATGATAAAAACCACCTTGAAGGGGAGTGCATAATATATACAAGTTAGCTGAATATCTTGCATAAAGGCCTAAGCTCAGTTATATTTACATTTCCAATGACCGTCTGTTATAGTGAGGAACAGTGGAAAAATTGGATAGTGTTATGAATTGTAATCTGTTTGAAAGGGAGCATGATATGGCTAAAAGGTTTATTTTTGTGTATGTTCTGGCGATTGTTTCGCTTTTCGCATTATCTGGTTGTGCTACATCGAATGATACCAAAAAGGTCGAAGCTGAACAGGAACTTAAATCAGCCGAGCCGGTTAAGGAGGCTAAAGCTGCCGCAGAAACAGCAGTAGCCGAAGAGGCCAAAAGCCAAAAAATCGTTTTGCGGGTTAATTGTGGGGCTTATGATGCTTATACGGATAAAGCAGGAAACGTATGGCTGCCAGACCAGTATTTCGAGGAAGGCAAAGTTTGGGGCGTTGTCGATGGCATGACCATTGACCGGGGCGACCTTGGCATTACGGGCATGGATTCACCGAGAATCTATGAGACTGAGCGGTATAGTCTGTCGGCCTATAAATTTATTGTACCCAATGGTAAATACACAGTCAGGCTGCATTTTGCTGAAACTTTTGAGGGAATCACCGGTGAAGGGCAGCGGGTTTTTTCTGTAAGCATTAATGACCAAATCGTTCTCAACGACCTTGACCTGTATAAAGAGACCGGTACATGGCTAAAGCCTATTGTTAAAGAATTCAAAAATGTAGCCGTAACCAATAAAGAGCTTGTTATCGGTTTTACCTTCAATATTGA
>MHYD01000018.1:32145-34318 GCA_001824645.1 Planctomycetes bacterium RBG_13_46_10
TCGAAATACTTTCAGAGTAGGCCCGTTGTCGAAAGGAAAGCGGTTGTTTTGCTGAGCGGAGGATTGGATTCAGCTACGACTTTAGCCATAGCTCGCAGTGAGGGCTTCCGTTGCTATGCCTTGACTTTTAGCTACGGCCAGCGGCACAAACAAGAAATCGAAGCTGCAAAAAAAATCGCCAATTCTTTAGAAGTAGTTGAGCACCGCGTCATCGAGATTGATTTAGCAGACTTCGGTGGTTCGGCTTTAACTGACCCTGCTATTAAGGTGCCGAAGGATCGAGACATATTGGGTAGCATTGCCCAAATTCCTCCGACGTATGTCCCTGCACGCAACACGATTTTTTTAAGCTATGCACTGGCCTGGGCTGAAGTGCTTGGTGCATTTGATATTTTCATCGGTGTTAATCAGACCGATTACAGCGGCTACCCTGACTGCCGAGCGGAATTTATAGCAGCTTTTGAAAAAACTGCCAACCTTGCTACCGCAGCAGTAGTCCAGGGCAAAAGCCGATATCGTATCCATACGCCGGTTATCAATATGACCAAGGGCGAAATCATCCTGACCGGAACCAAGCTCGGCGTAGATTATTCTCTGACACATAGCTGCTACGACCCGGATAAATATGGCAGAAGCTGTGGGCACTGCGATTCATGCAGATTAAGATTAAAAGGCTTTGCCAAAGCAAGGCTAAAAGACCCCATTAAATATATAGAATAATGAATGTCGAACAAGGAATGTAGAATACCCAAAATGGTAATAAACGAGATTTTTTATTCTTTGCAGGGTGAGGGATTTTTTGCTGGTGTGCCGAGTGTATTTGTACGTTTGGCTGGTTGTCCCCTGCGCTGTCGATGGTGCGATACAAAATACGCATGGGACATGGACAGTGGAACTGAACACAGCATTGATGAAATTGTCGAGACTGTTCAAAAATGGCCTTGCAGATTTGTGGTAATAAGCGGTGGCGAGCCGATGATAAATCCCGACCTGCCGAAATTAGTACAAGAGCTAAAAGATTCTGGGAAACATGTAACAGTTGAAACCGCCGGCATCGTATATATGCCGGATATGCTGTGCGATCTGATAAGTATAAGCCCGAAATTGAGTAACTCCACGCCGAAAGATAAAAAACTTGCTGCTGCTCACGAGGATTCGAGATTGGATATAGCTGTTCTGCGAGAGCTGATAGATAATTACAAATATCAGCTAAAATTTGTAGTGGATTCGGCAGAGGATTTATCTGAAATACAGCAGACAATAGAGAAAATAGGAAACGTCGATGTGGAAAAGGTGATGCTGATGCCGCAGGCCGCTACGAGAGATGAGCTTTTAGCTAAATCGCCGTTGGTTGCTGAGATGTGTAAAAGCACTGGTTTTGCCTTTGGTCAGCGGCTGCAGGTTTTGCTATGGAATAATGAGCGCGGAAAATAAACCAGTTTAAGATTTGCTTAATCTTTGATTCCGAGGTCGTTTTTGGTGAGGATGGACTCGAATTCATAGCCGGCTTTTGTGATATTTTCCTCTGCTCCCTGCTTTCGGTCAATAACCGCGACAATCTTTTTTATCTTTGCACCGGTCTCCGTGATGACTTTCGCTGCTTCGAGGACCTGTCCGCCGGTGGTGGCGATGTCCTCGACTAAAAGAACAACATCGCCCGATTTTAAGACGCCTTCGATTAGTTTGCCGGTGCCGTAGTCTTTTTTGCTGTTGCGGACGATTATCCAATTCTTGCTCGTCTCCATGGCTGTTGCAGCAGCAAGTGCCACGCCGCCAAGCTCAGCGCCGGCTATTAAGGTGACATCGGAGCTGACTCGTTTGGCAAATTCTTTGCCAAGGGCCTTTAGGATGTCCGGGCAGGTCTCAAAAAGATATTTGTCAAGATAATATTTGCTACGCTTGCCGCTGCGAAGAATAAAGTCACCTTCAAGGTAAGCGGTTTCTTTAATTCGTTTTATTAGTTCTTCCCTTGTCATTTTTTCCTTTGTGAACCCGTGGTAAAACCACGGGCTAAATATTGTTTAGCCCCACGTTTCACGTGGGGTTTTCATGATAAACATTAAACATTAAGTTCCACTTTTTTATTTAATTCCTTGCGATACTTTTTGCGAATTGGTGTCACAACGCTTCTAATGAACTCATCGATCTGCTGTGGTGCACGGCCAATATAATC
>MHYD01000019.1:0-4858 GCA_001824645.1 Planctomycetes bacterium RBG_13_46_10
ATAGTCGAAGGAAAAAAGCTGGTCGGAATACTCACCCGGCGTGATTTGAAATTTCTCAAAGACCAAAGCGTCAAGCTCAACGAAGTTATGACAAAGGAAAATCTCGTTACCGCACCGGCTAATACGACACTCGAACAGGCAAAAGAAGTGCTCCGGAGACACAAAATCGAAAAGCTTTTGCTGGTTAATGCTCAATTCGAGCTTGCAGGCCTTATAACAATGCGGGACATCGACAGGGTTCAGCAATATCCAAATGCCGTAAGAGACAAACGCGGCAGATTGCGAGTAGGGGCCGCTGTCGGCGTAAAAGACTTCGACAGAATCGAAGCGTTAATAGAAGCCGAGGTCGATGTGATTGTAGTCGATACCGCTCACGGCCATTCGCAAAACGTTATTGAAACGGTAAAAGAGATAAAGAAAAAACACAATATCGATGTAATTGCCGGTAATGTCGCAACTGCTGAAGCAACTGTTGAGCTTCTAAAAGCAGGCGTCAATGCCGTCAAGGTCGGTATCGGACCCGGTGCAATCTGTACAACAAGGGTTATTAGCGGAGTAGGAGTGCCGCAAATTTCAGCAATTATGGATTGTGCCTCCGCTGCGGATAAGTACGACATACCGATTATCGCTGACGGCGGGATAAGAATGTCCGGTGATATCACAAAGGCCATCGCAGCAGGAGCAAGTAGCGTTATGCTCGGTTCACTTTTGGCCGGCCTTGATGAAAGCCCGGGTATGCTGGTTATATACAAGGGCAGACAATTCAAGGAATATCGCGGTATGGGTTCGCTCGGTGCGATGGTGAAAGGTTCTGCTGACCGTTACGGGCAAAAATCATCACTCGGCAAAGATAAGCTCGTGCCAGAAGGCGTTGAAGGAAGAGTACCTTATCGCGGGCTTTTGAGCGATTTTGTCTATCAGCTTGTCGGAGGCCTTAGGGCAGGAATGGGCTACTGCGGAACATGCAAGATAGAGTCTCTGCGAACAAGAGCAAAATTTGTCCGCATCGGCACCGCAGGAATCAACGAATCGCATCCGCATGATATTCTGATTACAAAAGAAGCACCGAACTATTCAACAAGAGATATACTCGAAGATTGATATGGACGAAACGCTCGCTATCGTCGATTTCGGCAGTCAATACGGTCAACTAATCGCTCGGCGTGTTCGCGAGCATAATGTCTATTCGACCATTTACCAGCCAGGCATATCGGCAAAAGAACTCTCAAAGATAAAAAATCTGAAAGGTATAATTCTTTCCGGCGGGCCGGCAAGCGTCTATACGAAAAATGCTCCCGGCTGTGATGAAAAACTTTTCGAGCTTGGCGTGCCGATTCTCGGCATCTGTTACGGAATGCAATGGGGCTGTAAAGTTCTGGGCGCAAAAATCAAGCCGGCCCAAAGCAGAGAATACGGCAAAGCGGTTATCTCTGTTCTCGATACAAGCGATTTGTTCGCGGGCATCGACGATACTGCAACGGTATGGATGAGCCACGGCGACCAAGTTGAAAGCCTCGGCAAAGATTTCGATGTTCTCGGAAGGACAAAAACATGTCTGTATGCAGCCGTAAGAAATAAAAACAAGAAATTCTACGGTTTGCAATTTCATCCGGAAGTAAGCCATACGCCCAAAGGCAATATAATAATGCAGAACTTTCTTTACAATATTTGCCGATGCCGCGGCGACTGGCAGATAAAGGATTTTGCCGACTCGGCGATTGGAAAAATCCACACCCAGGCTAAAGACGGCATCATTATCTGCGGACTGTCCGGCGGGGTGGATTCGGCAGTTACAGCAACGCTTGTTCACAAGGCCATAGGAGACAGACTCGTTTGCATTTTTGTCGATAACGGACTTTTGAGAAAAAACGAAAGAAGCGAGGTTGAAAATACATTTAAAGACCATTTCCATATCGATTTGCGTGTGGTTGACTGGAGCAATCAATTCCTCACGGCATTGAAAGGCGTTACAGACCCGCAGGAAAAAAGGAAAATAATCGGACATCAGTTTATCGAAGCATTCAAATCTGAAGCAGAAAAAATCTCCAATGCAAAATACCTCGCTCAGGGCACATTGTATCCCGATGTAATCGAATCAGGAAACAGGGACGGCAATCTGGCGGCAAATATAAAACTCCATCACAACGTAGGCGGTTTGCCGGCAGAACTCGGTTTTGAGCTGCTCGAACCGCTCCGCGACCTTTTTAAGGACGAGGTAAGGGATTTGGGTAAATATCTGGGGCTGGGCGAGGCAATCGTTTGGCGGCATCCGTTCCCAGGACCGGGGCTTGGCGTGAGAATTATCGGCGAAATCACAGAAGAACGGCTCAAGGTGCTAAGGGAAGCTGACGAAATACTAATTGATGAAATTAAGGCAGCAGGACTCTATAGAAAAGTTTCACAAACCCTTGCTGTGCTTATACCAGTGGCAACCGTCGGCGTAATGGGCGATGAACGCAGCTACGAAAATGTTATTGCCATCCGTTCTGTGGATACAGGAGATTTTATGACGGCCGATTTTTCAAGAATTCCTTATGACGTACTTGGGCTTATCGCAAGGCGAATAATAAATGAGGTCCGGGGCATAAATCGAGTCGTTTACGACATAAGTTCAAAGCCGCCGGCGACAATTGAATGGGAGTAATAACCAGTTGAAAGCATCAAAATTTTATACAAAACTACGATATTTATCTTTGGTTCTTTGCGTATTTTTTGCCGCCACTTCCATCGGGCAAGCCGCTGATTCAAATACCGCTCCTGCGGATACAATCACAAACGTAACAGAAAACTTAAAAGAGTTTTCATCGAAAACGATGGAAGGTGTTACGACTTTAGCCAAGGCTCTCGACCCAAATGCAATTCTTACCTCGGAAGGCGCTACGACTTTAGGGCCGAATTTGAAAAAACTCATTCCTGTAGGTCTTAAAGATGCCGAAAGGACTTTCTTCGATAAAAACAATCTGATGCTCCTGCTGATGGCCGGCGGCGGAAGTATCGCGATGCACGACAGGGCAGATGACAGGATTGCCGGTCATTTCGAAAGACATCGGGCGATATCGCGCGACCTCGACAAGCTCGTCGACCTGACAGGCGGCCCGGGTATTCACTTCGCCGCGACAGGTTTATGGTATTATATAGCCGCTAATGATAAAAATGAAATCAGCAAGCAGCGAAGTCTGGCGATGATACGGGCTTTAGGCGTTACCAATATAACTACTTTAATACTTAAAGGCATCGTTAACAATCATACTCCCAACGGTAAATCATTGGCTTGGCCCAGCGGCCATACAGCAAGTTCCTTTTGCGTTGCTTCGGTGCTGGATGAATTTTACGGACCCAAAATTGGAGTTCCTGCATATCTATTCGCAGGCTTTGTCGGCTACCGTATGATGGATTCAGGCGATCACTGGGCAAGCGATGTTCTTTTCGGCGGCGTGCTTGGTTATGTTGTCGGCCACAGCATTGCAGGAGAACATAAAAAGGTTGAACTTGCCGGTTTTGACGTCCAGCCGCTTGTTACCACCACCCAAAGCGGAGGGACTGCTACAGGTATTCTGCTGTCAAAACAGTTTTAGAGCAATTTAAGCTATTGAACTCTTCTGATTATTGAATATGCAGGCAGTTTTTGCTCAAGGAGGATTTTTTGGGGGTTATTTACAAATTCTGCCAAGTCGCCATCGATTATTTTTAATGGTTTTGGTGTTTGGATATCAAAAATATCGCCTGTTGGCGTCAAAACTTCCAGCTTTTCACCTGCGAAAATTTTATTTCTTACAAAACATATACAGCCGTCCGATTTCTCATCTGTAATATTACCTACAAAAACAGTCCCTGATTTCGACTGGCTTTTTTCATAACTGTAATCGGCAGGAGTAATTGAGCCTTTCATAAAACCTGTTGAATAGCCCCTGTTTTTTACCCTTGAGAGAAGTTTGAGGCATTTTTCCTTGCTGATTTTTTTACCGTTGATTAACTGCCTGTAAAGCGAAACGGTCGAAGCAAGATAATGCACCGATTTCATCCTGCCTTCAATTTTGAACGAGCTTACACCAGCCTTTTTTAGAGGTTCGACGAACTCAAATAGTGCAAGGTCTTTGCTGTTAAGCATATATTGGCCCCGCTCGTCCTCGAAGACAGGAAAGTATTCGCCCGGTCTTTTTTCCTCGACGAGAGAATATCCCCATCTGCACGGATGGGTACATTCGCCCCTGTTTGCTTTTCTGCCGGTCAGATAATCGCTGATAGCACATCTGCCGGAATACGAAAAGCATACCGCACCGTGGATAAAAACCTCAAGTTCGATGCCGGTATGGGCAACATCTTTGCATATCTGTTTTACCTGCTCGAAGGATAATTCTCTTGCAAGGTTTACCCTTGCCGCACCAAGCTGACTGTACGCAAGGACTGTCTGGCTGCTGGTGGTGTTGGCCTGAGTGCTGATATGGAGCGGCATTTTTATTCCCGCTTTTTTGAGTTCAAAAATCAAGCCTATATCGGAAACGATAAAAGCATCGGCCCCGGCATCACAAAGCCGGCCGGCGATTTTGAGCAATTGGTCATATTCATCACTAAAAGGATAAATATTAAGCGTAACATAACCTTTTTTGCCGTTTTTGTGCAGAAATTCAAGGCTTTTTGCCGCCTCATCGAGCGTTAAATTGCCTGCATAGGCCCGCAGCGAACCAAACTGGGTGCCAAAATAAACCGCATCGGCACCGTATTGAACTGCCCAGATAAGCTTTTCATAAGTCCCGGCAGGCGCCGTAAGTTCCGGTTTTAACATTATTTCCTTCATAATTTATCCTGCCAGAATTCGATATATTGCAACAATTTGCACAAAAAGCCGATTTTTATCGGT
>MHYD01000019.1:4876-5033 GCA_001824645.1 Planctomycetes bacterium RBG_13_46_10
TGTCATAAAAAACAAGATTTTTATTGAATTTTGGCAGATTTGGTTCATAATAAAGTGTTCGGGATATTCAACAAAGGATTAAAGGGAGCGTTCATGGGAACGGTGCTTAATGCTCTGGTAAAACTTCAAAGCGTAGAAAATCGTTTGCGGGCGGCCA
>MHYD01000019.1:5362-5464 GCA_001824645.1 Planctomycetes bacterium RBG_13_46_10
TGAAGTGCAGGACGATCGAAGCGGGATTTATACCTGCGGCGGATGCTTTATGAGCCTGACAACCGAGACGGCAAATACTCTTTTGAGCCGAGATGAAATTAT
>MHYD01000019.1:5506-7222 GCA_001824645.1 Planctomycetes bacterium RBG_13_46_10
GGAGAGCTGATAGTTTGGCGCAAACCCTTACCATTTATACCGACGGTGGAAGCAGGGGCAACCCGGGGCCGGGGGCCGGAGCATTTGTTATTTTCGATACGCAACAAAATCAGCTTTGCGCAGAGGCAAAGTTTCTGCCGAATGCCACAAACAATATCGCCGAGTACACCGCACTTGTTCATTCACTTATAAAAGCGAAATCTCTCGGCGCACAAGCCGTGAAGATTTTCAGCGACAGCGAATTGATGGTTAAACAAATCAACGGCGAATACAAAGTCAAAAACGATAACATACGACAGTTATTCAGGCAATGTATTGACCTCCTTTCCGGTTTTTCGAACTGGGAAATAAAACATATTATGCGGGAGGAAAACAAACTTGCGGATAAGCTTGTAAATCGCGCCATCGATGTTGCCGGTGATATCGAACAAAAAAAAGATCCCAAACAAAATAACGAAAGCTCAAGGCATTTGAGGTTAGGTATTCTCATCAGCGGTTCAGGCAGAACTATGATAAACATCTTCGAACTGATAAAACAAAAACAGCTCAATGCCGAGATAGCAATCGTAATCTCTTCGAGGTCCGATACCGCAGGTGTGGAAAAGGCGAAAGCGGCTAAGCTGCCGATGGAAATCATAAAGAAAAAAGACTTCGATGACATCGGCAGTTTCAGCGAACAATTAACAAAAGCACTCCTTGCCGCTAAAGTCGACCTTGTCATTCAAGCCGGCTGGCTGTGTCTGTGGAAAATCCCGCCGGAATTAGAGAATCTCGTAATGAATATCCACCCCGCTCTCTTGCCCGGTTTCGGCGGAAAGGGGATGTGGGGGCATCACGTACACGAAGCGGTTTTAAAGGCCGGCTGTAAAGTCAGCGGCTGTACGGTACATTTTTGCACAAATGAATACGATAAAGGGCCTATTATTATTCAGCGATGCTGTCCTGTGATGGAAGGAGACAATCCCGATACGCTCGCTGCAAGGGTTTTTGAGCAGGAATGCATCGCATATCCCGAAGCAATAAGATTATTCTCACAGGGAAAAATCAGCGTAAAAGACAGCCGGACATTTATAAAGCGGTAACGAAATCGGCTTTCTGATATAATAGATTTTTTGCAGGGTTTTGGATTTTGAACAAACAACAGAAAAAACTGGTCGTTCATACAATAATGGTTGCGGCTCTTACCCTCACCGTGGTAGTGGGCTTTGCAAATATCAAAAACGTAATCAATCGTTCCGAATCTATGCGGGCGATGGAGCTGCTCGGCAAAGAAATTCTCCGGCACCGAAAAAATTATGGCTCGCTTCCGCCGGAATATTACCTAAAACAGTTCACGGACGCAATCGGCGCCGTAAGAATCACAAATCTTCATTACAGGGCAGCGTGGATCGAATTCGGCGCTGAACCGGAGACTACTGTTCTTGCCCACTCTCAGAAAAATTATAGAGGTTTTACGAAATCAGGCTACGTCGTGCTGTGGCTGAACGGCAAAGTAGAATGGATAGGCAAAAAACAGTTCGAACAAACTCTCGAAAGGCAGCAAAAACAGCAGGAGCTTCAATGGATACAGGAGCATTTGCAAAAAGGCAAAGACAGTTCTGTGCAATATTAAAAAACGCCGGAACACTCAATTTCCTGTCATGAACACTCTGCCGCTGTTTGCCTAAGCCAAATAAACTGTATCGCCGGGCTCAATCGTTGGAATTTCGGCCTTTT
>MHYD01000019.1:7240-8311 GCA_001824645.1 Planctomycetes bacterium RBG_13_46_10
TGCACAGTGCGAAAGACGGTGCAATTTCAATTCGGCAGTCGAGCGTGCCGTCGGGTTTTCTGGGGATTTCTATGCCTGCCTGCTCAAGCCACAGAGCCGAGCGGGCAATCATCATCTTTCTCGTAACCTGCGGGCTGTCGGTGCCGATGGCATTTTTCACGGGCGCAAATTCCTCGCTGCGGACTGTTTCAAGTATAATGGTTTTACGAGTAAGGGGCAGGGCATCAAAAACAAACGTCTCAAGCTTAATACCGTTGGGTTTCTGGGGTTCTATTTTCTCGCCGGTTTGCAAGTCGATGTGCGGTATCTTTTTCACGGCTCTGTGATAAGGCAGGGCAAACGCTTTGCCGTTAAGTTGCTCAACAAAGGCCCGGTTAATTATATGAATCGCTACGCTGCCGAGTGAAAAAGCAAGCGAGCCGTCCTCTGCTCTTTTTTCAGCAAGAGTGTCAGGCAAATCACTGTATTCGATAACAGTTACTTTGCCATCGGCAAGGCAAAAGTTGCCGACTTTTTCAAACGACCCTGTTTTTACAATGGCTTTTGAGGACATCTCGGCCTTGTTCATCGCATGCAGGCCTACAAAGAGCGGGTCAAAACTATTTATTAAGGGATTATCCACCTGAAAATAGCTGATGTATTCTATGCCGCCGGTCTTCATATTATCAACAGCGCCGCTTTTGCAAAGTGCCTTTATGCTGCCGCCGTGGCCGTCGGGCGATGCTGATATTTCGTCTTTTTCGGCAAGCAGAATTTTGCCGTCGGACGAGAAATTTACTTCTGTGCCCTGCTGAAATATAAATACCGCGGATTTGGCAAGGCCGTAAAAATCATTCTGTTCGAAAATTTCTGTGATTCGGTCGTGATTAAGCGGGCTTGTCATTATGTACCAGACGGGTTTAAAGCCGTACTTTTGTCCTGCGGCTTTTATCATCTCCGCAAAGAGCTGAAACAGAGTTTTGTTTTTTACAGGGCTGATAGCAAAATCTCCCTTCGGCCCGTCAAAGCCGAGTCTTGTACCCTGGCCTCCTGCTACAACAAATGCTGCGACTTTACCTGCCGAGAGCAGTT
>MHYD01000019.1:8505-9306 GCA_001824645.1 Planctomycetes bacterium RBG_13_46_10
TAATTTACTGTTCCGACGGCTTAACCGGCTCTTCTTTTTGTTCTTTTTTTGCCGTTCCTGCGGTTGCGACAGGGGCCTGGGCGGGTTTGGTCTTCGGCTGTTCTTTGCTTATGCCCTCGAAACGTAAATGGTCCTCATCTTTAACGTCTATTTTGATAACGTTTTTATCTTTAAACACACCGCGGAGTATATTTTCGCTTAACGGGTCTTCAATATATCGCTCTATTGCTCGTCTTAACGGCCGGGCTCCGAATTCAGAACTATATCCTTTCTCGATTAAGAATTCCTTTGCCGCAGCCGCAGTTTCAAGATGATACCCCTGCTTGGTCAGTCGCTTAAAAACCTTGTTAAGTTCATATTCGACTATAGTGGTCAGGTCCTCCTTTGTAAGTGCGTGGAAGACGATTACGTCATCGAGACGGTTAAGAAATTCCGGCCGGAAATGTCTTTCGACTTCTTTCTGCAGCATTTCCTTCATTTTTTCGTAATTTGCTTCCGCCGTCCGTTTGCCGAATCCGAACCCGGCCTGATTCTTAATCAGGTCGGCGCCGATATTACTGGTCATAATAAGGATGACATTCTTAAAATCGATGTGTCTGCCGAAACTGTCGGTCAGTCGTCCCTCTTCCATTATTTGCAGAAGCATATTATAGACGTCCGGATGTGCCTTTTCGATTTCATCAAGCAGCAGCACCGCATACGGTCTGCGTCTGATTCTTTCGGTCAACTGCCCCCCTTCTTCGTAACCGACATATCCGGGAGGCGCTCCAACGAGGCGGGAGACGTTGTGTTTTTCCATAT
>MHYD01000020.1:0-21935 GCA_001824645.1 Planctomycetes bacterium RBG_13_46_10
GCTCATCGCGTCGCGGGCCATCCAACAAAACATCATACCAGTGAACAGGGTCAAAATTCTCAATAGCGGCCCACTCCAGTCCGGCGTCGTTGATTCGTTGCTTCAAGGCTGTTAATTCATCCGGAGTCCACAGCGGTTTTTTACTGCATACACCCCAGCCGGCAGCACCGCCTGTAGGCTGATTCTGTGTGGGATTATCTTGTCCCTGGTGGAAATAATCCACAAGATGAACCACCAGATGCGTAGCACCGCATTGCCGGGCAAAGGCAAAATTGTCTGATGTCAGCATGTGCCTATATAACCCGAGTCCGAGTTTCATTGTTAGAATCCGATACTCATCCCGCCATCCACTGCTAATTGTTGGCCTGTAATAAACTTCGCTGCCGGCGAGCTGAGGTAAACCGCTGCCCAGCCTATATCTTCAGGTGTCCCCAGGGTACGCAATGGTGTGCGCGACAGAATTTTTTCTTTTCGCTCGGGATCGTCCTTCAGGGCCTTTTGTGTCATATCAGTATCGATCCAGCCCGGGGCGATAGCATTGACGCGTATTCCATGAGGCGACAATTCAGTAGCGAGAGAACGTACCAGCCCGGCAATACCGGACTTGGCGATAGTATAGGCGGAAACCAATGGAATTCCAAATAGTGCGGTCATAGATGTAACAAACAATATATGTCCTGATGCCCTTTTCAAGAGATCCGGCAATAGTGCCCGTGTCAAGGCATAGGCACCTATAACATGAGTTTGAAGCATGTCCGACAATTCCTGCTCGGTTGTCTGCTGGACCGGTTTTTTAACGTGTATACCTGCGTTATGCACTATAATATCGGGAACACCTTTGCTTTCCTTAAGTTGAGTGACAAAAGCTGCGGCTTGTTTCGTCTGCGTCACATCATATACAAAAAAACTCGCCTGTGGCCCCAATTCGCTGCAAGCTTTTTCCAAGATATTCTGCCGTCGGCCTAAAATTACCACCTTTGCCCCGGCTTGCAACATACAACTCGCAATAGCTTTGCCTAATCCGGTACCGCCGCCTGTGATTAAGGCCAGTTTATTCTCTAAAGCAAATACATTCATAATTAACCTCGTAGATTATAATATATTCCCAGTGCGTTGTCTCAATCTTGTCATTGGAAATTAAGAATTGTGCTAAATAAAAGAGCCGGTCGAAAGCGACCGGCTATGTGCAGCTTGGCAAAATAGCGGGGGAGCCCTTCGAGCCTACGACTACCTCATTATGAGCCCTAATGAAATTGATGTAAGTGCTTGTAGAATATAGGCTTATCTTTAGGTCAGAATAGCGGGGGCAGGATTCGAACCTGCGACCTCCGGGTTATGGGCCCGACGAGCTACCAGACTGCTCTACCCCGCGATCACATAAATATATATACCAAATAAAATAACTCTGTTCAAGCCTGTCTCGAGCGAAGCCGAAAGAAACGACACAAGCAATTTACAAATTTTTCTTGATGCTGGTTACGATATCCTCTGTTTGGCCCTGCCGATACTTATACGAAGGCCAATGATGAAAAAGTTTGTCACCGGTTTTACGAGGTATTATATGAAAATGTAAATGTTCGACTACCTGGCCAGCCGCCCCGCCGTTATTGCATAAAACGTTATAACCATCAGAGTTCATAGCCTTGGCAACAGCACCGGCGATTTTTCCGAGCCGTGAACATATTTGCCCAAGAATATCAGAAGGACAATCGTGCAGTGTTTCAATATGTTGCCTGGGCATCATCAGCGTGTGTCCGTCACTTATGGGGCCAATGTCTAAAAAAGCAAGCACAACATCATCTTCATAAATTTTTGCAGCCGGAATCTCGCCGGCTAAAATTTTACAAAAGATACAACTGCTCATACCGCTCCCTGGTTAGTTAGAACAGATGCTAAAATTATTGCTTTGTTTCATCAACCTGACTCTCGCCCGAAGATGTCTTATTATCTTGCTGTGTCTGCCCGTTTTCCACGGCCTTTGAGGCTTGCGAAACCTCCTTGACCTGCTCAGTCCTGCCGATCTTTTTCCGAGCACCTTTATGGCCAGCTTTTGTCTCTTCCTTTTGTGGACTTTCTTCCGCACCTACAAGTTGCAGCAGAACAAGCCGGCTGTTATCGCCTAACCTTCTCAAAGATAAGGAGATAATCCTTGTATAACCGCCGGGCCTGTCAAGGTAGCGTGGTCCAAGCTCGCTGAACAGTTTTCCAATTATCGTGCCTTTTTTGACCGCACTTCCATCCTCATCGCCTATAATGTCACGATCCCCAAGCAGGGCAATTGCCCGTCGCCTTGCTGCTAATGTGCCCTTTCTGGCCAAAGTAATCATCTTCTCAGCGAATGATTGTACTTCTTTAGCTTTTACGATAGTGGTAGAAATCGTTTCATGTTCAATGAGCGAAGCCACTAAATTTCGTCGAAGGGCAAGCCTGTGCTCACTTGTTCGACTTAAATGGCGCCCAGCTACTCTATGACGCATCTGCTCATACTCCTCATTTATGGTACTTTCATTCCCAGAGACAGGCCTATATCGGCTATTTTTCTCTTGATTTCGCGTAATGAAGTTTTCCCGAAGCTGCGAATCTTCAACAGATCTGCATCCGTCATCTGCACCAACTGGCCGACTGTTTCGACTTTTACCGATTCAAGACAATTGTTTGCCCGGACAGAAAGTTCCAACTCCTGAATGGGAAGACTCAGCTTTCTGGTCAACTCCTCATCTACGGCTTCTTTATCCATCTCTTCTGTCACCGGTACGGCAACAATTTGCTCCCCAATCTCAAAATACTGGACAAGCGGATTAATATGCTTTCGTAATATCTTAGCTGCCTCAACCAGCGCCATTTCTGGCGTAACAGTCCCGTTAGTCCATATCTCCAAAATCAGCCTGTCATAGTTTGTTCGCTGACCCACACGAGTGTTTTCGGTTGTATAGCGAACTCTAACAACCGGTGAATATATGGCATCAATCAGTATTCTTCCAATTTCCTGGTCAAATCTGTCAGCTGCCGCAATTCGTTCAAAAGCTGATACATAACCTCTGCCGGTTTCAACTACCATTTCCATTTCAAAATTTACATCGCTGGTCAGAGTAGCTAAAACTAAATCCTTGTTAATTATTTCTATCGACGGGTCGGTAACAATATCGGCAGCCGTAACAGTTTTGGCCTTGTTGGCGGAAACCTTCATTGTCTTTGGGCCTTTGCCCTGAAGGCGAATTACAAGGTTTTTAACATTCAAAACTATGTCTGTGGTATCCTCCATGACCCCATTTATCGAGGTAAATTCATGGTCAACGCCAGCTATTTTGATAGATGTAACGGCACTACCCTCCAGCGAAGAAAGCAATACGCGTCTCAGGCTGTTGCCGATAGTAATGCCGAAGCCGCGCTCGAACGGCTCAATTAAAAACCGGCTATACCTATCGGTCGATACCGTCGTGTCCCGTTCCACACGAGTCGGTAACTCTAAACCACGCCATGTAACTCGCATACAGGCCTCCGATCAAAATTTAATTATCACAACAACAAATAAAAGACGGTAAAAAAATTACATTCCAAGAGTTTTGCAATGTTCCAGCGATAAATATCCAGCCTGCGGCTCTATGCTCGACTGTCTTCAACCCTGAGGCTCAGACCTGAAGGTAAGTGAAATCGACGAATTCTACAGGCCGGCTTTTATCACAATCTGTTACCTCGAACATAATTCCACAACCAACTGTTCCTCAACAGGAATCTGCACATCAGCTCGGCCGGGCAAAGCAACAATTATAGCCTCTGGCTTCTCTCGGTCTAACTGCAACCAGCCCTGTGTGGTAAAATTAGGATTACTCTCCAGCTGGTGTTTTACTTTTTTGGTGCTCTTTTCTGAGCCTTTCAGAGTTATCTTGTCACCGATTTTCACTATATAATCACTAACATCATTCTTGCGGCCGTTTATACAAACATGACCGTGACAAATCAACTGCCTGGCTGCCTTGCGGGACGGTGCAAAGTTTAATTTATATACAACGTTATCCAATCGAGACTCCAATAATTGCAGCAAGTTCTCGCCTGTATTACCTTTTAACCGCTCAGCTTTTCGGAAGTATTTCATAAATTGCCGCTCTAAAAGCCCGTAGTATCTTTTAACCTTTTGCTTTTCGCGCAACCGAACGCCGTATTCACTCGCCCTTGACCTTTGCCAACGGTGCATACCCGGCGCCAAACTACGCTGCCTTCTCTCAACCTGGCACTTAGCCGTCTCACACTTAATTCCCTTGAGGAAAAGCTTCATGCCCTCACGGCGACATAATCTACAAGATGGACCAATATAAAGTCCCATTTTTCTGTTAGTCTCCTAATAGCCTTAAGCAAACTTTCATTTTACACTCGTCTCCGTTTCGGCGGCCTACAACCGTTATGCGGCAAAGGAGTGACATCCTCTATCGAAGCTATACGCAATCCTGCCTGCTGTATAGCCGAGATAGCTGATTCCCGCCCTGCACCGGGCCCCTTGACCCTAATTTCAACCTCTCGCACCCCATTACGCATAGCAGTGTTAGCACAATTTTGAGCCGCCTGCTGGGCAGCAAAAGGAGTGCTCTTGCGAGAACCTTTAAAACCGACACAGCCTGCAGAGCTAAAACAGATTGTATCACCTTCCAAATCCGTAACTGTAATCAGGGTATTATTGAAGGTTGCCTTTATGTGCACTACGGCTCGCACGACGTTTTTTCTGATTTTTCGTTTTGTACTTTTTGCCATTACTTTCCCCGCATCGTTTAGTTAAAACCGCTAACGAGCTTCTTTCACACCTTTCTTGCCCGCGACTGTCTTTCTCGGCCCCTTGCGCGTACGCGCATTACTTTGAGTATGCTGACCCCGAACCGGCAAACCCTTTCTATGGCGAACGCCTCTGTAACAGCTTATATCACGTAAACGGGCAATATTCTGAGTAACCTGCCTGCGAAGCTGTCCCCCAACGACATAATTGCGGTCAATAATCTGAGTTATCCGGCTAAGCTCGTCCTCACTGAGCTTGGCAGCCTTTGTGCTCCGCTCGATACCAGCCTCTTTTAAAATCTGCTCAGAAGTATATCTGCCAATGCCAGGAATATAGGTCAGCGAAACCCAAATAGCTTTTTCATTAGGAATATCAATACCAACTACACGCGGCATATTAGCACCTTCTTATTTGTAACCTGGTAATTTGTAATTTACCATTTAATAATATAACTAACCCTGACGCTGTTTATGTCGTGGATTACTACAAATCACACGCACAACACCTCTGCGGCGAACAATCTTGCAATTCTCACAAATACGTCTTACCGAACTTCTAACTTTCATCTTCTATACCTGAACTTCCGTAGCAATTTTTTGCTGCTGATCACTTGCTGCAAAACAATGTAAAACAAAATTAATGCCGAAGAATTATTCGCCCTCGATTCAAATCATACGGCGACATTTCAACCGTCACAGTATCACCAGGCAGAATTCGAATAAAATTCATACGCATTTTACCGGAAACATGGGCCAACACTTTATGACCATTTTCCAGCTCGACCCTGAACATCGCATTTGGCAAAGCTTCAGCCACCTTAGCCTGCAATTTTATTGTGTCTTTCTTTGCCATAAGTGCTCATTATATTAAAGGCTGCAAAACCAATCCCGGTCATTTTTTTGTCAGCACTTCACAGCCATTCTCCACTATTACAATTGTATGTTCAAAATGCGCCGAGCTTTTACCGTCTTTTGTCACAACTGTCCATCCATTCTTAAGTGTTCGTACTGCCTCGCTGCCGGCATTTATCATAGGCTCAACAGCTAATAACATTCCTTCGGCCAAGACTATATCATTCGCCAACAGCTCATCACTTACAAAATTTGGCACTTTTGGCTCTTCGTGCATTTGCCGGCCAATTCCGTGCCCGACAAACTCCTTGACAACCGAAAAACCGGCTGATTCCGCACAGCTCTGCATCTCAGCGGCAATCCGGCTCCATTTAACAGCGGGCCTTGCCCGCTCTATTGCTATGCCGAGAATACTCTTCGTCACATTTATGAGCCTGCGTCTGTCATCAGAAATCTCACCGATGCCAATCGTAACAGCCGCATCGCCGCAATATCCGTTGAGTCTGACACCAAAATCGATACCCAGGATATCGCCTCGCTTCAGTCTGGTCTCGTCTGAAGGAATCCCATGAACAACCTCCTCGTTTACAGATGCACAAATTGCACCTGGAAACGGGATTCGAGCATGAGGACTGCGTACGCCTTTAAACAAAGCTTCTGCTCCGGCATCAGCAGTCATCTGCAAAGCTATTTCATTCAATCGTCCGGTAGTTATCCCAGGCTCTGCGACCTCTTGCAATTTTGAAAGAACATCCGCTACAACAGCACCTGCTCTACGCATTAAGTCAATTTCTCTTCGGCTGCGAAGCGTTATAGCCATTTAATTTCATGTCTCGCACTGTATACAGTCTCTCGCATCCTGCTTCACGCCTCGACAAGAGCATCCAGTTTTTCAAATATCAAACCGCTCACCTCGTCGGCGCTCTTGTTAGCATCAAAATCATAAACCGTTCGTCTATTTTTATAGTAATCCACTAAAGATTCCGTTTGAACGTGATAAGTTTTGAGACGATTTGCCACCACCTCAGGTTTATCGTCCGGGCGCTGAATCAGCTTGGTACCATCTTTATCACAAACACCAGTAATTTTAGGCTTAAGGTTTTTAACGTGATAAACCGCGCCACATTTCGGACAGCTTCTTCTTCCGGTCATCCGCTCTTCAATTATTCGGCTATCTACCAGTAAATTAATAATAACATCGATGTCCTGTTCGCTGTCGTTTAACAACTTATCAAGCTCTATGGCCTGATTAACTGTTCTTGGAAAACCATCCAGTATAAAACCAGCCTCCGGGGTTTTTTTTATGGCCTCTATCATCATCTCGACGATAATTTCATCAGGCACAAGCCCGCCGGAATCCATGTAGCTCTGTGCCTTCTTCCCAAGCTCGGTACCGGCAGCTCTTTGCTCTCGTAATATATCACCGCTGGATAAATGCTGCAGGCTGTATCTATCAACTATACGCTTGCATTGAGTTCCTTTGCCTGCACCGGGAGCTCCTAATAAAACTATTCTCATGCGTAAGCTCCCTTTATTCTGCCTGTACCCATAAAACCATCATAGCTGCGCATTAGCAGATTGGCCTCGATTTTCTGCACTAAATCCAGCGAAACGCTGACAACTATCAACAAACCCGTACCGCCAAGGAATGTCGCAATACCGAACGGTATTCCCAATAATGCTGCAATCAGAGATGGAACAATAGCAATGGCAGCCAAAAACGCGGCACCAAAATAAGTAATTCTGACCATCACTTTTTCAAGATATTCAGCAGTCCTGCGGCCCGGCCGAAGTCCGGGAACGAAGGAGCCGGAATCCCGCAGATTCTTGGCCATCTCCTTCGGCTGAAACTGCACCGTCACCCAAAAATAAGCAAATAAAAATATCAATAACATATACAAGACATTATAGATATAACCATCCATTCGAAATGCACTACGTAATAAACTAAGAAATCCCGACTGAGGGAATCGAGCTGCCAACCACTCGATTAAAATCGGCGGGAATATCATAAAACTGGATGCGAAGATTATCGGCATTACACCGCCGTGATTGACTCGCAAAGGCAGATAGTGCCTCTGGCCGCCGTACATTCTGTGTCCACGCATCATTTTTGCCTGCTGAATCGGTATCCGGCGCTGCCCCTGCGTTATTAATATCGCACCGGCTGTAACGAAAACGAAGGCCGCAACCAAAAACAATATTCTTGCAGGACCAACGGTGCCCGGCGGCGGAGCAATTGAGAAGTTGGTCATCTTCCAAAGCTGCCAGACCGCCCAAGGCATCCTATCAAGTATGCCGGCCATAATTATCAAGCTAATACCATTACCGATTCCGTATTCATCTATTTGCTCACCGAGCCACATCATAAAGATAGTGCCGGCGGTCATGCCGATTACGCCCATTATCAAAGCCTGACGCTCCATGCCGGCATAGGCTAATCCTGCCTCCCCTTCACTTCCCCACCCCAGGTACTTCATATACATTATCGCCTGAATCACACAAACCAACACAGTTAGATATCGCGTGTATTCCTGTATTTTTTTATAACCGGTTTGGCCCTCCTGTCTCAGCTTTTTCAAAGCCGGTACAATCTCGCCAAGCAGCATAAGAATAATCGAAGCTGTAATATATGGCATGATTCCGAGGCCGAACAAAGCGGTTTTGTCCAATCTTCCGCCGGTGAACATTTGCATATATAAAGCAGCTTTGCCCAAAGGAGTATCAGCTTCTCCCGACATCCTTGCCGCAATCTTTTTCTGGTCAAAACCCGGGACAGGGATGTGGAAGCCGACCCTGTATATCAGCAGCAGCGCAAGTGTAAAAAGAAGCTTGTTGCGCAAATCCGGAATCTTGAATATGTTAAATACTGTCTTAATCATCTCTACATTCTCCGATGTTCCGCAAGCTTCAACTCAAATCCCAAGGTGTATGTCCGCAACTGCGCGACTCGGAGCTCTACATTTGTTACTTTTCACCTATTACCGCAGCTTTTCCGCCACAGCTTACTATCTTCTGCTCTGCTGATTTACTAAATTTATGAGCTTTAACCTGTAACTTTTTCGTTAATTCACCGTCACCAAGAATTTTAACCTTGCTTTTGCGGCTCTGTATCAGTCCGGCTCCCAATAACTCTTCTATACTAATGTTGTCACCATCGCTGAACAATTCAAGCTGTGAAACATTAACAATTTCAAAACGCGTCGTGAATTCAAAATTACTAAAGCCTCGCTTTGGCAGCCGCCGAAATAAAGGCATCTGTCCGCCTTCATAAAGCGACATAGACATGGCGCCGGCCCTGCTGAGACTGCCTTTGGTACCTCGGCCAGCGGTCTGGCCGTGCCCACTGCCGCTTCCCCTGCCGACACGCTTACGAGCTTTCTTTTTCCCTGCAATAAAAGTTATTTCCCAGTCAAACATTTAATCACCCGAATGATCCCTATATACCGGGACCGTTAGCTGCTAACGCAACGCCGCGAATACTTTCGATAATCTCCTTGTTGCGTAATTTCCTCAATCCATTTAAGGTAGCTTTTACAACATTCTTGGCAGAGGTACTGCCATAGACTTTTGTAAGAATATCCTGTACTCCTGCATATTCGAGGACTGCACGCGCACCGGTTCCGGCGATTACTCCTGTGCCCGGGCTGGCCGGTACCATTATTATCTTTGTTGCCCCATATTTACCGACAACTTTGTGTGGTATTGTCCGATTGGATAAAATTATCCTCTCCAGATTCTTTTTGGCATCTTTTAATCCTTTTTCCACCGCCTGTGGCACTTCATTAGCCTTGCCATAACCGACGCCTACTCTGCCAGCCCGATCTCCAACCACAACCAGAGCTGCAAAGCTGAATCTGCGCCCACCCTTGACAACTTTGGCACAACGAAACACTTTTACAACCGTATCCTCAAACGGCTTTTCTTCCTGCTCTGCAATTCTAACCGCTTCTTGCTCCAAACTATTTTCTCCAAACTTACGTTAGTTTTTAAAAAACCAGGCCAGCTTTTCTCGCTGCATCGGCGAGTGATTTGACTCTGCCGTGAAACTTATAACGGTTCCTGTCAAAACAAACACATTTGATACCGACGCCAATAGCCTGCTTTGCAATTATCTGGCCTACAATTCCAGCAGCTTTTTTGTTCGATGTATTCGATATTTGGTCTTTTAATCCTTTTGCCCTCGTGCTCGCTGAAGCGAGTGTCACTCCGGTCACATCATCTATCACCTGGACGTAAATATGTTTGTTCGACCTAAAAACAGACAATCTTGGTCTCTCAGGCGTTCCCAAAACCTTTTTCCGGACATGCTGTTTACGTCTCTGCGTTGCTCTTTTTATCTTATTAACTCTCACAAAAATTTCATCCTATTTATGCTGTACCCGAAGTGAACGCTTTGCCGACTTTTCGTCGTATGTGCTCATCCGCATAACGTATGCCTTTAGCTTTGTAAGGTTCCGGCGGCCTAACCTTGCGCACATCCGCGGCAAACTGTCCCAGGAGCTGTTTGTCTGTAGATGTAAGCGTTAACTTCGCAGGAACCTCGTCACCTCGTGTCGCACTAACTTCAATATTTACTTTTAGTCCCTTCGGAATTACCCGCTCTATCGGGCGGGAAAAGCCAATGTGAAAAGTCAGCTTTCCGCCTTGTTCCTTAACGCTGTAGCCGGTACCGTAAATCTCCATTTTCTTTTCATAACCCTGGCTTACTCCAACGATCATATTGGCAATCAAAGCTCGTGTCGTACCATGTAGCTGCTTGCTCAGCCGGTCTTCCGGCTGGTCATTCTTAACTAATATTCGCCGCTCGCTATTATTAACTTCCACCTTAATCCGAGGATTAAAATTCATCTGCAGATTTCCAAGCGGCCCTGATATTGTCACAGATGAGCCTTTCAGCTCGGCTTTTACCCCAGTGGGGATATCAATAGGTTTATTTCCAACACGACTCATTAGCTAACCGTACAAAGTATCTCGCCGCCAATATTAGCCTGGCGGCATTCCTTATCACTCATTACACCCTTACTTGTCGTAACAATAGCTATACCCATACCGCTTAAAACTCGAGGCAGCTCATCAACAGATGAATAAACTCTTCGTCCCAGTTTACTAATTCTTTTGATTTCGGTAACAACAGATTGCCCCTGCGGATCATACTTCAGAACAATTCGCAGTATTCCCTGCTTGCCGTCATCAATTCGGTCGAAATCTTTGATATAGCCTTCTTTCTTTAATACATCTGCTATACCCTGGCAGATATTCGAGGCTCTCACATCGACCTTCTCTTTATTTATTCGCAAAGCATTGCGAATCCTCGTAAGCATGTCAGCTATTGGATCGCCCAAACTCATAATTGTATGCCTCGTGTTCTACTCATTACCAACTGGCTTTTCTAACTCCAGGTATTTTTCCTTCGTTCGCCAAAGTTCTGAAACAAATCCGACAAATTTTGAACTTGCGATAAACAGCTCTGGCTCTCCCACATATCTCACAACGTGTGTATTGCCTGACACGGAACTTTTGTTTCTTTTTTGCCTTGTTTTCCAGCGCTTTAGTTGACATCTACGTGTCCCTGTTAATATAGCATTTAGAAAATCATTTATTCTTTTTTAAACGGCATACCAAAAAGCAGCAGTAACTGTCTTGCTTCCTTATCAGTTTTTGCCGTAGTTACAAAAGTTATGTTCATACCTTGTTGAAACTCGACCTGAGCCGGGTTAATTTCCGGAAAAACCGTTTGTTCAGATAAACCCATCGAATAATTTCCTCTGCCGTCAAAGCTATCCGTATCAAGACCCCGGAAGTCCCTTACCCGCGGAATCGAAAGATTAATGAGCCTGTCCATAAATTCATACATTCTCACGCCGCGGAGAGTAACCTTCAGGCCGTTTTCCATACCTTGGCGCAGTTTGAAGTTGGAGACACTTCTTTTGGCCTTGCAGACAAGAGGTATCTGGCCGGTTATCATCGTCAGCTCTTTTTTGGCTGCTTCGATATATTTTTTATCCTGTACCGCTTTTCCTACACCCATCGATACAACCACTTTTTCTATACGGGGCACAGCCATCGGGCTTTCATAGCCAAATTCCTTGGTCAGCTCTGTAACTATCCGGGACTTATATAAATCTTTTAACCGTGCCATAATTTCAATTTCGTAAATCCGCCTAATATTGACGATTCATTATTTATTCTTTGCCTTTTTTACAACACTGATTTCAGTGCCATCAATCGCAATTCGCTTTTTGGTTCCGTCTTCGCTTACCTGATAACGAACCCTGCTGCTCTTGGAGGTCTTCGGGTCCACAGGCAAAACATTACTGATATGGATGGGCTGCTCAACACTGATTCGACCTCCCTGAGGATTTTTACGAGAAGGCTTAACGTGCTTTTTAACTATATTGTGCCCCTGAACTACTACTTTATTTTTATCCGGCATAACGCGCAGCACTCTGCCTTTGGCACCTTTGTGGTCACCCGTAATAATCTCAACCATATCGCCTTTTTTAACGTGCAAAGCCATCTTGTTTACCAATTATTATCATCTCCACTTGCGGTTGCGTGATACTCAGACCACTTCACTCGCAAGGGATATAATTTTCATATAGTTCTTTTCACGCAATTCACGTGCTACAGCACCGAAAATTCTTGTGCCAATAGGATTGCCCTCATTATCAACCATCACGGCTGCGTTGCTGTCAAACTTCACATAGCTGCCGTCAGGTCGTCTTATAGGACTCTTGGTACGGATAATAACACATCTATGCACTTTTTTATGATCCAGCTGGCAGGTTGGTAATACCTTCTTTATGGCAACACTGATAACATCTCCAATGGAAGCTGCCGGGCGTGTAAATTTACCTCTGGCTCCCATTTTGCCGAATACTTTAATGCACAGCGCCGACTTAACACCTGAGTTGTCGGCTATATCTAACATTGTTTCCTGCTGTATCACCTTATTGTTCCTGCATCACTGTCTTTAAATCTGTGTATATTTTCTCACAAAGACTCCGGTCTTATAATTCAGCCAGATTAGCTTTCTCAACAACTTTGAGAAGACGCCAGCTTTTTGTTTTACTGTAAGGCCGGCACTGAGCAATTTCGACCAGATCACCAGAACCAGCCTGGTTTCGCTCATCGTGTACGCCAAGTTTGGTTCTGCGTCTTATATATTTGCCGTACTTCGGATGCCTGACAATAAAGTCAATGGCAACTCTAATACTTTTATTACCGCTGTTGCTTATTACCCTTCCGGTTAAAGTTTTCAATTTTCTTTCCTGCATTTTAGTTACCAATACCTGCAGAAGAGCAGCGTTACGCTCGCTCTCGCATAACCGTTCTTATCCTGGCAATATTACGTCTTACATTACTTATGTCTTTTGAATTCTCGAGCTTCTCTGTGACCGCCTGTGAGCGCAAATCAAACAGGTGCCTGGTAAGCTCCTGTAATGTGCTTGCCAGCTCGTCCTGACTCATCTCACGGTATTGTTGTGCCTTCACCTTCACTTAGCGCTGCTCCCTGTCACAAAGAATGTCTTCTCTTAATGAATCTCGTTCTGATCGGCATTTTATGAGCAACTCTAAGCAATGCCTGCTTTGCCACATCCTCACTCACTCCGCCGATCTCGAAACATACCTGGCCGGGTCTTACCCGAGCAACCCAGAATTCCGGCTCACCCTTGCCCTTACCCATTCGAGTCTCTAAAGGCTTCGCGCTTACAGGCTTATGCGGAAATATCCTTAAATAGACCTTTCCTTCCCGATGTAGAAAATGAGTTGCCGCCACGCGACCGGCTTCGATAATCTTCGCGCTTACCCAACTGGTCTCAAGCGCCTGCAAACCATATTCACCAAACGCAACAAAATTGCACCTTGTGGCATTTCCTTTCATCGTGCCGCGCTGGCTCTTACGATACTTAACTCTTTTTGGCATCATTGCCATTGTTATCAACCCTATTTATAATACACGTCACGCTTTAATGTTAGAATCACCACTGCCACTGCTGTCTTTTGGCGCAGCTACATCAGTACCGGCAGTTCTTGTTGGAGCTGTAGTTTCTGCAGGTGCCGCAGCGGCGCGCCTTGGCGCACGAGTCCGACGACGTGAACTTTGTGGTATCTCTTCGCCGAATTTACCTTTATATATCCAGACCTTAATGCCGATTGCTCCATAGGTAGTCCTCGCTGTTGCAATGGCATAATCCACATTAGCATCCAGAGTATGCAGAGGAATACTGCCGAGCTTTTGCATTTCTGTGCGTGCCATTTCCGAACCTGCCAGCCGACCGGCACACATAATCTTAACTCCCTGTGCACCGGCGGTCATCGCCGATTCGCAGAATTGCTTCATTGTGCGTCTAAATGAAGCTCTCTTGGCCAATTGTTCAGCTATTGCCTCTGCAACTAAAGTAGCGTTCAAGTCCGGCTCTTTTATCTCAACAACATTAACAATCACCTTCCTGCCCGTCAGCTCTTCGAGCTCCTCCCGCAGCTTATCAACCTCTCCGCCTCTGGGCCCAATGACCACGCCGGGCCTGGCGCTATGAAGTGTAACATTGACTTCATTGCGAGTCCGTATTATTTCTATTTTTGCTACAGCACCCTTAGGCATCTGACGGTTGAATTTATTGTCGATATACTTGCGTATTTTCTGATCCTCGACAAGGAAATCCCCATAACTGGCCTTCGGAGCAAACCATGTGCTTTGCCATCCCAGCGTTATACCCGTCCTAAAACCTATTGGAGACGTTTTTTGACCCATAATTCACATCTTGCAAACACTTGAAATTCCGATAAAAAAGCCGAAACAACACCTAATAACAAAAATCAATATAACAATAAAAATTCAACCTTTAGAATTGGTTTTATGCCCCGGACTTTGAATTTCACATTTTACCTTTCTTTTAAACTTGCGTTACTGTTACATGTATATGACAGGCCGTTTTTCGAATAGGATGCGCTTTGCCTCTGTCTTTCGGTATCCATCTTTTTGTGCCGATACGTATCCCTGCATCATCGACACGTGCGTAGCTGACGTATAAATTGTCCACATCAGCCTTCTGCGTATCGGCATCCGCAATAGCGCATTTTAGGACCTGATTAACCATCGGCGCAGCTCTTTTTCTTGTAAACTTCAGGACATCCATCGCATCCTGGACGCCCAGGCCGACTATCAATTGCGTTACCAGCCTTGCCTTGCGAGCCGAACCCGGAGCGTATCGATAGGTTGACTCCCAACTGGCTAAATCACTAACTTCCACACCTAAAGCCGAGGCCAGCCGACGGACTTCTTCGGCACGCGGGTGAGGTTTCAAAAGACCTTTCTGCCAGTTCCTGACAGCCGTCACTGCTTTCTTCTTATTGAGTCTGCCACCGGCAAGGTGACCGGCCAAGGCATTTGTGGTTATTCCACGCTGCTTCGACAATTGTTTTAATTTATCAGCACTTAACATACTTCTTATTCTGCAGCCTTACTTGCCGTTCGGCTTCGATATACTCAGCCGATTCGCGGCTCACGACGTCGTCGCTATTTTTTTGCTCGAATGACCTCTAAACGTCCTTGTGAGTGAGAACTCACCCAGTTTATGTCCCACCATATCTTCAGTGACATAGACCTTGTTAAAGATTTTGCCATTATGAACCATAAAGGTAAAACCGACAAACTCAGGAACTATTGTACATCTCCTGGCCCAGGTTTTTATTGGTTCTTTCGTACCTGAAGCATTTTGTTTGTTAACCTTGTCAAACAACTTCCCATCAATATACGGTCCTTTTTTCAGAGATCGTCCCATTTTACATCTCGTAATGCGTGCCTCATCTCACGAGGCACCATTTACATCCTAAAGTGCCAGTTGTTTTTGCTTTTTTGTTCTACGCCTTCTGATAATTCTTTTGTTACTCGGACTCCTGGGATTCCTTGTCTTTCCACCTTTCGCCAATACGCCGGTAGGTGAACAGGGATCTCGTCCGCCATTTGCGCGACCTTCTCCGCCGCCCATCGGGTGAGAAACCGGATTCTGCGCTTTACCTCTGACGTGAGGTCTGCGACCCAGGTGCCGTGTTCGCCCAGCCTTGCCCAGACTTATATTCTGGTGGTCAGAGTTACTCAATTGACCGATTGTCGCCCGGCATTCCTTGCGAAGCATCCTCATTTCACCGCTCGGCAACATTATGGTCACCCAGTCACCTTCCTTGGCCACGATTTTAGCAGCTGCCCCGGCACACCTGACAAGTTTTCCACCCTGACCGGCAGTCATTTCAATGTTGTGAATTTCGATGCCGGCAGGGATCGTTTCCAGCGGCATCGCATTACCAGTTTTAGGCTCGCAAGATTGGCCGCTTTCTACCTCGTCTCCAACCTTTATCCCTTGCGGCGACAATATATATCTTTTCTCACCGTCGGCGTAGTTAAGCAGAGAGATAAAACAGTCTCTGTTGGGGTCATATTCAATCGTTGCCACTTTTGCCGGGATGCCATCTTTATCCCGTTTGAAATCGATAATTCGATATATCTTTCTCGCGCCTCCGCCCCTAAAGCGCGTTGTTGTGATGCCAAACGCGTTTCGACCGCCGCTTTTCCTTATACGTAAACAAAGGGACTTCTCAGGTATAGTGGATGTCAGCTCAGAATAATCAATAACTGAACTGTTCCTACGTCCCGCACTTGTTGGATTATAAACTTTAATAGCCATAATTTTTCTTTAGAACAAATCAATATGATAATCAGGTTTCAGATATACAACAGCCTTTTTCCAATCGGCCGTCCTGCCAATTGTTCTGCCTCTTCGACGATGTTTACCTTTTCGATTAGCGGTTCTTACTTTTTCAACCTTCACATTATATATTTCTTCAACAGCGTTTTTTACCTGAACTTTGTTGGCCTTCCTGTTGACCCGGAAAGTATATGCTCCCTTTGCACTGGCAAAGTGCATACTCTGCTCTGTAATCAACGGTCGAATTATTACGCTGTGTATGTTCATACAAGTTTAACTATCTTCCGGGCCTTGAGCCTTGTCTGTTTTATTCATTACAGATAAAAACGCTTCTTTGGTAAACATCATTTTGCGATAACTACATATATCACCCGCATTTAACTGGGCCGCGGGCATAACAGCCACCTTAGGAACATTTCGGGCTGACTTATAGATATTCTCATTGTAGTCGCCAACAGCTACCAGACAACTGCGATCAATGCTCAAATTATTCAGCACTTTTACAAAATCTTTCGTTTTAGGATTTTCAAAACTCAACTTATCAACCACTACAACGTCACTACCCAAAAGCTTCACCAGTATTGCGGAATCTCTGGCTAATTTTCTCTGTTTTTTCGGCATACTTTTGCTGAAATCTCTGGCAACTTTAGCGAATGTAACGCCACCACCCACACGTTTACCAGTCCTGCGGGTCCCAGCCCGGGCAAAGCCTGTGCCTTTTTGCCTGTAGATTTTCCTTGTTGAGCCGGCCACCATACCTCTGCTTTTTGTTGCGGCTGTACCTACACGCTTATTGGCATGGTACATAACAACAGCCTGCTTAAGCAGTGAGTATCTCACAACACCACCAAAAGCAGATTCATCGACCTTTAATCGATCCACTTCCTTGCCGTCCGTGTTGTAAACCGCTAAATCAATCATATTAAACTATCATTCCCCGGCTTTTAAGGCCTTTTTAGAGCTCCGGACAATACAATAGCCTCCCGCCGGTCCCGGAACAGAACCTTTGACAATTAACAAGTTATTTTCTTTATCGACTGCAACAAGGCTGTGATTTTTAGCTGTGACTCTCTCGCCGCCCAATCGACCCGGCATTTTCTTGCCTCTTTTAATGCCCGCACCCATACCTGCGTTGCTGGCGAAACTTGCTATCGAGCCTTGTGCCCGGTGCTTTCTTTCTGTGCCGTGAGAGGCCGGAAAACCTCCGAATCCGTACCTTTTCATGCAGCCGGCAAATCCCTTGCCCTTACTTGTACCAATCACATCGACCATCTCTTTTTCAGAAAAAATAGAGACTGTAATAGAATCTCCTACTTTGTATTCCGCTCCGGTTTCTCCTGTCAGCTGCATTTCTCTGATAAACTTCTTCGGTGTAGTATTAGCTTTGGCAACATGGCCAAGCTGCGGCTTATTGCGCCTGTTAGGCTTTATATCATCGTAGCCTAACTGAATAGCATTGTAGCCGTCGGTTTCGGCGGTCTTAACCTGAATAACGGCACACGGACCTGCTTGTATGACTGTAACAGGCACTATCTGACCTGTTTCATCGTAAAGCTGTGTCATGCCTATTTTTTTACCCAATAACAATGCCATCTTTCAACCGTCTCATCCCATTAAGTCTGTTGCCGGCATAAGCTACGCCTTTATCTTTACAAAAACGCCCGCCGGCACTACCAATCGGTTTAACACTTCTGCTGTTCTCGCATTAGCATCGCGAATATCAATTAAACGCTTGTGAGTCCTTAGCTCAAACTGCTCGCGAGATTTTTTATCAATATGAGGACTTCGCAAGACAGTATATCTTTCAATTCTTGTAGGCAAAGGCACCGGACCACTTACTCTTGCGTTAGTTCTTCGAGCATGCTCTACTATCTCCTTCGCAGAGGTATCAAGCGTTCTATGGTCGTATGCCTCCATTCTTATTCTTATTCGCTCGCTTTCAGCAGCCATTATATTCCTCTTTGCTCGAAGCAGGTTATTTTCATATATTCTGTACTTACTCTACATTGAGATAAAACTCCAGCAGTTATTGTCCCTGCTCTCTGCTGGAAACATCTTATTTAATACCGGCAGGAAAGGCCTTTTCGATGATTAATGAATGTTGACTGCAGCTTGCCTTGAATCTCTCACAAGCAGTTTTCAATTATCAGCACTAAACCATCTTCGCCTTCCTTACGAACTCAACATGGGGGCTTAACGTGCCACCCCACTAAGATATACTTGTCGGTTTCGGAGCGCCCCTGCATCTAACAGAGCACTTTTCCAAACCTTCCTTGACCGTCAAATGTGGACGTGCCACAGCTCAACTAAATAACGCAAAGCCCTTCAGGGCAATGCTCGCTACAGCTGAAAACTTAGAAATCTATCACGAAGTTTTCCTTTTGTCAATAAAATCGGCAAAAATATTTATTTAAATGTAAAAATTTTATATATTTTCTTAGAGAACGACCTGTTTTGCAATTACATCAGGTACTTTTTCATAGGTCAATGGCTCCATAGTAAAGGTTCCACGACCTGCTGTAAGACCTCTTATTTCGCTCGAATACCCAAACATTTCTGCTAAGGGCACTTTGGCATCAATAATACGCATCTTTCCATGCAGCCTGCAATCAGTGATTAAACCCCTTTTCCCCAAGAGACTTCCCTGAACGGCTCCAAAAGCTGTTTCAGGAACTATGACTTGAAGCCGCATGACCGGCTCAAGCAAAACAGATTCTGCCTTTCGTAGGGCCCTTTCAATCGCAATTGCCGCTGCCTGCTCAAAAGCCAGGTCTGAAGAATCAACCGAATGGTATGAGCCACCTATTAGCGCAACTCTAATCCCAACAACAGGATAACCCGACAATACACCACAACCTAACGCCTGCTTGGCCCCCCTTTCAACAGCATGAACATACTCCCTCGGCACAATATCATAGCCCACTCTGTTTTCAAATTCTATTTCACTCTCCCAGTGCCCATCTTGTGCAAACAACGGCTCAATCCTAAAAACAACATGGCCATACTGACCATGGCCTCCGGTTTGATGAATAAATTTACCCTCTGCTTCTGTTGGCTCTGTTATAGCTTCTTTATATGCTACTCTGGGTCTTCCTACTCTGACGTGAATATTTTTTTCTTTAACCAGTTTATTTTCAAGTATTTCCAGATGCAGCTCACCCATTCCACTAATAATTGTCTGGCCGGTTTCATTATCGATCCTATACTCAAAAGTCGGGTCTTCACGTCGTAGCTCTCCCAGTGCCTCTGCCAATTTTACTTTTTCGGCTGATGTTTTAGGCTCTATGGACATATTAATCACCGTTTGAGGAAACGTAATGCTGGGCAGACGCACAGGTTTTTTCGGGTCACAAACTGTATCGCCTGTTAGGGTGTGTTTTAGTCCTATAACCGCTACAATATCGCCAGCTTCGGCGAAATCCACTATTTTTCGCTCGTTGGCGTGCATTTCGAATAACCTGGTGATATTTTCACGCTTATTGCGGTTGGTATTAAGCACTCTTGTTCCGACTTTTAATGTGCCCTGATAAATCCTAATAAAGCTCAAATCACCATGTGTATCGCTGGTAATTTTAAATGCAAGAGCAACCAGGCTGCCCTTCGGATCGCATTTTACTGCGATTTCTTTACTTTTGTCATCCGGCTTATGACCAATTATAACAGGTCTTTCCAAAGGAGAAGGTAAATAGGCTATGACACCATCAAGCAACCGCTGTACGCCTATATATTTAAGGGCCGAACCGACAAATACAGGATGAAGCTTGTTAGCTAATGTCCCTTTTCTGACCGCTCTTTGAATCATCTGAACATTAATCGGCTTATCATGAACATAACAATCCATCAACTCCTCATCATACTCAGCAATAGATTCGATCATCACATGTCTTTGTTTCTCAGCCATCGGCATCAAATTGTCAGGGATATCGTTTTCTTCAAATCTTACCCCCAGCCTTTCAGTCTGATAATAAACCGCAAGCATATTTACTATGTCAATTATCCCTGTGAAAGAGTCCTCCGCACCTATAGGGACCTGCAGCGGAACAGGATTGGCAAGCAGCTTGTCACGGATACTATCAACGCTCATCTGGAAATCGGCACCGGTTTTATCCATCTTGTTGATAAAACAAAGAAAAGGCAAACCATATTTTTGTCCCTGTCTCCAGACGGTCTCGCTTTGAGCCTGCACCCCTTCGCTGCCGTCAAATACAGCTACAGCACTATCGAGAACACGCAGAGATCTTTCAACTTCAGCGGTAAAATCGATATGCCCCGGCGTGTCAATGAGGTTAACTTCAAAATCCTTCCAGGGACATTTTGTCGCAGCCGAGGTGATGGTTATACCTCTTTTCTGCTCCTCCTCCAAATAATCCATCACAGCCGTGCCGTTATGTACCTCCCCCATTTTGTAGGTCTTACCCGTATAATACAGTATGCGCTCGGTTACCGTAGTCTTGCCGGCGTCTATATGAGCTATAATTCCGATATTACGTAATTTGTCCAGCTCGCTCATTATTCATCACTGAGAGTTTATCAATAAACTTTGAATTCATAACTATAAACACATAAGCAAAAAAAATAGCGGACAGGAAAAAGTTAATGCCTTCCGCTATATGCCGCCTTTTACTAAATTACCATGCAAAATGAGCAAAGGCTTTATTTGCCTCAGCCATTTTATGGATATTTTCTCGAGTAGTCATTGCGCCGCCACGCTTACTGTAGGCATCTATCAACTCAGATGCCAGCCTATCACACATCGGCTTTCCCTTCTTGTCTCTGGCCGACTGTATTATCCACCTGAATGCAAGCGATTGTTGACGCTTGGGCCTGACCTGCATGGGGACCTGGTAACTCGCTCCGCCTATACGCTTGCTGCGAACCTCAAGCAGTGGCTTTACATTGTTTACTGCTGTCTCGAACACCTCAATAGGTGGTACATCTGATACCTTTTTGGATACAATATCCATAGCATCATAAAAAATCCGCTGAACAACGCTCTTTTTGCCCTGCCACATCAGAGAGTTAATAAACTTTGAGGCCAGCTTGCTGTTATATTTAGGATCTTGCTTTAGTTGTTGACTCGAAAAAGTCCACTTTTTCATTATTCTCGAACCCCGTTTCCCGATTTTTGATGCTCATCGAATATTAAGCATTCAGTATCGAGTTATTTTCCTTTCTTTGCACCATATTTACTTCTGCCCCGTTTACGATTGGCTACACCGGCACAATCGAGGACGCCACGGATTATATGATATCGAACACCCGGAAGATCTCTGACTCGACCGCCGCGAATCATAACCGTGCTGTGCTCCTGGAGGTTATGGTCAACGCCTGGTATATAAGCGGTAACTTCCTTGCCGTTGGTAAGCCTTACTCTGGCAACCTTTCGTAAAGCCGAATTTGGCTTCTTTGGCGTCTGCGTCCTTACTATCAGGCATACGCCCCTTCTCTGCGGCGAACCGCTAATGTCGGATACTCGTTTTTGACCTTTGGATTTGGCCCTCGGCCGTTTCACTAACTGATTGATTGTAGGCATAATTAATTTCCAATTCTCTATTTTCAATTGCGATTTTCAATCATTACTCATCAATCGAAAATCGTCATTTTTTCAATCTA